>CAINLJ010000158.1 GCA_903850335.1 uncultured Bacteroidia bacterium | reverse complement strand
TGTACCTAATTTGAATATTTTTTTAAAGCATTTTCTACAAATATAAACGGTGCTCTGCACCTTTAAGCATTTATTAACAGGTTTTATCCAATAGAATAAGAAATTGTCATATAAATAGTACCTATCAAATCGATTAAAGAAAATTAATGTCCACAACTTTTTTATCTGATCCGGGAAAACCGTCGAGGATCGCAAAGCATTAAATTACAACAAAATACTGTGCGCAACTTTGCCCCTTCTCTGCATTGCACTGCGGTAAAAAGACTTTTGATACAACCTCAGCTCACATGGCTCTTAAATGATATGCCTTGGGTTGGGTGAAAACACGGAGACCTGCGCGCGAAAGAGTACTGCCAAAACCACTGTGGTTGCGACCGCTCCAGGGAAGTGCTGCGCTAACCCTGTCACAACAGTTCCAGTAGACAGTTCCTGCATTTAATTCACCCTGCAAACCGGTGGCACGGGCTTCATCCTTGCAGAAGACTGCAGCCGTCAATCCGTATTGCGTATCATTCATCAACGAAACAGCCTCAGCATCATCCTTAACCTTCATGATTCCAATGATCGGGCCGAAAGACTCCTCCTTCATAACCTCCATATTGTGAGTCACATCAACCAAAACAGTGGGCTCAAAATAATTACCCGGACCATCCAAAGGTTTACCGCCACATAGTAATGTCGCACCCTTGGATAAGGCATCCTGAACCTGAGCAGTTAAAAATGCAGGTTGTTCCTTTCGTGTTAAGGCACCTATGTAGATACCCTCGGCCGCTGGACTTCCAATTTTATACGATTTTACCTCTTTCACAAATTCAGTCACATAGGCGTCGTACACTTTTTCGTGAACATAAATCCGCTCCACTGAACAACAGCTTTGTCCATTGTTGTAAAATGCCCCGTCAGCTGTGTTGGCTGCAACAGAAGTAATATCCGACACATCATCCGTAACATAAAGCGGATCTTTTCCTCCCAGTTCCAGACCGCAAGGTTTCATCTTTTTGCTTACTCGCTCATAGATATATTGTCCGGTCTTGAACGATCCAGTGAAAAAATAACCGTCAAGATCGGCATCCAGCAATAACTCTCCAACTTCCTTATCACCCGTTGCACATTGAAAAACATCAGAAGGAACACCTGCCTCATGGAGATATTTTTCGATTTCAAGTCCGGTTAATGTAGCAAGTTCCGATGGTTTATAAATCACCGCATTACCTGCAAGCAGTGCCGGGACAAAAACATTTGTGCCAACGAGGTATGGGTAATTCCAGGCCGAGATGTTACAGACGACACCCAATGGTTCGTAAACAATTTTCTCACGTGTGGCACCACTCTCCACCATCCACTCATCAGCCAGGACAGCCTTAGCGTTTGCTGTCAGCCATTCGGTACGGGCACAGGCGCCATTGACCTCATTCTTCGCCTGCTGTAATGGTTTACCTACTTCGTTGCTGAGGATCTCAGCGCATGACTGTATGTTTGTCTGAAGAAGTGCAGCGAATTTCTGCAGGATTGCGACACGTTCATCAATTGGCACTTTGCACCAATTCTTTTGTCCGGAACGTGCTTCAGTGATTTTTTTGTCAATACTTAATTGATCATCTGCAACAACAGTTGTTATAATTTCGTGAGTTGCCGGGTTTATGATATTCATTTTTTAAATTTTATAGCTTCCTCAAAAAACCATTCCCTGATATTTTCTGAAAGCGGATTAAACTCTTTATTTTGGATTCTCTCAGGATGCCATTGTACACAAAGCATCGCACAACGTCCATTTTTATCCTTCCATTCAATTCCTTCAGGGACACCATCATCTGAAAAGCAGTTTATAATCAATGTCTCTGCAACCTTTTCAATTGACTGGTGATGAGCGCTATTTGCCAGGGCTTTGGGGATCTTACAAACTTCTGTAAGCAAGGTCCCATTCGAAAGGCTTACCGGATGAACATAATCCACGCCATCCATATTCCTGTGATTTTGTTTCCCTGCCTCCTCAAGATCAGGAATAAGGGTTCCTCCCAATGCAATATTAATCAGCTGTAATCCACGGCAAATACCCAGAACAGGCATCAACATCAATTGTGCCTTTGCAAACAAATCCAGTTCGAACCGGTCCCTGATTTTGTTCCATTCTTCAGGGCGATTGGGATATTCAGTTAACTCTGGAAAATAAATTGAGGGGTCCATATCGATTCCGCCGGTAAGAAGTAAACCGTGACAATTTTGAAGATCGTCCTGATTTTGTTTTTCCCAGGAGAGTTCAATAATCTCAATGCCGCGGTCGTTATCAAGGATCCATGCAGGGTAATTGGGATATTTTGTTTCTGAGAAACTGACACCTATTTTAATTGTATTATTCACAAGCTATAATGCAGATTGATATAGTGTTTTGAAGTCTTCGCGGCTTACCGGTTTAGGATTATTGGGATGTGCAAAATCAGCAAATGCAAGATCGGCAAGAGTTTCAATATGTTCCTGTTTGACCCCAATGCCACCAAGAGTTTTGGGGATTCCCAAGCGGTCGTTGAGGTTGAACAGATATTCTACAACACCCTCTCCCGATTCATTTTTAACTCCCAGAGCATGCGCCATGCGCACAAACCGATCCTCAAATCCTGCGATGTTGTATTGCATACCGTAAGGCAGATTTACGGCATTTGCCAAACCATGGTGTGTATCGAGAAGGCTTGACAATGGATGCGCAAGTGAATGAACGACGCCTAAACCTTTTTGGAAGGCTATGGCACCCATCATTGAAGCAAGCAGCATGTTCGAACGGGATTCGACATCGGGATTTTTAACAGCATTTTCGATTGAATGAGCGATCAGACGCATCCCTTCGAGTGCGATGCCATCACAAAGTGGATGATAGTTTTTTGCCAGGAAGGCTTCCATATTGTGGGTTAATGCATCCATACCGGTGGCGGCAGTAATAAACGGGGGCAGATCCATCGTAAGCAGAGGGTCTGCAAATACTATTTTAGCAAGTAATTTGGGGGAGAAAAGAATTTTCTTCTGATGTGTTTCGTCATCTGCGATAATCGCCGAGCGGCCTACCTCGCTCCCCGTCCCTGATGTAGTAGGTATGGTTATAAAGGGAGGTACATCATTTGTGACAAATACATCTCCGCCGATCAGATCATCGTATTTAAACAAGTCCTCACGGTGATTAATCCGCAATAATATGGCACGTGCTACATCTATGGCTGCGCCACCGCCAATGCCAATTATACAATCACATTCCCCGTTGTCATAAGCTTCAGTTCCCTTGTAAACATCACTCTTTACAGGGTTTTTATGAATATCATAAAATTCAGTAACCGCAAAGCCTTTGGAGGTTAAACCGGCGACGATCTGCCTGAAAAATCCAAGACCTGCTATGACAGGATCGGTTGAAATCAAGGGTCTTTTAAGCTGATTTTTTGATAAATAGGCTGGTAATTCTGAAATAACACCTGCTCCAAACCGGATTGTTGTTGGAAAATTGAATTGAGAAACTGACATATTAAAAAGGTTATATTGATATTTTTCTTGTATTGAACAGAAACAAATTAAAGTTTGTAAATTTAAGACAAATACGAAATTGATTTCTTAAAATTAATCCTATTATTTTGCAAGATTCACAATATAATCGGGTGTTGTTGGTTCGTCTTTGAAAAAATCACCCTTTTTGCCTTGGGAAAGTGCCCATCTGTCGAGCCAAGAAATTCCCCACTTTCCATATACTGTGATATTTGTTTTAAATACCGGATCTTCGATTGCCTTATTCATATTTATAAACGTGTAATTGTTCTTTTTAAACATAGAAATTAGAGATTCGGTAAAATCCGAATTTAGTGAACTTGCATGTAAAAGCAGGATCTGGTTAATAGGTCTGCCAAATAATCTATTTGCCTGATTCTCATAATATGTTAGTTTCCTCTCCATGTAGTCTACATAATCCCTGCCGATTTGCAACTTTAAACGGGTGTCTTTTTTATCTGAGGACCTCTTGTAGGCTAATGCAAACAAATAATCATCATTATCTATTGTGACAGGGGCAACTTTATACCCTCTGCTAACAAGGAATTCAGTTAATGAATCTGCTTTAAGCTTTGAATTACCTGCATGAAGAAACGGGTGCCTGAAATATGTGAGTGGTTTTCCTTGCTTTTTAAGAATCTCCTTTGTAATCGTTTCTCCTTTCAAAATATCAAGAGAATATTCCTTAAAAGAAGTCGAATTATAATCAGGATGCGAAAAGGTATGGTTCCCTAAATCCAACCCGGCATTTGCCCAGGTTTTAAGCAGCCGAATCTTAAATAAATCAATAGTGTCATTAACATATAATCCACCCTCATTGACAAAACCTATTGCCGGGACTTTATTTTCGTTCAGTGAACTGACAAGCTTTTCAACTAATTTTTTTTGATAAACTGTGTCTTTTATGCCATAGCTTACAATTGGAAGATCATCAAATGTGAAACAAACCTGCTTCTGTTGTCCAAATGCCAATAATCCGGAAAAGGCCAATCCAATTAATATAAATATTCTCATTGTTGCAATTTTCCTCGCTCTATTGATGTTTAGTATGGGTAAAAAAATTTGATCAAACCGATTTACCCTTTGGACTGTCAAATTAAATCATGTAATTAAAAAATTGTCCTTTCAATACCCCAAAATGGCAGAACCGCTAAATATTTGTAGTAATAAACAGATTAGATGTACTTTAGGTGCAGAGCACCGCAATATCTAGACAATTATTCTAAAACATTTCGAGGCTGTATCAAAATTCTTCAACCACCGGATTTAATAATGAAAATGGAATATTGCGAAGAGTTAATAAGATGTTATACAACACTTTGCGATTATTTGCAATTTCACTTTGCGGCCCTTGCATTTAAATTTTTTTCTTTTGATACAATTCGCTGATTTCAGATAATCTCAAAATACCGTTTTGTTTCCCAATCGGTTACCACTTTTGCAAACTGGCGTACTTCCCAGTCGCGCGACTGAGTAAAGTGATTCACAAAGGTTTCACCAAACAATTCTTTGGCAATGGATGAATGTTTCATTGCCTGGTTGGCATCATCAAGACTCTTGGGAAACCTGCCGTTACTTTCGTCGCGATAGCCATTCCCCATTGTTACATCCTGCAATTCCAGTTTATTCTTTATACCATAAAGACCTGAGGCCAAACAGGCGCTAAGAGCAAGATATGGGTTCGTGTCACTGCCTACAACACGCGTTTCCAGCCTGCACGATTTGCTGCCTCCTGGAATTGCTCGAAGGGCTACGGTTCGGTTATCAACACCCCAGGTTACTGTTGTTGGAGCCCATGCTCCTTCGACCAAGCGTTTGTAGGAATTAATTGTTGGTGCTACCATTGGCAGAATATAGGGTAAACAGTAAAGCTGACCAGCCATATACTGTTTCATTGTCTCACTCATCTGATTTTGCCCTGATGGGTCGTGGAAAACATTTGTATTTTCTTTCCAGAGTGACTGGTGTACATGGCCGCTGCAACCCGGCAGGTTCTCACTGATTTTAGCCATAAACGTAGCCAGAATCCCATGTTTATAGGCTATCTCTTTTACTGCGGTCTTAAATAAAACTGCGTTATCGGCGGCATTCAGGAATCCGGAATAGGCAATGGCGGCTTCATAAACGCCGGGGCCGGTTTCGGTATGCAACCCTTCGAGAGGTATATCAAAATGCTTAAGCTGATCGAAAAGTGCAGAGAAATAATCATTGCGACCGCTTCCCCTTAAAATAGAGTAACCAAACATCCCGGGAGTGAGTGGTGTGAGATGACGACCCTCTTTTTCGGCAAAGGTTTGGGGTGTCTCAGCAAAATTAAACCATTCAAATTCCTGAGAACCTTTTGCCTCGTAACCTGCATCCGCGGCATCTTTGATCACTTTCTGCATTAATTGACGAGGGCAGATTGTGAGAGGTTCGCCTGAGGCAAGGACAAATTCTCCAAGGAAGAAAGGGAGTCCATTTTCCCAGGGTATTTTCCGGAAACTATTCAGGCTAAGTTTAACACTGGCATCCGGATAACCGCTATGCCAACCTGTATAGGTCGTATTATCATATGCCTGATCGTTCATATCCCAGCCAAAGACAACATCGCAAAAACCAATATGACCCTTAACAGCGGATAAAAATTTCTCAACCGAAATATATTTCCCCCTTAATACACCATCTATATCTGAAACAGCAACTTTTACCCTTCCGGAAGGATGACTTTTTACATATTCAATGATCTCTTCAGTATTCATTTTTTAAATAGTTTAAACAGCAGAAAAAAGAAAAGCAATATACCAAAATAATATAACGACAGAAAACCGTTACTTAAACATAAAGCAACAATGCATACCGTAGTTAATACAAGTGCTACAAAAGGCGGATAAGGATAAAACGGAACTTTGAATGGTCGTTTAAGCGCAGGTTCTGTTTTTCGGAGTCTGATTACTGAAAGCATAGAAAAAGCATAAAGTGTAAGTGCTCCAAAGACAGAAATGATAATTATCTGATCTGTCTTTCCTGTACAAAGTATCAGGACCCCAATCATGGAATTAAATATTAAAGCGTTCGCTGGGGTTTGAAAACGTTCATGAACCCTTCCCAGAAAATGGGGCGCATTACCTATCTTTCCAAATTCGAATGTTGCCCGACCGCTTGCAAGAAGCAGACCATGAAAGGATGCGATTAGTCCAAACAAGCCTATACCGATCAAAAGCCTGTAAAAAACGTGATCTGTGGCAAAAATATGTCCCAAAGCCATTGGAAGCGGAGAATCGGAGCTGCTCCCATCTGATGAAAACACAATTGACTCCCAACCATTAATACCAATAGAAGCAATAAAAACCAATACACATAATATCACCAGCGTTATTAAAGCCCAACCAAAGCCTTTTAATATAACTTTTTGCGGATTGATTGTTTCCTCAGCTACGTTCGCTACCCCTTCGATTCCAAGAAAAAACCAAATTGCAAAGGGAATGGCGGCAAAGGCACCAGTCCAGCCGTGAGGAAATGAGTTCTGGCTAAAATGAGCTGCCGAAAAGTGTGGAAGTGTTAATGCGGAAAAGAGTATTAATTCTCCGACTGCCAGTATGGTTACTGTCAGTTCAAAGTTGGCCGCGGCTTTTACACCATAAACATTCAAACCTGTGAATACCACATAAACGATGATTGCGGATAACAATACCGGTATTTCAGGAAATACAAGATGAAAATATGCGCCAATGGCGATTGCAATTGCAGGCGGGGTAAAGACAAATTCAACAATTTGGGCGAGACCTGTAATAAAACCTATATCTTTTTTTAAGGCGCGTTCCGCATAATCATAGGCGCCTCCTGCCTTAGGTATTGCACAGGCCAGTTCAGCATATGAGAAACTAAAGCAGGAATATAGAATAATGACGAGGCCGGTCGCAAGCGCCATACCAAGTGTTCCCCCTTTTTCGAGTCCCAGATTCCATCCAAAGTACATGCCTGAGATAACGTATCCAACACCCAGGCCCCAGATTAGCATGGGTGTTAATGTCCGCTTTAGATTGGGATTTATCATTACAAAAATTGTTTTATAGCTAAAATCTCTGTTATCCTGTCAAAAAAAACATATTGAAGAAGTTCAAAGATAGGATAGTTTTTTATTATCATCCTATCCTTACTATTTCCGGACAAAATGATCCCCGATATATTTCAATGCCTCACTAATATCCAGTGCGTTGCTTGATGGTCCAAGACGGATATACATCTCCTCGTCGAACCCGGGTTGGCGCAAAAAGACAGGTCTGTTAGCAGGCAGGCAATCCACAGCACAGATATTTTTATCTTCAATCTTCTCAATCCGGGTGCGGATATAGGGACTAAAATCACGTCCCAGACAATTCCGGATTAGTGTCCAAAGGTGGAGCAGAAATTTATCTTCATTTGCAAACTTATCGCTTTCAATACCTTCGATTGATCCATCATCGCGAACACCAATAAGCAGCGTTCCTCCGGATGAATTTACGAATGCTGAAATAGTCTTAAGACATGACCTTTCGATGGCCGGATTTGTTTTCCCTGCACGCAGATCCCAGCGGAGCGTGGATTTAAACTCTATTGAATCTCCTTCACCTGCTATAATCATATCGGATACTCGCTTCTCCTGATGATGTTTATGCGTTATAACTCCAAGGTAAGCCTGCACTCTTGCCACGTCTGCCAGAATTTGTGAAAATAATTCCTCCGGTTGCATTTTTAGAGATATCAAACCTTTAACATACTCCACGGCACTGATCTTTCCAAGAACAAGCAGTAGCGGCATAACAATTCCGGCATGGTGTATACCGTTCAATGACTGAAAAGCCGACTTCTGATCTGCAGTCAGGCGTTCATAACTTAAAATCAAGATTGTATGAAACGGGTGTAAGACTGTCTCTTCGACATTGATGTCACCCATTACTTCGGAGGCAAGGTCATTTATAACCCCCATAAGTCCGCTGAGTGTGACAAAAGAGAAAGCAAATAAGGGATCTTCAAAAGCAAATGGCTGGAGGGAAGATTTACCCTGGGTTTTTATTATAACAAACGGATCTGCATCAAGTTGACTTTCCCAGTTCCCTGTGAATGGATCCTGACCCGAATTAAGAATATCATTGCAAAATGAGTAAAGTACAGGGGACGAAAATTCTTTACGGGTTGAATTTTGAAGCAGCTGAATATCAGTGACAATGAGCCTTATCAACTCCTCAGAAAGGTGGGAAAATCGATTTCCGCCGGGAGTGAGCAATGGTTTAGGGCCGTTAAAGATGCAGTAATCCTGTTCGGTCTGGCTTAAATCCAGTGCTTCAATATCCAAATCAAGTTTGAATGAATGGGAGTACTCCTTAAAATTACTCATTTGTATTGTGTTAGTACAGAATAAAAATAGCAATTATGAATTAATTAGTCAAATTATTTTTTATTTTTATGTTCATTTCAAATTGTTGACTCAGAGGTGTTATGTCTTATGAATAATCCTTTGTTTAATAGTGTAAAGAGATTTTATTTCCTGTTACGAATCAAATAATTTATCAGGTTATGTCAGAGAATCTATTGGAAATTGCCGATGGGATCCTTGAGAAGGCTCAGTTGGCGGCAGCAGAGTTTCATCAGTTCAATCAGGAACAGACCGACAAAATAGTTGAATCTGTTTTTAAGGCAGGATTTAATTGTCGTGTAAATCTTGCAAAAATGGCTCATGAGGAAACGGGGATGGGCGTTTGGGAACATAAAGTGATAAAAAATGTTCTAGCTACGCAACTTGTTTATGAGAGCATTAAAGATGAGAAGACTGTAGGGGTTATTGCCTATAATACACATACCGGAATAGCTGAAATTGCCCAGCCTTTAGGACCAATTCTTGCGGTTATTCCTGTAACTAACCCCACCTCGACGGTGATGTTTAAGATCCTTATTTGTTTAAAGTCAAGGAATCCAATCATAATCAGTTCGCACCGCGGTGCCTCTAAATCCTGTGCCGAAGCGGTACGAATATGCTATGAAGCGGCTCTTAGTGCAGGTGCTCCTGAAGATTGCATTCAAATGATTAGTTCGGGAAGCCGTGAATTCACCCAAATTATGATGGCTCATTCAAAAATCGCACTTATTTTAGCTACAGGTGGCACCGGGTTAGTCAAAGCAGCATACAGTTCAGGGAACCCTGCCATCGGTGTAGGCCCCGGGAATGTCCCTGTGTTTATCGACGAAAGTGCAGACATCCCCTTTGCGGTCACCAACATCATTTCATCAAAAACATTCGATAACGGTACAATATGCGCAAGTGAACAAGCTATTGTAATGGTTAAGTCGATTGAGGAGGAGGTTATTGCTGAATTCAGACGTCAAAGCTGCTACTTTCTTACCAGCGAAGAGATGAACAAAGTTGAGAAGATTGCAATAGTAAGCGAAACTGGTAGTATGAGTCCCCAGGTAGTGGGTCAATCAGTGCAAACTATTGCTAAGTTAGCAGACCTTCAGGTTCCTGAAGGGACTAAAATACTTATCGCAAGACCTGAAGGAATAGGAAAAGATTATCCCTTATCCGGAGAAATTCTAGCTCCTATCCTGGCCTTTTATAGTGCTAAAGATTATGGGTCGGCTATCAATTACTGCATTGATCTGAACTATCTGGGTGGTATTGGTCATAGTGCGTGCATCTACTCAAATAATGAAAAACGGATCATGGATTATGCTGAATTACTCAATGCAGGTCGTATTCTGGTTAATACACCCACCTCGCAGGGAGCTGTTGGGATGCTGTTCAACCAGCTCCCGCCATCACTAACCTTAGGATGTGGTACTGGCGGTAAGAATATTACAACCGAAAATATCACCGCAAAAAATCTCCTTAATATCCAGCGAGTATGCCGTCGAAAGCCTAATGATCTATGGTTCAGCTTCGATCAGAGCAAATACTTTGACGAATCACTGGTTGCCGATGATATTATAACAGATTATTATAAAAACCATTAAACATTAAATTCATAAATACTCAATCATGGTAATATTTGAATACAATAGTACGGAAAAAGCCATAACGGTAATTTTCAAGGGACGGATTGATTACATTGCCGCAGGTGAATTAAATGAAATTATCCAGACGGAGCCATTAATTAAAAACCGAAATCCGGAAGACAAAATTATTTTTGATATCGGAGAAGTTGAATATATAGCATCTTCATTTATCAGGATCTGCGTCATTCACGCCAAACAGGCCGGGTCGGGAAAGTTTTCTATTATTAATTGCCAGCCATTTGTAAAGAAGACATTTAAGATTTCCGGACTGGATGAGATGTTGAATATTTCGTAAAAGAGTAAAAGGCTGGAGATTTATAAACAATCTGAAATTTATCCTAATCTATTCACGATCCTCCTTAGCCAGTTAAAATACAAGGCAACATACAGGAGGATAGTCATAAGCCAGATTATTGTGACGTTAAAAGCCAGGGTGTTGATAGATAGGGAATAAATCCTTTTTTCGGAGGCCAGAAAATGAGATCTCCCGAATATAAAGTCCGGCACTTTATAGATAGGAGCGATTTTCTGCATCAGGCCAGTCCTGGTTTCCCTGAAATATTCATTGGAACCGGAATTCATGACCATATTTTCGATCGCATGATTATGATATTGTTGCTTTAAATCAAAAATATAATTTTTACCAAATTCCTTATTCAGATTAAAGACCTTATCATCCTGATGTTTACGCAACTGATCTTTCATCTTTAGATAATAGTTCTGAAGTTTTTTCAGATATTGCTTCGTCTGTTCCGCTACCTGGCCTGTGAACTTTTCGGGTGTAATCTGATCTGTGACTGCTAACGGAGGGATAATCTGTATCTTGTCAAGTTTTACAATTTCATTCCTTATAATCTCAAGTTTAGAGGCAAATTCACTGGCAGGTTTTCCGGTGTTCATCTGTCCTGCAACATAATCAACCCTGCCTGTCAATTCGGTTAACAAAAGATCGGAGAGAAACCGAACCTGTGCTAACTCTTTTTCTTCCTTAAAAAAGTCGGCCATATAGCCATTCCCCATAAACTGTTCAACTGCAAGGGCTTCAAAAGCCCATCTGGAAACCATCAGTTCTCCAACAATAGGTACTACATCCTTGTCTGCACTCTTATCCTGTAAATCATCAAATTTCACGATAACGCCACAAAGCAGAATCTGAGGAATCAGCAACAATGGAATCAGAATATATATTGTAACAACAGAATCAAAAGCTGCTGAAATATTAAGACCCAAAATATTAGAGAATACAGCCACCGAAAAAAGCACCAGCCAGTAGGTCATTGTAAGGCCGTGAATTCCAATTACAAAATTCCCTACCAAAACGAAAGTCAGCGTTTGAAATGCAGACAGTAAAAGGAAAAACACAACTTTTGAATTCAGGTAGCTAAACCTGCTAAGATTAAGAAATGCTTCGCGCTGAAGAATCTTACGGTCCTTAATAATTTCTTCGGCGCTAACGCTCATTCCCATAAAGAGCACGACGACGATTGCCATGAAAATATAGGAAATCAGATTTTTGTTCTCAGCAAAAATATATTCGCTGCCGTGTGAAAATTTCGTGAAATATCCCACGATCAATGCCAGGAGCGGAGCCTCAGTTATATTAATAATGAGGTACTGCCTGTCTGAAGTTTTAATCCGTAAAGTACGGGAGAAAAAGATTTGAAGCTGTTTCCAGATGCCTGGTTTCCGAAAACTTGTCCGGGGAATCTCTTTGTTTGTGAGATGTTCTGAAGACGGTTCTTTTTCGATATTTTCCTTAAAAAGGCGGTACCATTCTTCGGGCGGGAATCTCCGTTCAGGAATAAAATTACCCGATTCGTCTATTTTCTTAGTCTCAACAATTTCGAGTACCTGCTCGGGATTAACGTTGCCGCAAAGAAGGCATTCACATTCAAGCGCGTTTACATGGTTGGTCAGGTCTTTAAAATAAATAATCGCATCCAATGGATTTCCGGTATAGATGATTCTGCCCCCTTTGTCCATGATCCACAATTTATCAAATAACTTAAAGATATCTGATGAAGGCTGGTGGATATTAACAATGACCAATTTCCCTTTTCTTGCCTGATGTTTAAGCAGTAACATCACCTTCTCAGAGTCCATTGATGAGAGTCCTGAGGTAGGTTCGTCGACGTATAATATGGAAGGTTCCCTGATTAATTCAAGCGCGATATTTAGTCGTTTACGCTGGCCTCCGCTGATTGTCTTCTTCAAAGGACTTCCTACCTTCAGATGACTGAATTCAAGCAATTCCAGTTCCTGAAGAACTTTTGTCACTGACTTGCTGATCTCTTCTTCGGAATAACCAGCGAGGCACAGGCGCGCATTATATTGAATATTCTCCAGGACCGTAAGCTCTTCGAAAAGAAGGTCGTCTTGCGGAATAAATCCGATAAGTCCTTCTATATCTTTCTGATTGTCATGAATATCTATACCATTGATAAGGATCTTTCCACTGGCGGGAACAATATTCCCATTGAGTATATTGAGCAATGTTGATTTCCCGACACCACTTCCTCCCATTATTGCAACAAGCTGTCCGGATTGTTCGGAAAAGCTGAACTCATAGAGTCCATTTTTGCTGTTTTTGAATTTGAATCCTGCATTTTGACCATTCAGAGTAAATAGTGTATTCTCTGCCGGATTAAAAAATGCTGCATTGACGTCGCTGAAATAGATTGGCGACACCCTTGCGCCACGAACAATCCCACCTTCCTTAAAAGCATAAAAACGACCTGGGAGGATTGGGTTTCCTTCGAGGTAAAGATTTTCGTTTCCCCTGAAAATAAAGATATAATGGCCTATATCCTTTAGAAAAAGAAAGACCAGTTCTCCGTCAAGATTCTCACGTCTCAGATGTTGTAGTCCCGGATATTTGTTATCAGAATGCTGATCAACAATCAGAAATTCAGTATGGGGATCTTCCCCGGCCGAGAAACCATAAATAAATGAACGATACTTCACAAACTCCTCCCCAGGGATAGAGAAAACCCTTGCGACTGTTTGAAACAATTCAAGTGCTTTTTTTTGATGGGTTTCGTTTCTGGCAAGTTCAAGGAACCGAAGGAACAACATAACCTGTTCTGTGCGGTGCAATCTCCCTTTGATATTCGTACAGATGGTTTCGGCTTGCTGAATCATATCAAACATTGGTTCGCCTGATTCATCGATACCGTAGAAGTCTATCAGTTCGTCAAATAATTTTTTGTATTCTTCTGAGGAGGAAATTCCCAGATGTAACTGGAGGTAGGAAGAAAACGAAGTCCTGGCATATTCCCGTTCTGACCGGGTAATTGCAGAGAAGATGGCAAAAAGGTTGATCAGGGCGTTGAGCGTAACTTCGTTCATGGGTTAATCGCTTACATATTATAAGATTAACTTCATTAAGAAAACCATTGCCTGTATCTTGAGTTCAAGGTACAGGCAACGTAGGTAAACTTTCAAGAAACTATTTGCCTATTTCGTTACGTAAGGCTGCAATAAGCGGCGTTACCTCGGCAAATTGTTTTGCAGTAAATTCGGGGCTGCTAAAAGAATTCAATATCGGTTTCATCTTATCAAAGATTGGTGCCACTGCCGGATCGGCTGACATAATCTCAAGGAGCTGATAATTAGTTTTAACCCTTTCCTTTTGCAGACCGATCAATTTGATAAGCTCTGTATTATCTGTTGCCATAGAGGCAATCTGAGTAATAATATATAAGCCTTCGATATTAGCTGAAACGTACGACAATGCGTACACACCTGAATGTTCTCCTGTTAAATAACTCTGTGACAGCTCATTCATCGCCGCAGTGACAATAACATTCAATGAATCGGAATTCCCTTTATTTTGTTTTATCCGCTCATCGTATTTTTTCATTGATGCGACATCACTCTGTAAACCAATCTTGCCAACAAGCATTTGTTGTACATCAAAGATTTGATCAACAATATCGTACCGGTTATAAGTTTTTGCATAGTAGAGGTCAAATTTATAAATTCCGGCAGCCATACTCTGCTCGGCAAGCGTAACGTATTTCTCTGCTTTATCCGTTGAAAGTGTAAGATCCGCCATGTAGGAATAGCCCCCTTTGTTGATAAAATCGACAAGTTCAGTAGGTTTTGGAGCTGTTTTGATAATATCAACCAATTGATCCTTTAGTTTAACCGCGTCAAAAATTTCAACCTCTACGGTACCAATCTGGCCTTTTGAGTTTTTAACCTGATTTTCTTTTACCTTGGCAGGCCGTTGATTACAACTTGAAAATATCAGCGTTATTACTAAAAGGAAAACTCCTGTTGTATAAAATTGTCTTTTCATAATAATAATTCTTTGATCAGTTTTTATATTTAGAATATGTGCCACAAGATAAGAAAGTTATAATAAAATAGTTTCATCCCTGAACAAAAAATAACCTCTTCTTCTTTTATCATTTAAAATTCTGATTATCAGATTGTTTTACAGCAGTCCGTGATACCGGACCGCAAGCAGGGTAATATCATCCGATTGAGGTGTCCCATCCGAAAACCTTGTAACAGAAAGATTCGACTCTTTTACAACCTCTTCTATCGGATGAGAGCTGTATTCCTTAAGAAAAGCTATCAGACTCTCCTCTCCATACATCTCATCATTTCTGTTAATTGCCTCTGTTACTCCGTCCGTGAAAAGAAATAATGAATCACCAGGATTCAGTTTTAACTTTTTCGAACTATAATTAAAATCATCAATGCATCCCAGTATTATTCCACCTGTCATATCGACCCTGTTTATACTATTGCCGGACAGAACATAAGGGGGATTGTGACCCGCATTGACATATTCGATTTCACCTGTGGATGTACTCAGGATACCATAAAAAACGGTTACAAACATACATGAAACGCTTTCGCTGCAGAGTAATTTATTTACGTAACTCATACATTCTTCGGTCGAAATACCTTTAATTCCGGTAGCCCGGATCAGCGTTCTGCTCACTGCCATAAAAATTGCTGCGCTTACACCTTTACCGGATACATCCCCGATGACAAATCCCAGCCTGTCCTTATCGATCAGGAAGAAATCAAAGAAGTCACCCCCAACCTCTTTTGCGGGAGTCATTGAAGCGAATATCGAAAATTCGTTTCGGTTTGGAAAGGGAGGAAAAGTTTTTGGAAGAATTGCCTGCTGGATTTCGCGTGCAGTTTGCAGATCCTGCTGTATTGAGATCAGCTGATCGTGCTCCTGCATACTCTTCCAGATCATCGTTATCTCTTCGATGGTTTTATTTATTGTTATTTCCAGGTCGTCAAAGCTGATTGGTTTGGTGAGAAAGTCGAAGGCTCCCCTGTTCATTGCAGTGCGAATATTTTCCATATCGCCATAGGCGGAGACGATGACCGTTTTTAACCAGGGACTTTTTAGCTCCTTTAATTTGGAGAGCAGGGTGAGTCCGTCCATCTCAGGCATATTAATGTCTGAAAGGATTAGCCTTATTTCAGGTTGTTCGATAAGTTTAGCGAGAGCTTCCAGACCATTATGAGCAAAAACAAAATCGTAAACTCCATCTCTTATCTGTTTACGAAATTTTTGCCTGATCATTGGCTCAAGATCCACTTCGTCGTCAACGATCATGATTTTCATCTTCACATTCAACTTATCATCCATAGTAAGCAAATTAATTAAAAGGCACGGGATTAAGTACATGGTTCAAATAACAGGCTCCAAACTGACTTTTCCCCCGTGGGCTATCCAGATTCTACTATTTATCCAATTATTGCAGCTTCCTTGTCAGCGAAAAGCGAAAAAATAGAAGAAAAGCCAGATATATCAAATATTTCCTTTATTCCTGGTTGAAGATTACATAAGTTAAAATGCCCTTTAATTGAAATCATTTTCTTCTGTATCACAAGAAAGACTCTCAATCCTGAGCTGCTAATATAATTTAGTCCGGTACAATCGAGGACAATTCTTGTGCATCCGCCATCGATAGCTTCCATCATTGTCTTTTCCAGTCCAGCCGCGTTAGTTGTATCGACACGTCCTTCAATAATTAATAACGTGTAATCCGGCAATGTTGTGATTTTAACATTCATGACTTTATATTTTTTGTTAGAATTAAAAAATTTTTATTGTTATTTCTATGGTATTCAACCTTATCCATAATTTTTTTAATAAGAAATATCCCTAATCCTCCTACGGGCCTCTCCTCCGCCGGTAATGACAGGTCAGGATCTTCTTTCTGTGTCGGATCATAGGGGTGACCGTCGTCAATTACAGAAACGACAAGTTGATCTATCTGTGTTCTGGAAAATTCCATTTCTATTGAGTGCTTATCCGTATCTTGAAACCCGTATAAAATTATATTTGTAAGGGCCTCTTCCAGTACTAAATTTAAAGAAAATACAAGTCCGGGGTTAAGTTCCCATTCTTCGCCAAGGTCATCCAGAAAATCAGCAAGTCTTCTGAGTTCACTCATTTGATTATCAACCAGTAGCGTTTTATTTTCCATGCATCTCGGCTAAAAGAGGTATAATGAATTCTTTAACATTACAAATATAATAAGAAATAAATTGAAACAATACAAGATTTACCTCTGAAAAAGAGGTATTATCTGCATTATTTTCAATTAGTTATATCCAACCTACCATCCTGTTCCTCTTGGGAAACAGTATCTTTCGGATACAGGAAGAATATTTCAGTTTAGCAAGTCGCCAAGGCTTGTCAACATGAATACGTTTTCTACATCGTCGTTAGCATTTTCGATTTTCAGAGTATAACCCTGGCGCTTAACTTCCTTTGCTGCCATAAGGACCATTCTTATTCCCAGTGATCCAATAAAGCCAACTTCAGTAAAATCGAATACGACCGGGGACTCTATACCATTGAGAAGGGCGAATAATTTAACCTCTATAGTTGAGACACTTGCACTATCCAGTTTGCCTGAAAAAGCAATCTTCACCAATGTTTCATCAGATTGTAATACTTTCATAATACTGTAATTTAATTTTATAACTGTAATATTTGATGAATAAACAATATTTTACCTGTTTTTGTTATCAAAATTTAGAATAAACCAAAATAAATTTATTCATAACCCTGTGAATATTTTTGCTAAAATCACATGAAATACCGGAAAGAGAAATCCGGAATATCACTTTCACATAAGTAGGAAGACGTTTCACTACTCATAACTAATTTATTTTTCTCCCTGCACAGTGCTGATCGACTTTGCCCAGTTATTAAGAAGCCATATAATCCTTTGAAACAAGTCAGTTACATAAAGAAGAACAACCTTATCCCCCTGATTTAGTTCATATTCTTCGGAGAGATGGGTTTTCCTGATTTTCTCCATGAGAGGACCTTTATCTCCTGTAATTTTCAGAAGGATTTCAACATCAAACTTATCTCTGGACTTCGTGGCTTCAAAAGCTGTAATAAAATTTACATGGAGTGACTCTGCCGAATTCTGAATAAGCTTCTCAAGAGCGTTAGAAAGCTCACTTTCAAATACTGTACTAACAAAACTGAAAACAGTCTCATCGATTGACTTAAGCATGGTCTGCCTGTTCTGAAGTAAAACATAAATTTCGGAATTAGTTGGTGAAAGATTTAGATTTATTATACTCTTCAGATAAGAGTCTATCTCATTAATTAAATGCACATTAGACTTATTTATCACAGAAAAATCATAGGAAGATTCTGATTCCTTCTCAGTCCGGATATTATCGATATATTTTGAAAATCGCTCAAAAATCCTGTTTTGCTCATTTTCAACAAGGATCAGTGCTGTACTGACGTCGGCAAGAGATTGTTCCGATATATATTTAGTTTCAGACAAATCCTCCTCAACCGTTGGGGGACTAAATTTAGCAAGAGCTTTGTAAATTGGACCATAGATTAGAGGCAGAACAAAAACCGGAGCAGATTTTAAAAACAGGAATGCGAATGCTGTCTGTTGTATGATCGTCGCACCCAGAGTACTTACGGCGTACTTAGTCAAGGGAATATGCCAGCCCATTTCTATGAACGAAATACATAGCAACAACGTTGCTGCCGATACAGACTCGACAATTTTAAATATCACTACCTGTTTAGAAACACCTTTAATATTTGATGACATAACATAGATTGAGAGTGCTTCACCGAAACTCATACTGAAGATCATCAATATTACCTGATCCAGTCCTATCAATCCAGAGTCACTAATCGTCATAATTAAAACTGCAATCGTCGTTGATGAATGGATCAAAAACCTGAGAGCAATTCCAATTAATATTGCTACAATATAGGAATCCTTTGCATACTGAAAGATGTTACGGATAAATTCCATCTGGGCGAATGGCGTTGACCCGGATTTAAGCTCGTGAAATCCGAAAAGAAGTAAGCTGATTCCGAATATGGCAGCATAAAAGCTTTCACGTCGGCTTCCTTTATCAAAGCCAAAAAATATTCCACTAAAACCGACGAGTATGAGAATGCCGAGTTTAATATTTATAGCTACAAGGAAAATCAAAACTGTTGTACCTACACTTGACCAGATTATTACAGGAAGTGCGGCCCTGACCCCAATTAATCCGCCACGAACCAGTCCCACGAGGATAAAAACAGTATTTGAACTGCTTTGCGTTATCATTCCCGAAGCAAACCCCCAAAATGCTGCTAAGAAAGGATTATTTGTCCATTTAGCGATAATAAGCCTGAACCTGTGACTGGCCAGGTTCTTCATTGAATTACTTAATATTTTTATGCCACTAAAGAAAAGCCCGATACCGGCTACCATAGTAGCAATAATCTCCAAAGTGCTCATATCTGCTACAGCAAATTTTCCGAAATATATTGTTTATAAATGGAATAATTTGTTACATTTTGATTACAAAATTTTTTCGCATAATAATCCGGCCACAATCATAGAAAGCCGTTTATGCGAATGAGAAGTACCGTAGTAGCATACGATAGGCAAAATCCACTCGAGAAGTGCTATGCAATAGGGAATGTTATTCGGATGACCATTTACTGCTCTAAATGCGTAGTCCCTCATTTTAAAAGTTAAAGAGACATTTCGGCTTACCTTTTCTATATCATTACCTGCAAAAGTATTAAGGGGGGACTTCCCAAGACTCACAGTGTCGTAAAATTGCGTGATAAATCTTATATATTGTTCGGATTCTGTTTCATTCGCCATCGGAGAATGTTCAATCATGAATATAGCTTCGAGCCGTGCAAAATCGGAAACCACTGAACGTGGCCTTGTCTCAGAGAAATCAATCAGATAGACATTCATATCCTCGTCAAGAAGAATATTTTGCATATTCAGATCACCATGACAAATGGATGTATAATAATCGAGGGCCATTTCCCGTCTTCTCTTAAATTCATATTTAAGAAACCAATATGGATTTGTGAGCCGCTGACCAGTCTCTTCAACAATAAAAAACTGTTCTTCGGGCGAAATACCGAGTACCACTGAGGCAGTTTCACACAGATCAGGGAAAAAGGTAAAAGTAGGATCATGGTCACGAAAGGGGCAGATCATTTCCCTGATCGGCTGGCCATACCATGGATTAAGTATTTGAAGAAATATCTTATCAAATAAAGGTGCCAGTTGTTCCTTAGACCAGCTGTTGAAATAGTGGGTCAGCCATTTCAACCTGGTTTGCTCACCGCCAATGCCAACAAAGTTATACCGCAATGCTCCTGTATTTCCAAAAAATCCGGTTCCCAGAACCATTGCACTATTATTAAGGATATAAGGGTTCGCATATCGTTTGCATCGGTCCGACTCTCTGGATATCAAGTCACGACCGGAGATTTTCAGTACGGTAGGCCGGAGCTTTCTTCCTGCCTGATCGTAGGAGGTAACCTGAAAGGTCTGAGCAGAATAGCCCCCATGAAGCTGTTTTATTACAAGACGGGAAGCATCGGTGTACAACCTGCGGGCCAGAAATACCTTATGAGGTTCTGACAGACAATCTTCCTCAGCCTCAACTTTAAGACGATATGAAGATGCCTTTGACAACCCATCAGAAAGAAATACCAAGGAAATAGGATTAACCACCTGATCATCAGGGTGGCAAGTCTCAATATCGACAATATTCCCGATAGTAAGTACCTCATTAAGAAGATGCATCAGTGTCATCCCTGGTACAATCTCAGGCTTAATACCCAGCATAAATCTGGCACCTGTCAAGCTTAAGCTAGCATTCCTGGACAGGATGAAATCTACCATCTCCTGAAAGTCAGATTTCCCTTCTGGTTTTGGAAATGACAATTCTGAAACCAGATTAATGGATATAAATGGCTTTTGGTTATCCTGACTAAGAGTGACAGCCATCATAAATGTCTGTGCCAATGTTTCAGGTTTACTATTTATTTTGAATATTTCTGCTGACAGCCTACCCAGGGAAAGGGAACCTTCCTCTTCCAATCGTAAAATTCCGTTAGGTCGGGTTCCAAAAGACAAACCACAATTTACGAATATTCCAGCATCGGAAGGATTTTGCGGAATTCTGAAGTCGGGGGTAAATTCCCTGTTTGACGGGATGAAGCCTGTACAATGTCCGTTTGTGACGAAGACTCCCCGCGATTCAACAAGTTCAACCGGAGAATCGGCCGGAGATCCTATTCCTACCGCAAAGTTGAGTTCATCATATCCGGCAATACCTTCATCCATCCAGAAAATTGCCGCTTTTCTTTCATTATCAACCGGTAGAAATTCAAATGCAAGACCCTCTGAAAGCCATTTTAGGGAGCCCTCAGTCAGATCATTGAGTTTAACGATTTCATTATTCGCCTCCCTTATATCTCTGCAAACATGAAAGATCTGAAGCATTCCTGCCATCTCAATAATTTGATATACGTCGGCTGACAATCCACAAAGAAATAATCCACCACCCTTGGATTTCAATATTTTTTCGGTGATTAATAATGTCCGGATGCCGGCACTTGACAAATAGTCACACTCCGATAGATTGATAATCAAATGTTTCGCTTTATGAGCAATAGGAAGAAGGACAAGTTCCAGCTCTGATTTTGTATTTGCATCGATCCTGCCGGATACATGAATAACCGGAATTGTCTCCTCATTTTGAATCGCGATCATCATCTGACGTATTTATAAAATCTGTTTCAGCAATTGTGGATTTACTTTATCAGGGAATCGGCCCGGGCTTGTAACGAGGCAGGTAATAACCAGTTGTCTTTCATTTTTTTTCTCACTGCATCATTGATGTACAGTTTCTCCGGTACAACATTTTTTATTTCTATTGTACTTGTTTTTGATCCGTTGAGTAACGATACAACCATGTCGCCAGCTGTTTGACCTACTTCAAAATAATTAGCCCCAAGGTTGGCCATCCCACCCTTAAAGGCGTGTTTTGGATTATTCGAGAAGACAGGGATATGGGATTTATTGGCAGCTCCAATATACATGTCAATAGCTGATTCAACGATGTTGTCACCACCAATCCAAAGTGCTTCGACCCCTTTGGAACAAACGGCGAGTGAGGCTTCATAGACCTGCGAAACTGTCTCGACACTCATCTCGACAAGCTCGATACCAAGTTCCTTGCATATGACACGTGCCTTTTTCAGACAAGCCGCGGAGCAGGTTTCACTCGTACACCAGACCACGCCTACTTTTTTAAGGTCAGGTTTCATTATACGTGCAATTCTGAAAATCCCCTCAACAGGTTGAAAGGTGCCAATTCCGACAAGATGGGCGGGGTGCTGATTAGTTGCCGGACCAGTAACCCCAACGCCTGCGGCAACCGGATCTGTGACAGCACAAAATACGTGAAGGATATCGCCGTGTTTATTTGCATTTGCCATAACCTGAAGACCAGGTGTGCTGATAGTAACAACAAGGTCGAATTTTTCCCCAACTATATTACTGGCTATTGTATTTGCCACAGCCATATCACCCTCGGCACAGTACCGGCTAATTTCGATCTGTCCGTCGGCAAAATTTTTAGTGCGTTTTATTTTATCGAGTACTCCATTCTCGGTCACCTCAAGAATCTGATTTGAATTAAAGCGAAAAATGGCAATCCTCTTTTTCCCGGTAGTGTGTGCACTCCCTTTTCGGTTTTGCAAATCAGATAACAGCAGTATTGAACTTACAGCTATAAGGAAAAGTAGTGGTCTTAATATTTGTTTCATGTTTTATACATATTCATTGAGCAGCAATTCGGCTACTGCATTATCAATCTGCTCTTTTCTTCGTAACTCATCAAACAAGGCAAGCAGGTCAGGTACTTTGAGCCTCTTCTTTTCTTCTCCTTTGAAATCGTATTTTATCTGACCCTGATGCATCATGATAATTCTGTCGCCCAGGTTGACAGCTTGTTGCATGGAATGGGTGACCATCAGGGTAGTCAAATTATCCTTCTTGATAATCTTTTCTGTGAGTTCGATTACCTTGGATGCTGTTTTAGGATCGAGTGCCGCGGTATGTTCATCCAGAAGGAGAAGATCGGGCTTTATCCAGCTGGATATCAGGAGTGTCAGAGCCTGACGCTGGCCTCCGGAAAGCTTTCCTATGGGTGTTTCAAGACGTTCTTCGAGGCCCATATTTAACACTTTTACCCTATTCCTAAGCTCACTGAGCACCTGGACTGGTAATCCCCATCCGAGTCCGCGTTTCCTGCCACGTCTGGCAGCCAAGGCAAGGTTTTCGGCAATTGACATACCAGGTGCTGTACCGCTAAATGGATTCTGGAATACTCTGCCTATCTGGCTTGCACGCTGATATTCAGGTCGTCGCGTAATATCCTTTCCTTTAAGTACTATACTTCCCGAATCGGTGAGAAAAGTTCCTGCTACGGCATTTAGCAACGTTGATTTTCCGGATCCATTGGTTCCCAAAACGCAAACGAAGCTCCCTTCTTCTATTGTAAGCGATACGTTTCGCAGCGACATCACTTCGTTAATTGTGCCTGCATTAAATGTCTTGCAAAGGTTTGATATTTCGAGCATCTTCTTCATTGACTGATAAGTTTAATCTTCTTTGTCTTGTTCATAATACCTGGCAGAACCAAAGCCAGAAATACAAAGGCCGCAGTGATCAGCTTAAGGTCGTTAGGATTCATTCCCCAGCGCAGGGCGATAGCCACGAGCAAACGGAACAACACTGCTCCAATCACAGCACCGGCGATCAGTAAGCCCAGTTTTTTCTCATTGATAAGAGCCTCTCCGATTATCACACTCGCGAGACCCCAAACCATCATACCGATTCCCATCTGAACATCAGCAAACCCCTGAAACTGGGCAAGCATCGAACCGGCCAGCGCAATAAATCCATTCGATAGTGCGACACCAAATACGATCATAACATTTGTATTAACACCCAGAGCCCTGATCATCTGGTCATTATCGCCAGTAGCACGCATTGCAGTGCCAATATTTGTACGAAAGAACCATAATAAAAGCAGACTGAATGCAACGATCATGATCAGACAGAAAAGGAGGATCCATAAATCTTTAACAGGAACGCTCCACCCGATGATATTTGTTACCGCATCTTTTCCTGAAACAGATACGGAGAAGTTTTCAGCCCATGTAAATAATGTAAGCTGAGACAATAGTGGGACATTGCTTTTACCCATCACATGAAGATTAACCGAATACAGCGCGGTCATCACTAATATTCCTGACAATAAAGGATTTATCTTGAAGCGTGTGTGAATAAGTCCGGTTGCGGCACCTGCCATTAAGCCTCCGGCGAAAGCCATAGCCGTTGCGGTCACAGGATTGACACCTGCAACTATCAATGAGGCCGTAATTGCTGCGCCGAAAGTAAATGATCCTTCGGCTGTAATGTCCGGAAAATCAAAAATCCGGAAACTTATAAAAATGCCCAGTGCCAACAGCGAAAGGACAAGTCCTATTGTGATTGATCCAATTAAAAGTGTCATTTAGTTATCTGTTTTTATCATTTAGTAAGATTTCCTATCCACGCAACGCCTTGTTTAAACACGCTTTCGCCTATTCCTGCGATTTCACGGGTATCGTTAATCAGATGCAAAACATCTAATACATGACTGTTTTCAAAGAGGTTTAGTACGAGTTTGTTTGCTGATTTTTCATTTTTGGGTAACGACTGATAAGGAAAGATAGCTGTATGGATATGAATAAAAGAGGATGACCCAGGCTTGTCAGGTCTTAGGAATGGACGAATAATCTCGTCCGGTTCCAGAGAGGAAAAACCCAGAGAAACCGAAAGCATCCTGGGATATGCGGGTTCTGTTGTAAAGTGAATGTTCTCGCGAATTGCAGGAAACTCAAACAAAGGATTTCCATCAACAGGAGGTGCATTCAGACTTGTTCCAACAAGCCCGTCACTCTCAGCTATGATTAGAAACAGAAACTGTTTCAGGTCCGTTGAAGCGGCGAGGCTTGTAACAAGGTCACTTACAGTTATAGAGGTATTGGCAGCAATGGGATCAAAGATAATCCTGTTCGAGAAGGGACCTTCTGCCTGTAATGAATAAAGGGCGTTAATTTCCGGTTCAAGCTTACCTGTTTTTACAATGTAATCAGGAACTTTCGAACCGTCAGCAGGTTTATAAACCAATGCATCACCAAGAGCCAGAAACTCTCCGAAGCGCGATTTGCAATCCTGAAAACCTTCACCTATAGCACCAATGCCTAAAGCATAACTGTTGGATTTAAACCGGAACTTTTCGTTATCGTCCGCGGTAAAACCAGAAGTTAACGATAATGCCGGATTACCAGTAAGTTTGAACGTCATTCTTTCGTTTGATAGCCGCTCATTTTCGAACCGGTACTGCCCGCGCTCGAGAATGTTCGGTCTGTCTTTGACAATTACGGGGGTCTCTTCTTCCCTTTCCGTTAACATGCTTGTCATTCCAACCATTTCCAGTACCTCTGCCACACCTTCCGAAAGATCTTCGAGGAGGAAAAGACCACCTATATTTTTAATTTTTTTGAAATGTATTACAAGTGTCCTGATACCAGCGGAGCTCATATATTGTACCCCTGACATATTAAGTATCAGTCGGTGAGCACCTTTCCGGACAAGTGAGTTAAGGTAATCGTCCAGATGACCAGCCCAGTTGGCATCCAGTCGTCCTTCGAGGTAAATCCGTTGTTCCTTCCCGGGAGGATCTTTTCGAATATCCAGTTTATTTTCCATTTAAATTGCTTTTTGGCTATATTATTTTATAATTTTTAGATTTGGGATTGCAACTTTAACCTTTTCTGTAAGATCGACCTTAAATAATCGCGCACTTTGTTCACTGATCAGGTAATCCGTTTTTTTGACATTTTGGAAGGCAATATTTTCAGGATTTATACCATTTAAAACCTTAAAAGCCATCTCTCCTGCTTCATATCCCGCCTCGAAATAATCTCGGGCGCAAACCCCGATAGCTCCCTGTTGCACAAGCTTTGTAACGAATCCGTAAAATGGAATCCCGGAATCCCTGGAGGCCTTAAGTATAGCTGCCGTACAACTTCCTGTAAGGTTATCAGAGATTTGACAGAAGGCCTCAATCCTTTGCGATACCAGTGAATTCGCGGCATCCAGAACTTCGGTGGCACTATTTGCCGGCACAGAAACCAGCGTAATTCCCTGTTTTCGGGCTGCCTGCTCAAGATGTTCCCGATATGAAACGGAGTTGATCTCGGCTGGAGTAAAGACTGTTCCAACCCGTTTAATGCCGGAATGCAGTGTTTTGACCATATTGATCAGACCTTCAAAATCGCTCATTGTCGATACCCCACAAACATTTGGAAGGTGCTCAGCAGCCGATTTCCCCAATCCTGCGGCATGGGGATCACCTACATTTGAAAAGACAAGGCGGGCATCAGTTAATTTTTTTGAAAGGAGCTGAGCAGTTGGTGTTGACAGGGCAAACACCAAATCCCAGGATTCATTTACCAGTGTGCCCGCAATGCTGTTTAGTGTCGAAATATCACCCTGTGCGTTGTAAACCTTCATTGAATATTCTACCCCATCACGCAGATTTTTGTCTTCAAGTGCCTTCCGTATACCCTTTTCGCAATCTTCCGAATTTGGACTATCAACATAATGAACAAGCGCAAATCTTTGTTTTCTGACTATTTGAGACTGGTTACCTGAAGTAAGAAACTCGTTAGGAATTGTTAAACCCAATGACCGGGCTTTAGGAATATTGACTTCAATATTCTCGTTAACATAATTCTCAAGGGGTATTGAGTCGGGTGAAGCTCCGTTAAGCATAGATGCCACAAGATCACCCGTATGATAACCCACACCCTTCCACCCGGGACCGATTGAACCAATTGCCCCCTTTCCAACAAGTTCCTTATCATTAACAATCACGGGAATATGGCTCCTTTCACACAATCCGGCAATAACATCAAAACCCTGGGTTGCCGTATTATCACCTGAGATATACATGGCTTGTATACCTTTGCTCAGGATGACCTGGGTAGCCTGAAAAATTTCTGACGAGCCTGTAACAGGAACTTCGATAAGTTCAAAGCCCTTTTTATCGGCTATTTTGCGCATCAGGCTTACGACACTTCTCGAGTTCGCTTCGGCATTGTTATATAATGTCCCGATTTTTTTAATCCCCGGTATTGTCTCCAGAATAAACTGGATTGTTTTCTCTACCGGAGGGAATGACCCAATTCCGGAAATACCTTTTGCATGATCCTTATAACTTTTCCCTGCACCGGCAGCAATTGGATCAGAACAATAAGTAAAAGCAACACGATGATTACGAACTGAGGTCAGTGCTGCAGTGACACATGGAGTCGAGGTGACTAAGATTAAATCAAGTGGCTGGTTGTCCAGATTAAGTAATATGGATGAAATATTTCCGATCTCGCCATTTGAATGAGATTCAACGACTCTCAGGTTTTTATTTCGTTCAAAACCCAGTTCTTTGAGGCGTGACCAAAGTCCGGCAAGAAGTTCGTCATGGGAGGCCTCAGGGGCAAAATAAGAGAGACCTATTGAATACATTTTCCCTTCAACTGCCTGTGACCCTCCTTTGTTTATTTGTTGCCCTGGTTTAGACTTGTTTCTATTGTCCAGGTCTGAAAGCAACAAAATGGCTGAAACAATAAATAATCCCAGGATCCCTCGTGAAAATGATTTCATGCTAAACTGTTTGAGAATATCGGTTTGTTCAAGGTTTTTATTACCGGTCCTTCATCAGGAATACGTTTACTTCAAAATTAAACTAAAATATTATGATCTGCAATTACAGTTATTCTGATTTGTTTGAAGGCTTAGCGTCATTTTTAAAATAGCGGTTTAATTTTGCTTTAAAACTGACATAGACCTCCTTCCCGATTAGGATGATGCCGAGCCAAAACATTAATTCACCTGTTACAAGCAATACGGGGGCCAATAAAATTCTCACCTTTGTTTCTACCGGAAGAAAAGGAAGTGAAAACAGAGAGAGAAACACCGGGATTGAAACCAGTATCAACAGCAATCCTAACCTATATCTCAATTTCTGTAACCTACTCATTTAATATATATTAATTGTCTTTGTATATAAAATTAAACCTACCACCCGGGGCGGTGTCCCCATTCACATAGAAGTCCATAATATTTCCGTTCTCCTGCATATTGTCATTCCATTTGAATTCAATATCTATGGCCTTGTTTTGCAGGTTCAGACTCCTGCGATTGATTTCAAGTTCGAGTTTATTTCCACTAACCGCAAAATTTGCTTTGGCAACAGTCTCCCATTCCCAATGGTTACCAATATTTTTTTCCACAATTAACCTTCCGTCCTGAGGTTTTACGCAGTTTAGGACGAAATCATACCCATTCCAGCCAGTCGTTTTATCACAATCCGAATCAATAAAAAGCATCATCCAGTTTCGGTCGGTTTGAGGAGAAAGCTTATCAGCGGTTTCAACATAAAAAAATAGTTTTTCAGTGTCGTTCGTAACCTTGGCTCCAATGATATCATTACGCCCGCTATGGTTTGTATAATACCTGTCATTTCGTCCTGCATGATTTCGAGGCAAGGTATTCCCTTTGTAATGACGATAATACGGTTCCACATGATCCCATCCGTTAACGTTACCGATGATAATTGTTTTTGGTTTGGAAGCCTTTAACGGGGGGTCCATTCCTTTGAATTTACGGACATTATCAACCAACTGCAAATAATATACGTCCCCCTTATCACCCCAACCCTTGTTTGGTTCAATATCGCGACTGTGTTCCCAGTCGAATTCATCAACAAAAGAGAAGGGATTGCCAGTCCAGTTATCCTTGGGTAACCACTGTCCGGCGATAAATTCATTCCAGCCGGTAACGAACACGAGTTCCGGGTCAATTTCGATAGCCCGGTCCCATTGTTCCTGAAAATTCCATCCGTAGAGGTATCCATCGACTCTCGGATCGAAGCTATTTTTTTTGCTGTAGCTCCGCCCGAAAGAACCAGGGAGGTTAAACGCACTGCAATGTCCATTTGTTGAAGGAGATGCGTTTTGTGCTACTCCGGCTGTAACCTCCTCGAACCTTCCATTTCCATCTTTAACATATCCATGCTGCGGATAATTTTCCAGCCAGCCCCACTGGTCATTCCGTTTTGGTCCGTTAATATAATCAGGCTGCCCCGGACGGAAGGTGAAAAAACTGGCAATTTCAGTGTCCTCAGCTGTCCCGGTAAGATTGTCAGGATAGGCCATAATACATGGTTTGCCCTTCCAGTAAAACCAAAGATTTTCATAACGCCTGGGTTTGAATACATCGCGGTAAAGTTGGCGCAGAGAGGTTAAGGCATCCGATGAGGGACCAAAGGGAAGCATAAACGCGATCCTGGGGACATTAACTCCATCGTTTTGAGCCTGATTCCAGGTCTTAAACAGGGCTTCACAGGATTCCTTCCAGGTTATACTTCCGTTTGTGCAATCGAAGAACACAGCATCTATCCTTGCATCGGCAAGCATTTCGGCATGTTTTCTTAACACCCAGGGGTCGGTGGTTTTATAATATCCAAACAAAGGCTCCTCCCAAAAGAAGAAGCCGGGTTTTTTAGTACCCCAGGCCTGGTGATTATAATCCTTCATTGCCAGAGGAAAATTCCTTATAATTTCCGTTATATTTTTAACGGAACAGGTTGTATCATCATCACCCTGATGCCACGTCCAGTAAAATAAAGCCACAAACTTATCTTTCCTCTTATCACCGGCAGACTTGAAATCCCTTAATTTACGCCCCAAGGCATCACTTGCTGCCCATTGATCGCTGATTACAGATTGGGAGAAAACATTGCCTGTATAAAAAATGAAAATGACAAAAACGATTCCATCAAAAATTATATTCCTGATATTTAGTATTTTAGATTTCATGTTGTTGTCAATTTTGTTATTTTATACCTTTTGGTATAACTTCCAAATTTACAAAAATCGGCCTTAGACAGGTAGACCGGACATCTCAAATCATTCCCCGGCAGGTTTTGTTCTGGCCTTTCTGACTGCAATAAAACTTCGGATGAAATAAACCATGCTGATTGTGCACGAGATCATCATTGCGATCACTCGAATGATTGCACCAGTATCGGCCCGGCCGATAGAACCTGTAAGAGGCTTAATTAATGCAATGATTAGAATTAACGTCAGAGTAACAGCCAAATGGGCAATGATCCTGTTACTGTTTTTTACTCCCCGCACAAAGGATAGTAATAAAATACCCGCAAAAACGGGTATAAGAGCCGTTGGTGATGGCGTCTGTGAGCCCAGGTATCCCCATAAGCCCAATAAAATCAATACAAAAGCATTTAACATGCTTACAATATATACCTTCATAAAAGTTGAATTAATAATTAATTCAGGAAAACATCCTTCCTGAATTAATTAATGTAACAAGCTTTTACGACAGATTGTTCCGAAGCGATGAATTTTTAAGTTTGTCTGTCTTATTCCTTTTCCCCCTCCTCTTTACCTGCATATTTGGAAGGGTATTTTGTCTTTCCCTTCATTGCAAACCAAATAATGCGGTTTAAAAGGTCGTCTTCGCCCGCATCGATATGATCAAACTGAGGATCCATGCTTTTACGTGCAAAATGACGTGCCTGACCTTTCAGTTCCGCAAGGCTCTTATTCATTTCATTTAATGGGATCTGGTTGGGCAGTGAAGAATATGGAGTAAAATCGGCTACATCAGAGAAACATTCGAACATTGGCATCGCAGTTGCATCGCTTATGTTCATTGGAGGCAGACCCAATATCTGTTCGATTGTGCGGAGCATGGAGACCTGGTTGTAATTTGTCGTTACAGTCTTTTTGATTTTGGTGTAAGGACTGACAATGGTTCCAACAGTCCGGTATGCTGAGACATGGTCCCATCCATCCTGCGAATCATCCTCAGTGATGAAGATTGCAGTATTTTTCCAGAATCTGCTTTTGGAAACAGCTTCAATGATTTGTCCCATTGCAAGATCATTGTCCGCAACAAGGGCGCGAGGTGTTGGTAGTCCGGGTCTTGTACCTGCCGTATGATCATTTGACAATGCCATTATCATAAGCTCGGGCCATTGATCCCCCTCTAATTTCTCACAGGCATTCATCTCATCAATAAAACTCTTTGCCCTCAGGATATCCGGAATGTTGTGATTGTCGGAACTTGGGAAATTCTGACTAAGAATTTTTTCTACAGGTTTAATGGTTGTTTTATTTGTAAAATCAAACTTTTTACCGCTAAGAAAGTCGCTGTATATCGAGGTCCAGTTCATGCTCTTATCATATTCGACATCACAGGCTTCTCCGTAAATACGGGTGCTCTTGCCATGTTTCAGGGCATTGTCCCAAATAAATCCTGTGGGTGCGTATACAAGTGCGTCATACTGAACGTGCGGATAGCTGCGAATCCATGCCCGTACATTTTTTTCAACATAATCGGTAACCATACCCATATCGGTCCACTGATGCCCCTCGGCCGAACACTTTCCAGATGCATGATAGTTGTCCATGAGAAAGTATTCATTGCAAATTTTATGCATGTTGGGTGTGATTTTCCGGCCGAAAACGCAAAGTGTGGAATCGCCATTACCTGCAGTCACATCTCCTAGTACCTGATCGTATGTACGGTTCTCCTTGATTATATAGATAACATGCTTAAATACAGATGGTTCACCAATTCTTAGAGGAACCGGAGCGGGGTCAGCGTTTTTCCGTGGCAGCTTTTCCGTTAGTGCGAGCCGGAAGAGCTGGTTACTTTTTTCGACTTTTTCGGTAAATTTCTGTAAGGTACCCTTTCCTGGAACTGCAATAACAGAAACTGAAGCCATCATACGGTGAGCATTATAGTTTGTGTGACCAGTGGTTTCAGAAGTAATAGGGATACGTGACCCTTCACTTTCAATGTTAGCTACAAAAAGCAGATTGTCATTATAAACTGCAACGCCTCCCGGGTAAGCACCTGTAGGAATAAATCCCTGTACTTTGCTGCTTTTGTCAGCTGCTGAGGATGAGCGGTTCCCAAGTTTTACAACTGCAAGTGCGTTATCCATTCCATTTGCAACGAACAGTGTTTTACCATCACTTGTAATTCCCAGTCCGTTTGGAGAATCGCCAAAGTAGTTATTTTTTTCAGGTGATAACCGTACAGAAATCTGTTCAGAAACTTCATCATTTGCTGAATTAATAACTGAGACCTGGTCACTGTTTGCATTGGATACAAATACAAATTTCTGATCAGGTGAGCCAATGATATCGTTTGGATGTAAACCCACCCTGATTTCCTTTAAAAGTTTCCCCGTTTTCGGATCCAGAACGGAAACGGTACCTTCGCTTGTTGCACCTGTTAGTGGATCTACCTTTGCACTTCCCCATGGTACTCCGGCAACATTTGCATCTCCGTTAACGGGAACGGAGCCAGCCCAATTGGTAACATATAATTTCCCGCTCACTAATACAATCCCAAATGGTGCCACCCCTGAAGGGACCGACCAGATAGTTTTACCGGTTTGAATATCAAGTTTATCAATCGTATTATTACCGTTAAGTACTACATAAAGTACTGGTTTTCCGGATTCTTCCTGTACACAAACCTCATTTGGCACGGCTGAGCCGGCAGGTTTAACGGCTTCGAAAGGAAATGTTTTCAATAATTTGATCTCCTTACCATCCCATGAGGCCTGCATCACAAATGATTTGTTTGGTTTTCCTACGGCACTCCAGTACAATTCGTAAGTATCGCCAGTTTTACGCCACGAAATGCCTGAATAGGTATTCATAAGGTTTTCCTTAACAAACGGACTCTTTAATGCCGACCGGCTGACAATTTTTTTACTTACCGGATCGATAATTACAACCGAATAACGCCCCTCTACAGCAATCCATTTGCTGTCGGGTGAGATAGCACAATCAAGTGCATGGTTCTCATCGGTTTTGTCGCCATAATAGAGTTGATCGCCTGCCGGATCAATCCAGCGGTTAAAGGGCATCAACACGGGCAATATGCTGTTGTTAAGTGTATTATTCTCATAGGAAGAGAGGTATTCATTCTGTTGCTTAAGAGTTTTTTTCGACTGAGAAAACACTGGAACTCCAGCCAGTAAGAAACTGATCACACTAAATATCAGGATTATACTTTTCATCTGTTTAACTTTTTTGTTTATGTTATCGGATTTATACTTCTGAATTTGAATTAATATGAATGCTCTAAAGATTTAGGTTACTTCCCGGCAGCTTTTTCGGCTACCATCATTAAGACTGTTTTATCATTCCATTCGGCACAATGGCCCGCCATTGGGGTGAAAGAAATTTTCGCATCGGATTTTGGATTTTCGGTCTTATCCAGAAACATTTTCAAAAACCTTGTGGCTACATTCGAGTACAGACCATCCATGTCTCCAGTCCAGATCCATAACTTTCCCTGGAGTTTAGGGCCAAGAGTCGGCCAGTTTTTCTCGAGAACTTTCTTTAAATCGTATTTTTCCCATTGAACAGCAATTTCATGATCAATCTTACCAGTCTCCGGGTCAAACATTAAAGAAGGAAGTCCATCTTTCCCCCGTGGTCCAAAGACCGCATTGTAAGCACCAAACTGATCACCGGAAACAAGGTAATTATTTGTACGGCTTTGAACATTCTCGTCTTCGATTGCCTCCTTCATCGACCCTTTGGGCTCCCCAAGGACTGTTCTCGACTCGGGTTGTAAATAACCAAACCTGTTATAAAAAGCACTCTCGTCCTTGTAAATATTAATAAGTCCATAATGCTCAAAATCAACTGGATCAGGACTGTAGGCCCATGCACCGTTAAAAAAATCAGGATAAAAAATCTGCAACCCCAGAACAACCCAGCCACCTGTTGATGCTCCGGCCAGGTAACGTTTACCTGAATTGCTGTCATAATGAACCAACTTTTCAATTTCAGGAATAAGTTCCTGAGTAAAGGCCTTTCCGCAAGGGCCGTTATTCTCAGAGTCTACCTGATATGAATCGCCAAAGGGACCCTGAGAATCGACAAAAACATAAATTATCTGAGGAGTGCCTTTCGAGAACCACCATTCGGAAAACTGAGGATTTTTGATCATCCCGTTTACTCCGTCATATCTTCCGTTCAGACCTGGAACCCTGTAACATACCGGATAAGATAATCCCGGATTATCAAAATAGCCGGAAGGAAGCAGGATGGAGGCTTTCAGATAACGGGGGTGACCTGAAAATTCGGTAAGACATTTACTTTGAATAACGACATTCCTGACAAATTTATTTTGAACAATCTCATACGGTGGAATAATCTTATTAAATCGCACATTCAACCTTGCAGAACCACCGACTATGTCAACAGAATCAATTTCACTGACGATGTTCCCGGGTACATTTGCCTGTCCATCATCTATATTTTGCTTATAAACAGCCTGATAGTAAAATTTCTTAGGTTCAGGAACAAATCCGTTTGCCAGATCAGTATGGCGAATCATTTTGTCTTTGGAGTCGAGGATTAAGGCAGTTGTACCATCCCAGTCAGATGGAGTATACCCTATAAGCAGATCCGAATTCCTCCTTGGTTCTTTGCCAGTCTTCGCAGAAAGATAGATAAGTATCCTTCCGCCCCTGACGAATGAATGTTGTATTGCAGGAGAGACAGAAATTTCGGCAGCCTGAAACGGAAGTTCCTGAGCGAATGAAAGTGCAGGAAGCAACAATGAGGTAAAAAACAGATATGTTTTAATTAATTTATTCATTTTAAGCAATTTGAACAATCCATTTCAGATTAAAAATCCTTCTTTAAAAATGCTGCAAAAGAAGGAAAATCAAGAGCTGTACAGGTAATATTATGTGCTCAAAGATAATTATTTATTGATGCCTTCATTGACTCAAAGGAAGTTTTGAACATTGAAATTTATTGCTTTCAGGTGAAACAAAGTGCCCTGGATATTGTTACAAATACAGATTTAACAATTTTTTTATGCGTCTATATATACTGCTTTTTACACTGGTTATTTTTGTGATTTCCTGCAAAAAGGATAATGTTGCCCCGACACCTCCGGTTGATCTGGTAAAACCGGTTACTTATACGGATTTAAGTTATGGAGCAGATGCGCTGCAAAAAATGGATATATATCTTCCGGGTGGAAGAACTGTTACCACCACAAAGACGATTGTAGTAATTCACGGAGGTGCCTGGCTCGATGGTGATAAGGCTGACATGACTTTTGTTGTTGACTCCATGAAAAAACGAAACTCTGGTTTTGCTTTTATCAATGTTAACTACCGGCTTGCACTATACGGTGTATCCAACCTGTTTCCAACTCAGGAGCTTGACATTAAATCTGCGATTGATTTTTACCTGTCAAAAACTACAGGATACCTTGTTTCAAAAGATCTGATTATATTAGGTGCAAGTGCCGGAGCACATCTGGCATTACTCCACAGTTATAAGAATGATACAGGAAAGCATGTTAAGGCTGTGATTGATTTCTTTGGACCTACAGATCTGGTCTCAATCTGGAATCAAGGTTATTATCAGCAACTTGCATTAACTGCTGCAATAGGAAAGTCTTACACTGATGACCCTGCCATCTATACACAATCAAGTCCGATTAATTTTGTTACGGCTCAAAGTCCTCCTACAATTATTTTGCAGGGTTTAATAGACGATATTGTACTTCCGGTACAATCAACAATGCTTGCGGATAAACTTACTTCAACAGGGGTTACAAACAAGATATTTACCTATCCGAACGAGGGTCATGGATTTTCGGATGCATCGAATACTGACGCATTAAATAAGATAATCCCTTTTCTTTCGACCAATGTAAAATAATTTTTTTTATTAATATTTAATTGATAACACTTTAACAGGAATTATCTGAACAGGTCCTATCAGTCCGGAGGCAGGTAATGGTTTGAATCCAAATTCTCTTGGAACATCATTAATTACGGCTTTGGATCCAAATCGTGGAACCAGGGTCTCAGGGACCGGAGGTGGCTGATTCATTGCCGATATTCTGTTAATCAGTGTATTAGTAACTTCAATGACCAGTTTATTCTCTCCTGATTTTGTAATTCCGGATAGTTCAAGCTTTTGATTTCGCATCCACGTGCTTCCGGCAGGTTTGTCATTTAGCCACACCTCAGCTATATTCCCAATCTTTCCCGGATCAAGAAATAGCTTAAGATCATTCTGAATATATTCAGGCGGGAGGTTAAAGCTGATTTCATAACGTCCTGTGCCACTAAAATTTCTTGTTTGAGGATCATCACTCCAGGATATCAGCGTTTCTGATATTTTGCTGATGGCCGTGAACCCTTCTCCCTGAAGTTTCATATTCCATTTCCCTGCAATCAGATAAGGTGCAGGGATCCCTGATACGTCAGCGTAAACAGACTTCTCGCCGGTTTCTCTGATTACTGTCGCACTGTAGTTTCCATTTTGCGATGCCGAAGCGGTTAATCCATTCTTGCCGGCACTTATAATTTCCATAAAATTCGATTTAGTCAGGAATGCTTCCGGGTTCCCGGGAGAGAATTCAATGAACATCGATTCATACGGTGCAAGGGTTAGCGGTACCTTTATTCCATCCTTTACTTCGGAATAACTAAATACAGGTGTAATCTCACCTGTGAATGGATTCCATTTGCGTATTATCTTGTTTTTAACCCGAAAAGTCACCGGCATATTACTCGGTTTGTCCTGTATATTAGAGACAAAATAAATGTCACGATCACCCAATTTCCTGTGCAAAAAGGTTAGTCCGTCATTTTTTCGCAACCCTTCAAAGGCAAAGTCAATCCCAAAGTCGGGAGCAATATGTTTGCGCACCGTCTCCACAAATGGATCCAGCATGCTGCTGCGTTTATCCCACCAGATCTGCCGGTCGATTACATTTTTCAACTGGTAAGTTCCCCCTTGCCCGTAAGGATTCATAGTCACACCTTCAACGATACCTGGTCCGCTGAGGCCATACGGATTTTCAGATTTATTTGCGGGAATTTTGGGTATATTAAACAGATGATTCGCCAATTCTTTCACTTTTTGATCCGCCACTTCAAAATTGGTAAGTCCGGCAGATCTCTCAGGTATTCGTTCCAGGGCGATGACAATCCCACCTTTTTCAACAAATTTCTCAATGAATGCAAGTGTTTCTAAGGGTATTGTTTCAACATCAGGAAGTATGAGAATCTTATATTCAAGGTTACGGATTTTAATTTTGGAACCTTCGATTGTAGCGAAATTCTGTAATGCATCGTCGTTAATAAGGTCATAATTGTATCCGTTTGAAATAAGAAGGTCACCCAACTGTCCCCAACTGAATTCCCTGGTCCATTTGCGCATGTTTAGCACGTTAATTGCCCATTGGTTGGCCAATGGAGAGTAAAGGGCGATATCTGCCGAAAAATCACCTTGTCTGAGCAACCATGAGCACCTTGCAATATATTCAGCCAGCTTGGGGTAAAATTTCCACCAGACATTCTGAGGCTGAATGTATGCTGCAAAAGGAAGAGAGCGTGTCGGACTTACAATTTTTTCGGGTGAAAAATTAAAACCATGGTTATAGAATTTTGTGGCGCCAGCCAGAAGGTATCCATCACTGGCAATTTTTAGTTCTTCGAGTGTTTCACGGTATCTTTCCCAGTGTATGAAGGTATAAACCTCGGCAGATACCACTTTACGGCCATACAGGTGTGCTCCGGACGATACGTACTGTTTCGGTCCGATCCGTGTGTCAAACCAATCGGCAGCATCTTTTTCGCCGGCTGTAATCTCCATTTCCGGAATATGAGCCATTCCGGATGCCTCAATATTGTCTGTATTAAATCCGTAGGCTTGAATCCGTCCCTGAATATGGTGATCCTCACACCATCCAAGGAATGTCCTGAAGAAAACATTTAATCCGGTTTTGTGAAGAAATTCGTTCACATCGTACCTGACCTTGGGTGTAAGTTCCCCAATATTCCACCAGATTGCGGGTAATAATGGAATAAGATCGTACCCTTTATTTTTTTTGAACTCCTCAAGAAGCCCGGTTGACCAGTTAATACCACTTGAGAGATTTGGTAATTCGAAGCTATCGACAAAAAGTGATTCGACTGTTTTTCCAAATTCATCCCCAAAAGCGTCATAGAACTTATCGCCCAGATAGTTGCAATAATTCTCCATCGCATGCTTATCAAAGTGATCAACGGCGTTGCTCCACCCGTTTTTCTTCAGCCAGAAAGCCATTAACCGCCAGTCCCCATTCGGAACATTCCAGGTAATTTTATTCCCTTTTACGAGACTTGTAAGATTTGTTAACGACTCCTTGTGAAGGTTGCCATCATGATCCAATTTCCCGGCGATAACAGCCAGAAGGGTTTCGTTTCCATCTAGCCTAGGGGTATAATGTTCCCATGATCGTTTTGTTTTGGTCAGGCCATCAGGCAGGCTTCCTGAATAGATTGTGTTTCCGTTCAGGTCAGTGAATGTTGGGACCATATCCTTGCTTTTCTCTTCTTCTTTCACCCAGCCTCCGCCTATTATCCAACCCGGGCCACCAAAATTTAATGAAACCTCCATCCCCAAACGTTTGGCTTCCTTCACAGTATGTCTTAGCATCTCCATAAACTCATCGGAGAGGTAAGGAATATTTCCCTTTTCGTAGACTTCACTCATCGAAATCTGCTCAACACCCCGGATGCCATGACTACGCATCTCTTCCAACTCATAGGTTATCTCACTCTTTGAAACAGGATTCCCCGGCCACCACCACCGGGTATGAGGCCAGTAATCAGCCGGAGGATTTTTAAAACCGGAAATAATTCTGTCCGGTTCTGTTGAATTTTGGGCTACACTAATGGTTCCGAACAATACGAAGAAAGTCAGTAAAAGAATTGTTTTGTTCATAATTCAAGGTGAAGGTGATAGTTCTGAGACAAAATAATAGAATAAAGCCTTAGAATACTTCAGTTATTTTATCGTGTTTTAATAGATAATTAGCCAAATCTGACAATAAATTCGCAAAAAACAATACAATCAGTTAAAAAACTATAAACAAAAGACAAAAACTCATTGAATGGTATTGTTAAAATTGAATAAGTTTGACTTTTAAAACTTCCAGATCTTCAAATCATAATCTCAACTACAATCTCCGCTATGAAGGTTTTATTTGCCGGTGTTTTCGGTCTCACAATTAAGAGAGTGTCTGACCTTTTGGCGTTTTCGCTATTAACGGCTTTATTATGTATTTCTGTAGTGTCAAATGCCACGTCTCAATCACGCGACGGGAAACTTTTGCAGGGGGATAAATGGGCTCCTTTTGAATATTCCGCAAAGGCGGATTTTTATGTATCGGTTAAAGGAAATGACAGCTGGTCGGGAACGTTAACGGAACCGAATTCCAGTTACACGGATGGTCCATTTTTAACGCTTCAACGGGCACAGAAGGCAGTTCGCGAATTAAAATCAAAGGTATTCTTCCCCAAAGACCCTCCAGTTGAAAAACGGTGGATCGGCTCGCCACACCCGCTGGGCAGGGGTAAAGATATCCTCGTTTATATCCGTGAAGGGCATTATAAGTTAACGCACCGGTTAATATTTGATCCTGAAGACGGAGGTGAAAGGGTAGAAACCAATCTTCCCACAGGAGCTTTTGAATATCATAAGCTCAAAGACCATTATGTTACTTATGCTGCATATCCGGGTGAAAAGCCTGTAATTACCGGAGAAGTTCCTGTTACCGGATGGAAGAAAGAAGGACAACTATGGACCGCTCCTTTTAATGCAGATTCTGTAGCAATGCTTGTCGCAAACGGGAAAAAACAAATTCTGGCCCGCACACCAGACGAAGGATATTTTACACCGCCGACCATTTCGTCAAACACAGGTGAAATGAATTTCAGGAAAGGTGATCTTAAGGAGTGGCAAGAGTTGGAAGGCAATCGAGTTGTAATGCTATTGCGCTGGCATACAGGAATTAATGCATTTACAAAAATAAATGAGAAAACAGGAATTGCTACTTTTAAGAATCCTCAGGAGGGGGTAGTAATTGTTCCCCCAAGGTATTATGTTGAGAATATTAAGGCCTTACTTGACTCACCAGGAGAGTGGTACTTCGACAAGAAATTAAAAGAAATCAGCTACATACCCGAAAAAGGGCTGGAAAATCCAAATCTTGCGAATATTGGTGTTCCAATGATCAATCAATTGGTTGAGGTCAGGGGAAAACCCGGAAGACCAGTTAGAAATTTGAGAATTTATGGTCTTACATTCGAAGGTGTGGTTACAGGCCAAAATGTGAAAAGCCATAATTGGGATGGAATAGACGGATCAACAGGTGTTGCAGAAGCCAATACCCCCTCGAATACTGCGATAAGCATGGAATTTGCTCATGCATGCGAATTGGTTGATTGTGAAATCAGGTCGTGTAATGGGACTGGAATTTTAATAAAAACGGGTTGTTATCAGACACAAATTCTGAAAAACCGATTCAGGACGCTTGATGAAGGCGGGGTATTCGTTTCCGGAACTGCAAATCCAGGGAGCGGAAGGGAAATTGTGAAGGAGACAACCATTTCCTTTAATGAATTTTACGATTGTGGTGGAGTGAGTATATTGGCTTCCAATACTTTAATGACTACTATCTCTCACAATTACATTACTAAAACAAGAGGCCGGTATGGAATTGATGTTGGAGGCTGGTCAAATCAGGAAGAGGCAATAGACGGAGGTTACCGGGTCGAGTATAATCATCTCGATGATGTCCAGCGGGATGCCGATGATTCAGGAGCAATCAAAACTGCAGGAATGACTTACAATTCAATTGTCAGGAGAAATCTGATCCACGATGTGCGGGCAGGGTTCTTTAATGACAATGTCGCCTTCTGGTTCGATAACATGTCTTTGGGATGGACCTCCGAAGAAAATATTTACTACAACCTTGAACAGGGAGAATGGAAACTTTGTGCTGCCCTGGCTGAAGATAATATTTACAGGAACAACTTTAAAATCGAAACTCCTTTAAATGCCCCGGAAACGATCATTGAAGGTGATCCGGAATTTAAGGAGAAAGATCTTAAAATCGAGGCTTCTTCAAAATCAGTGAATGGTGTGATTACTGCTGGCAGTTTAATCCAAATTACGGCGAATGTACACAACTCAGGATCAACCGGCTCAGCCGAAGTACAATTGTATGTCGATGGGAAGGTTTATGATAAAAAGCTTTTCCCGGTTGTCAAAAACAACAGCCGGAGAATAGCCTTCGGGATACGAATCTATGACAAGGGAGAACATCAGCTGGCTATTGGCTCAACAGCTTACCAGAAGGTTACCGTAGAGGGAGAGAAACCATCCGTTGTTTTTGAGAATTTCAAAATATCAGGCGACAGGATTTTAATGGGGGAGAAACTAAAAGCTACCGCTATCGCGCGGAATTTAACCTTATCACCGCAGGAAATGACGGCAAATCTTTTTCTCAATCAGACCATTGTGGCCAGCCGTTCAATTGATTTGAAAGCCGACGAATCAAAGGAAGTTCAAATTGAATTGGTACCTCAGCCAGGAGAGTACGGGGCAAGGATTGAAAACAGTTCCGAAAAAAAACTGACAGTCCTGGAATCCAGGTCTCTTGATATCACCAAACAGGACCTTTACAAATATTGCTCGGCAAAGGCAAAACCATACAAAATTGAAGCCGATGTAAAGTCCGGCAAATTCATTATTACGGCAAGTGGTTCTGATTTTTACCATGCCGAAGATTCTTATGCGGCAGCCTATCTGAAAAATATCAAGGGTGATTTTGTTTCTACTGTAAAGATCAGCGGATTCGGCGATCGTACTCATGAATGGTTCCGATCGGGGTTGTTTGTACGAAATGACATTTCAAAAAGTTTCGATGTTGAGCCGGGAAGTAAGGGATCCTTTTTGGTTTTCGGCACACCGGGACGTGCCGGCATTGAATATGATGAGTTTGCAAACGGATGTATGCACAAGGCTTCAAGTCAGAACCTCCCCGAGAATTCAAAGCCACCTCTGTATTTAAAGATTGTCAGGCATGGCAATAGTCTCGGCGGATTCATCAGCCTTGACGGGAAAAAATGGATCATCGAAAGACACTCCGGAGACATTCCCGGGATTGCCGAATCTGTCGATCTTGGTCTGGCTGCCGGTGGTCCGGATAAGAGGCAATACACCGTTGAATTTACAGACTGGAAAATTGAACTCGCCAAATAAGCTATAAGATATGATGAAGTTAACCTTTGTGTGGATTCTGTTCGTATCGTTTGTTTTCATAAGTTGCGCCCACCAGCCTAATAAAATTGTGGATATGAAGGGTCTCGCAGAGGAACGGAAAACAGATCTCAAACTCAGTGTGTACATAGTAGCCCAGACTATTGATCAGCTTTTCCGCACGGAGGAAGGTCGTCGTGAGGCTGTCTCTGTACTGAACTGCAATGGGATTTCTAAAGTTTATCTGGAAGCCTACCGCAGCGGACTCGTTATTTCTCCTGATTTATTGAGAAGTAGCGCTGCCTTTCTGAAGGAAAACGGGTTTGAGGTAGTTGGAGGTATTGCTACTGTCCCGGGACCTGGCTTCGGGAAGGCTCAGGAAGGGACCCTTACCTGGTTTAACTGGCAAAATCAAAAAACACAGGATGATCTCAGGAAGGTGATGGAAGATTCAGCACCCATTTTTGATACTTTTATCATTGACGATTTTCTTTGTACGGCAGACACTAGCCTCGAATCAAAGGCTGCAAGGGGAAACAGAAGCTGGCCGGAATACAGAAGGTCACTGTTAACTGAGCTGGCTCAGAGTGTATTGATAAATCCGGCAAAGGCCAAAAATCCAGCCATTAAGATTATAATCAAATATCCGCAATCCTATGACCGGTTTCATCTATTCGGTTATGACGTGGCAACTGAACCTGCACTTTTTGACGGGGTCTGGGTAGGTACTGAAACAAGAGGACAATACACCCAGCGGTATGGATTTGTCCAGCCCTACGAGGGGTTCATAAACTACAGATGGATCTCAACACTTGCCGGAAATAAAATAGGTGCTGCATGGTTTGATCACGGTGATTGTACGGATATTGATTTCATCGAACAAGCTTATCAGTCTGTATTGGCTGGCGCAAAAGAACTCGTTATGTTTAACTTCGACAGCTTCATTTCGGGTCATCCGGGGCATCATCTCCTTCGACAGGACTTCAAAAAACTCGCTGATCTGGCCAGGGAAATTGCAACCAGACCTGTGGTGGGTGTCGCGGGATATAAACCCCCAAACAGTGATGCCGGGGGTGATTTATATCTGATGGATTACATCGGTATGTTTGGAATTTCACTCGTTCCTGTCTCTAAATATCCTGAAAATAGCAAGGTCATATTTCTTCCGTCACAGGCTGCTGCTGATCGTGAAATTCTACCTAAAATCCTAAAATCAATTGAGAAAGGGACAAAAATAATCATGACTGCAGGCTTCATCGTTAACGCAAACGGAGGAGATAAGATTGCAAGCCTGGCGGGTATAAAATACGTGACAACCCCTTCACCTAAAATTAGCGAAAGTGTTCTTAATGAAGGAATTAAACAAAAGCTTAAATTTCCGTTAACGACGGACTTTAAAATAGTTCCCGAGGATGCCAGGGTACTCCTGGAGGTCTCGGCCGGCGAGCCATTTCTGATCCAGAAAAATAACCTTTTTGTGATAGACACACACACATTTTCGCAGCAGGATTTTGATGCGGTTGGTGAAGTATTACTTTGCCCACGTCAGATTGGTTTACTCGAACTTCCGCGACCCTGGATGAACACGATCCGTTCGGCCTTTACGGAAAAGGATGGACCAGTCCTGGATGCTTCGTCCCGGATATCGATGCAGCACCTGACTGGCGGAGGATTTTTTCTGCATAATTACAATCAGGAGAAAGCGGAAATTTATCTCAGGATTTTAGACGAAGGTTCGTATGTGGATGGCTTTTCCCGAAAACCAATAGAGGTTTCGGACAAAAATATTCGGCTTGAAATGGCTCCTCGCTCGCGAATCTGGATACGAAGAGATTGAAGGAAAGTAAATCACAAATCGAAAGAGACCAATAATATTTCAATAAATAAAACTAAAGAATTGAATAGTATGACAAATTTATCCCGCAGATCATTTATTGCAAAATCAGCAGCTGTTGTGACAGGCACCGCATTGCTTCCCGGGCTCGCGGCCTGTAAATCTGGCAAAGTAAACATTGCTTTCATAGGTGTTGGAGGACGTGCCCAGGATCATTGGAGTGATTGTATGAATGAAAATGTTGTCGCCCTGTGCGACGTAAACGACACTGCGGCAGCTGAAGGATTTAAGACATTCCCAAAAGCTAAAAGGTTCAGGGATTTCAGGGTTATGTTCGACAAGATGGCCGGAGAAATTGATGCAGTGATCGTAGCAACGCCGGACCATGTTCATTTTCCGGCAGCGATGGCAGCTATGCAGTTAGGCAAACATGTCTATGTCGAAAAACCGCTTGCACACAATATCTGGCAGATCAGAACACTGCGTAAGGCAGCTAAACACTATAATGTGATTGGCACAATGGGTATACAGGGACATGCGACAATGGGAATTCGTTACGTGAAAGAGTGGTATGAGGCGGGCATTTTGGGTGAAGTCAAGGAGGTACTTGCCTGGTTTGAAGGTCCGCAATTTGATCCAAAGGGCTATTTCACAAAGCCGGAGAGTTATCCGCCAAAAGGTGAACCCGTTCCGGCAACGTTAGACTGGGATTTGTGGCTCGGTCCGGCGGCAAACAGACCTTACAGCCCTATGTATCTTCCAAGATTCTGGCGAAGCTGGTACGAACTGGGAAACGGTGGGCTTGGCGACTGGGGATGTCATACACTTGACGCGCCCAACTGGGCTCTGGATCTTGGACTGCCATTATCCGTCGATCCAATAATAAGGACACCATCCGGGGAAGGATTTGTTTCCGACAGTTCGAAGCTAAAGTTTGAATTTGCGGCACGCGGATCTAAGCCTCCAGTCACATTAACCTGGTCAGACGGAGGCGAAAAACCTGAAAACCGCCCGGAATGGGGATTAAAGGAGATGCCTGGCAGAGGAATGATCATGGTAGGTTCGAAAGTCTCGCTCCTGACTGGTGGAAGGCCTGCGAATCCAAAACTATTGATTCCTGATGCAGACTGGGATCATTTTACCAAAAATCTGCCCAAAGAGACGATTCCCCGTGTTGAAGGTGGCCCCGTTATAGAATGGATCAGGGCGATCAAGGGTACCGGACCAATACCCGGTGCAAATTTCGAATATTCAGCACCATTAAGCGAATTAAATGCTGTCGGAATACTTGCCCAACGATTCAATACGCGTATTGAATATGATGCTGCAAATATGAAAGTTAAGAATCATCCTGAGCTGGACCAGTATATAAAGGAACCGGTCCGGAAAGGATGGGAATATGGCGAGGAGCTTTGGAAAAGCTAATTTGCAAAGCATCATTCATTCCTGACAAATTATTATCAACATGTTCAAATCAAGGTTTTTACAGTTACTTAAATCACAATATATGAAGATTAAACTATGTTTTATAAGCGTTTTATTAATGTCAACCTTAGGTTTTTCTTCAAAAGGTTCACAACTGACAGCCTCTGTTTCGTCGATTGATATCACTCCACCACTTGAGATGAAGTATACCCTTGGCGGATATGGTGAAAGAATGAATAAACCTGCAACAGGTATTCATGATCCGATCATGGCCAAAGCACTCTCCCTTAAAATGGGCGACAAAAAATATCTTTTAATCACCCTTGATCTTTTAGGTCTGCCATCAAACCTGAAGGGTGATCTGGTCAAACGAATACCTGGAATGGGCTGGAATATCGGGAACATGATGCTTCTTCCCAGTCACTCTCATGGTAGCCTGGAAATGGCCGCCTTGAACAGCAAAAACATGCTCAACAATCCCAATCTGGGAATTTTTCAGCCTGAACTACTTGCTTTTCTTCTTGATAGACTGGAATCGCTTATCAGGGAGGCCGACAGGAATTACAAGCCGGTCAGGATTGCTACAGGAAGTCAAATACTCGAAGGACTAAACCGTAACCGGCGTAATGATCCAGATATTGATAAGGAATTGATAGTTACACGTATCGATCAGATTAACGGAGATCCAATGGCGGTTCTGGTAAACTGGACGGCCCATCCTACATTTCTTGGTGGTCAGGATATGCTGGTCTCGGCTGAATGGCCCGGGTATATGCAAATTGAGCTGCAGAAATTAATTGGGAGGAACGTAACCACAATGTATTTTAATGGAGCCGAGGGCGATCAGTCAACTGTCCTTAAGAGCGATAAAAAAGGTTACGAAAAAATAGAAATCTACGGGAAAATCATTGCTGAAAAAGCCTTCAGCCTCTTCAGGGAAATCAAGCCAAAGGAAATAAAGGAATTTAGTTTCAACTATAAAACTATCCCCTTACCTGAACATAAAGCACATCCCTCTTTTATGAAAACAGGAGGCGAAGAATACGGATTAAACGAGAAGACTGTTAAAGTAGTTATGGACGTTCTGGGACCCAGGGAAGTAGGAATGGGGGCGTTACGTATTGGGGATCTTGTGATTGCCGGAATTCCAGGTGAAATGACCGCCGTGCTCGGACTAAAGGTGAAGAATGATCTTCGGAAAGGTCCGGTAAAGCATGTGGCAATAGGCGGACTGGCGAACGAATGGATCAGCTATATCCTGACGAGTGACCAATATCTGCATGGAGAAGGATATGAATCGAGT
>CAINLJ010000157.1 GCA_903850335.1 uncultured Bacteroidia bacterium | reverse complement strand
TCGAATCCAGTACAACCCACTTCAATAAATTAATATGCACGTCATTACCTTGACAGGGTAGTCCGTCAGCTGACGGATGGTTCGAATCCAGTACAACCCACTTCAATAAATTAATATGCACGTCATTACCTTGACAGGGTAGTCCGTCAGCTGACGGATGGTTCGAATCCAGTACAACCCACTTCAATAAATTAAAATGTATTCCACGTACGTTTTATATTCCCTAAAATTCAATAAGATTTATATTGGATTCTCAGGAAATCTGCAATTTCGTCTGGAAACTCACAATGATCCGCATCACAAAGGATGGTCAGCACAATATAGACCGTGGCAAATTCTATTTTCCGAAGACTTCAGAACAAAAGCAGAGGCCATGTCAAGGGAAAAACAACTAAAATCATCATAAAAAGCATGTCCGCAATAGTACCAACTTAATTTTACTCCAGGACAAAACAATCAAATCGTAATATGAAATTGGTGAGAGCTGGCAGAAGATTAATGAAGTTTTGTTTTGCTGGTTATCCGACGTTACCTGGAAATAATAAGAATTCAAGCTTATCGATTCAATGTCAGTTCGTTCTTAATTTTTCAAGCTTTAAATTGTAGGTTAGTTTACAAAACCAAACAAAAATCATTTTAGGCATCAAAAGCCAGATTATAGAAAACAAAACTTTCTTTGTAATCTGATTTTTAACGACTTTTGATTCAGGAAATGCGTTCAACTTAGTTCAGATGCGTCCTATCACTCTAAATCATCCGTGGATAACTCTCTTGCCTTGGCGATCTTATCTTTTGACAACTCTTTCTTTGACTTCACTCCAAGTTCTTTGAGTGATTCAGCCTGGGAAATTAGATTGCCACTACCTGAACTTAGTTGTCCATACGATGCTGTCCAGGCAGTTTTGGCATCCTCAATTTTCGCACCTACTCCCTCTAAATTTTTGACAAAACCAACAAACTTATCATATAATAAAGTGCCTCTTTTGGCAATTTCCTGTGCATTCTTATTTTGATATTCCCTTTTCCACAAATCAACTATCAGTTTTAGTGATATAATCAAATTTGTTGGATTGATTAATACGATTCGTTTTTCATAGGCAAAATTCCATAAGTCAGGATCGCCTTGCTGTGCAGCGATATAAGCAGGTTCACTTGGAATAAACATCATCACGAAGTCAAGTGATTTATCGTAATCATCATATCCTCTTGAGCTTAGTGTCAAGATATGGGTTTTCACAGCGGTTACATGTGCAGCAAGTTCAACTTTCTGAACTTCCATATTCCCGGCAGCCAGGTAACGCGTAAAAGCATTAAGCGAAACTTTTGAATCAATTATAACACTGCGATTATCCGGATATTTAATTACTGCGTCCGGCCTCATTTTTTTATTTTCAGAATCTGATTTTAAGGCATTCCCATCATCATCTCGCAGCTCATACTCCATAAAGTATTCTTCACCTTTTCGTAAGCCTGATTTCTCGAGAATACTCTCCAGGATCATCTCGCCCCACCGGCCCTGTGTTTTTGCTTCTCCCTTTAATGCGTTGGTAAGGTTTCTGGCTTCATCACTTATCACCTTATTCAGTAAGGCCAGCTCTTTTACTTTCTCCTCGAGTGAAAAACGTTCCTTGGACTCCTTGTCATAAACATCTGCAACTGTCTTTTTGAACTCCGAAATATTTTGTCCAAGCGGATCAAGAAGATCCTTCATATTGGATTTGTTGAGTTCAGTAAATTTTTCGGTTTTAGTATCCAGTATTCGGTTAGCGATATTCTCAAATTCTGTATTAAATTTTTCTCCTAGTTTTTCGATCTCCTTTTTTTGCGTTTCAAGCTTCTCGTTTAACGCTGCATTATTTGCTGTATAAGTCGCCAGTTCCTGACTGCTTTTTATGTATTTCTCCTGAACTTCCTTTAAACGAAGGTTTAAATCATTAATCTCACCCTGCTTGAGAATGGCATTATCACGGGCCGTTTGAAGCTGGGCATTTGAAGTAGCCTTTAATGTCAAAAATTCATTCTCAATCTCCTTTATTTTATGTTGGGCAAGCTCTTTTTCTGAGTTTAAAGAGTCATTTAAGCCTAGTCTGGCCAACAGCCATCCAATAAGTAAACCAATAGTTGTTCCAACGATCGTCAATAATATTTCCATAAAATATTTGTATCAAAATTAGAGGTCCAGGTAACGATATTCTTTAAAAAATAACTTAAATGAGAGTTAATACATTGATTTTAAAATAAAACAGTTTAGACTGCAAAAGTAAACCACGAGTATGCCAAAACAAGTCATAGTCTTTATTTTTAATTAAAACGCCGACTTCTTCCCGTTATTCATATCCACCAACTCATATTTTAAAAATCGATATCCGGCGGGATGATCAATAAATAAATTGAGAATTCCATCCTTACAGTCTATAATCTTTGTAGTATGATCCAGTAAATCAATGATCTTGATTTTTGCATTTTTTATAAATTTCAAGTTAAGCTTCATATGCTGGTTCTGGTTATGCAATTCGCGGAAAATCATCAGATATCCCGCTCTATTATCGGGATGAAAAGCCTGAAAACCTGTCCATGAACTATTGTCCGGTTCACTCCCAATTGGAAATATATAACTTTCAAAAATCTCTTTTCTGTTCTCTTTATAAATCTTAATGATTTTGCGAAGTTCATCGCGTTCTCCCGGCTTCAGAAATTGGGTGAGCATAAAACAGGTTGGTGCCGCCATAAAAGCAGTCAGGGCACAATACGACTGACTATGCAGCGGTGCATCTGAAAACATGGGGTTCGTGAGTGCCGGGTTTTGCCAATGTGCCTGCAACTGATTCATATTGTAAAATTTTGACATCTTCCAGTGGTGCCGCAGAGTTATATATGGCACATAAACCAGATGGTTTGGTAAATTATTCTGGATATTCTGAAAATACATCGGTCCATATTCGCGTACAGAGCTATACCATCCGTAACGTTGATCATCATATTCAGGACACCACGAGATTTGCGTTGAATACCCTGATTTTTTTACAAATTCCCGAATACCTTTCAACCTATTGGCAAAAGAATCATGGTCATTAAGCTGGTCAAAATCAAATTTCCAGGTAGCCACTCCCAGTTCCTTTTGATTTGTCAGAAGCTCATCCGGAGAGATATACCTTATCGCAGCCCAAAGTCCGATACGTACATTAAACTGCTCTGATAAAGTTTTTAAATTCTCCCAATGTGCGTCATAACCCAACTTAGTATTTGGATGCCATGTGCCAGAACTCAATGTACCTCCATCCTGCCAGCCGTCATCGATTCGAACGAAATCAATTCCAAGATCAGAAGCCGACTTAATTTCCCGCTCAATGACCGGAAACTCTGAATTTTCTCTTCCATAGATCCTGGTGTAATCTCCATTTTGCCAATCACTTCCCCATGTGTCAATCAAAATATGCATATCGCGTTCCGGACGAAATGGATAACGGCACCGATCAAACTGCTTTAACGCCAATTGCATCTGATCTTCACCACCCGAGTACAATATTGACCAGGTTGCCCAGATACGCTTAAATTCCGATGTAATTTCGCGAGGTTTTAATCCCCAGCCCGTAACTTCAACTCCCTTTGGAGAACAATAAAAACTTCCTGTTTGGTGGCCATATTGATTTACAGTCTTATTTGATTCCTTGACCAGGATCAACCCGCCCGAATCTGATTCAATAGATAGTCCGCTGGCCCAGGTATTTTCTTCATCCTGAAAAATTGGGTGTCCGTTGATCACCTTCTCCTCAACCATGTCCCGACTATTAACACGGTTGCCCGGATCATTATAAAATCCCCAATAACGACGTCGGTTCTTTTGCGAGAAATCAACAGTGATGTATTCATTTCGGGCAATTTTCAAAGGTTGGTTCGAACCATAAGATTTGAATGTAGTATTATCCTCCGGAATTCCATCGATCGAAAATCCACTTTGTGATCTCACTTCAAGAGAAGTCCATAAACCCGGCGAATCCTCATAGATCCTAACTAGAAATTTAATGTCTAGTCCACATTCATAATGAATAAGTGTAGAAACCTGTAAATGCTTATTCGTAAAATGTTCATCGTCCGATTCAACACATTCGATTGAGATTAACTCACCTTTTGAATTATTTTCTATTCTTGTTGGTAAGCCCCAATCTGAGGAATACGCTGACTTAAGTTGACACCATTCTTTACCGGAATTCAATTCTTTGAAGCCAACTGTCTGAAATCCGGTTCCACTCCACACCCATTCACGCTGCACTCTTCCTGTTGATACAACCAGTTTATTTTTGGAATATTTGGCCGATGCATTGCCCATACTCTTAGAAAAATCCAATGAAGAAGCATAACTGTCATAAGTCAAAATACAGCCCGAAGACATTACCATGAAATACAAAATATAAGACAATAAAATCTTCATGTAACTTAGGGTTTATTTTGAAAGTAAAATTACAATATAAATAAGGATGAATTAGCCTTAATTGATAATTTAGTATCTTTGAATAACCAGCACAATATCTTTAATCTCCTGTATCAGATGCAACATATTTTTATAAGAAGTGTCACCATAATAATCACTCTTGGATTATTGACAATAGCGTGTTTTTCTCAGGTCAAACTAAATGATGAGAAACTCAGGATTTATAACTTTCCCATGAACCCACGGCAGCATCCGGACGATCTGCGACGCCTTGTAAAACCTCCGGATGCCACAGTATTTGGAAATCAGACTCAGTTTATGGCATTACGGGGTCTAGACGGTGATTATAAGAAATCGCTCGATACCTACACTCTTAAATATGACCTTGGGAATATAATATGGCCTGCATATCCGCTAATTTATCAGGAAAACCTTACTGCAGTTGTACAGGAACTGAAAAAGAGAAACCTTTTTCTGTTTGATCTCTGGGGATATGTGCCCGGATCAGGACCGGGTGGTTACTGGCAGCAATTTGCTGTACCTCAAAAATCCCTTGACCTTTTCGATAAAGAACTTGGAAACCATTGGCTAGGCATGGACAATGGCGAGCAGGACCGGCGATATGTTGGTGGATTTGCCAGTCAGATGGTGCCCCAGGCGGGAAGCAGAATCCGGCAATACCTGAATTTTCAGAACCATTTTCAGGGATTGACTGAAAGGCTTGGAAGTAAAATGTCGACACTCGTCTCTTTGAATTTTGGTCATTATTTTCTCAAGGAGGGTGTCTATACAATGATAGGTGCCGAAACTGCCCAGGGATTGCCTAACGCTCAGGTATATTACTCCTTCATAAGGGGTGCCGGGAAGCAATACGGAGTCCCATGGTTTGGCAATGCCTCCGTCTGGAACCGATGGGGATGGAAAAACTATTCAGGGATAACAAGTGATCGTGGCGGCGATCGGGAAGGGACAAGCCTGAGTCTGCTTAAGAGACTTATCTATAGTCATATCATGTATAACTGTGTGGCGGTAGGATTCGAGGCGTCTTTCTTAAACAAGAAGGAAGAGCTGAGCCCGATAGGAAAGATTCAGCAATCGGCTAATAAATGGGTGAAAAAATATGGTTCGCCCGGTAATCTTTATACTCCCGTCGCCATAATGGGAGATTTTTTCTCAGGCTGGACGTTCCCAAGACACCTGTATTCGGGGAATATTTACCGGGTTTGGGGAAATCTACCCTATGAGGAAGGAGATTATATGATGGATGGAATGTTAAATCTTTTTTATCCCGGTTATCAGGGTGCGTCCTATTTCCATGACGAAACAGGATTCCTGACACCTACTCCCTTTGGTGATGTAGCAGATTGTTTTTTAAGCGATTGTCCGCTGTGGCTGCTCCAGCAATATCCCGTTCTTGTGATTGGAAATAAATTGAAGGGCGGTGCTGAGATAAAAGATAAACTAGAAAAATATGTCGAAACAGGCGGACATCTGATTCTGACATCCGGAAATCTGGAACAATTTCCCAATGGTCTGTTTGGAATATCTTCTGAGAAAGGTTCTGCAAAAGTAGAGGCTAACACTATTGTTGTATATAACAATAACCGGATAACAGAAGGATTGCCGTTTGAAATTCAAAACCTTAATTATCCCAAAGAGGCCAGGGTAATTGCTTCGTATATTGACAAACCCCTGGTTGTTGAACACCTGACGGGAAAAGGGAAAATAACTGTTTTTGCCACTCCATTCGGACTCAGCTCTTCAGTTGGAAAAATTCCTGAGTCCCGGGAAGATTTAGAACTCACCACTCCTTTCCCCTTGCTGAATCATGTCAGGAAGATTGTTGGGGATATTCTAAGTAATGTCCGGATCTTCGAAGCAGGCAAAGATTTAAGCGTGATCAGTTGTCATAAGAACAAGGGAGAATTTACCTTAGCTATTTCAAACAATACATGGACTGAGAAACCGTTTAAGATAACATCAAATATCGCAAAGATCCTGAAGATTACTGAACTTCCCGTCGACTGCCAGGAACAAATGGCGATTGGTTTCCTGCCTAAAACGGTAATCAGCAATACGGGAAAGAACAGCGACAAATCGATCGCTGGCGGAGATATCCGAATCTTTGACGTAAAGATTGAGGATAAGAACATTAATGATATTCCTCTTATTCAGGCAGCACCTAACCCCGTAAAGAGAGGACTAACCTTACGGAATATATCATCAGTAAAGGAAGAAATCCTTCTTCGACCGACATTTTTTCAACATTATGACAGGGTAATCATTGACTGGAAATATCTTTATGAGAAGGAGACAGCTGTCCTTAGCAATGAATCAGGCTGGATAAGGCAGCAGGGTTTAAAACTCATTGTTGACCTCTCCTCGGGGATTAACCTTTTTCCGGATTTGCGAATGATTAACAATGACTCAATTGAATATCTGAGAAGTCTGAAAGTAATTAAATCAGTCCTTGACAAAATGTCAATTTTGGGTGCTGAAGACCTAATAATTTGTGCTCACAGGTCTGTTGAAAACAACTTTAGCAATGAGCAATTTTCTGAATCCCTAAAAAACACTCTCAGGGATTTGTGTCTATATGCCGGAAGACTAAAAATAAATATAAATTTCCGAATGACACAAGGCCGCAATCCGGGGAATACTGAACAAATATACAACCTTTTGAAGGAGGTAAATGAGCCGAATTTTTATGCCACTCCTGTGTCATCACTGATTCTTGCTGATAAGCAGGGATTTGAGAAAAATCTTGGTTTGCTTAAGGATTTGAAATGTCGGATGGTTCTTCTGGCTGCACCGGAAGAGGATATTTATAACACGTTATGGAACACGAATAAACCCATTATTGATTTTCCGGATAAACTAGGCTTAAGACAAATCCTTTCAGCTCTTTCCGGCACGGCTATGGTGATGGATGGGTTGTATGACTCTCAGGATGAAGAATATCTGGATATCAGGACTCTGGAGGAATTGATAAAGCAATAAAGGCTGTGAAATAAGGACTAAAATAAGGTTCAGCCCGCTCAAGGGCTGGGGTGGATCGCGCATCGCCACCCCCGGTTCCGTTTCTCTTCACCGGGGGTTATTCAGATTGAACTCCTGCGGAGCTTCGTTATAACCGACTGATTCCAAATGGTTTTCCAAAAGGTTTTAACAATAAAATAGGTTCGTTTGGATCAGATAAAAAAGTTGTGGACATTAATTTTCTTTAAAAGATTTGATAGGTACTATTTATATGACAAGTTCTTATTCTATTGGATAAAACCTGTTAATAAATGCTTAAAGGTGCAGAGCACCGTTTATATTTGTAGAAAATGCTTTAAAAAAATATTCAAATGAGG
>CAINLJ010000156.1 GCA_903850335.1 uncultured Bacteroidia bacterium | reverse complement strand
CTCTCCTGAATGAATAAGTGTCGTGAAAAAGCAATATGACAATAAAGCTGAGAAGCAATACTGATGGTATTAATACAATAAAAAAGGGGCGTGAAAGCTGTATTGCAATTCCAGCAATACCAACTGCATATAACAGAATTATGATCCGCAGTGTTAAAATTCTATGTTTGGATAAGAAATCCGTCAGATATTCCATCTTCAATGTGCTTTACCATTTAAGGACTTCAATCCCAAAATTGTAATTAATTTATTAATCAACAACAAGTTAAACAATATTAAACTAAAGGCGTAGGACATATCCTCGACAGGAACCGTGAGAATTCGAATTCCAAGATTCTGGACGTTATTATACCACACGACAGGTTCTGAAATAAAGCTCCCGGTAAGAACCGAATTGACTAAGAAGAAAGGAACAAGAATAACCGGGAAAGTCAGATAAAATCTGTTCAAAAGCCCTGATTTACCAAAGCTGGCAGTCAATATGGCGAAAATGGCTACAGTGAGGTAGATAGAGGTATATAGTTTTTCAATATTTGTTACAACAATTATCCCAAGGCAAATTAAAATAACTATTGAAATAATATTCGTCTGACGGTTGTTTAGGTGAACAGATGGGAATAAATAAATGAGGGTATCATGAAGAAAAATACTGGCATAGGGAATAACAATAAAAAACAACCATTCCTCGAGTGGCAGGTCTAAAAATACAATTCCCGAATGATATCTTGGGTTAAATCCCCAGATACCATATTTTGTGAATATAATATCCCCTGCGATGTAAAATACCGCTACACAAACTAAAGACACAAAAACAGCCTTTAGCTTCAGATAAAACTGAAGTTTACGGTCGTAGCTGTATAGGAGTGGAATTAAAACTGCGCAAATTTCGAGGGCAAGGTACACAAACATATATCAAAGATTATATCAGTCGAAGTTTGTGAATCAGAAGTGCTTTCGCAAGTAAAACCATTTTCATCTTGTCAGATATCCTGATTCGGGAGGATAAGAGTTTGCTTGCAGAAGTATGTTTAATCTTGACCGTAAGGCATTTATAATAATAATATGCGATAAGGACAGCTAATTTCGCATTTTCAGGAAGTCCTAAAATCCCCTTTCTGGCTAATAAAAAATCTTTTTCAATATCTTGAATGATTTCATTCTTAATTGTTTCGTTAAATTCACCCTTCTTCATCTCAGGAAAATATTGTCTGTCAAGGGATTCAGTATCATTTCGTAAATCACGAAGAAAATTCACTTTCTGAAAGGCAGACCCTAGTTTCATTGCCGGTTCCTTTAAAGACTCATACAAGGAACTGTCTCCGTTTGTAAAGACAGCAAGGCACATCAAACCTACAACATCCGCGGATCCATAAATATAATTGTCAATCTCAGATTTATCGTTATATCTGGTCTTATTGAGGTCGGTTCTCATGCTGGAAAGAAATGCCCTGATCAGGTCATCGGGAATCTTATACCTTCTTACTGTCATTTGAAAAGAATGGAGAACCAGATTAAGGCTTATGCCACTTTTTTGAGCTTCATAGTAGTCGGCCTCAAATTTATCAAGTAATGCCCCTTTATCGTAATTGAGAAAACTATCAACAATCTCGTCTGCAGACCTTACAAATCCATATATACTGTAGATACCCTTTTGTATCTCAGCATCCAGAAAGCTGACTGCAATAGAAAATGAGGTACTGTAAGTTTTAGTAACCAACTTACTCACTTTAAAAGACAACTCATCATACAAATTTCCAGAATCCATTATAATTAATTGACCTGATTAATGATTATCAATATTACTAAAAACAATGATAGGTTTTAAAAGTTTTTTGATTATTTGTATTTGAGTTGAACAAAAAAGCCTTGCATTTGCTCATTGAGTGTTAAGCAGAAGCAAGGCTTTGGAAAAAATTCCGGGCAGAAATGATCCGGGCAGCTTACAAAATCAAATTTTTCAGGGAAGATTGACCCGCAAGATTCTCTTTTTAAGCTGCTGTTCAATAACAATTGGAACTTTCTCTTCGATTACGTTTGAAGAATCCAGTCCAAGTGCCTTGACGTCATTAATACTGATTTTACGGATAAAGTTATGCAGACCCATGATAAAGCTTTGTTGCAGAGGCAGTTTATAATCGCTTATAAGTATTCTGTCGAGATTGACATAAAGACAGTCTGCAGGAATATTGTGAGCTTTAAGGGAATCATATTGACTAACCATGCTAATCTCGCCACTTTTCACAAGGTCTTCGATAACCTCCTTAAAATATAGATTTATCTTACGTTCTATTTTAAAACCTAAACGGAAGTCAACCTTAATCAAGACACCAGGAATCATGTGATGGATTACATATTCAAAAGTATTTGGGGTCTCAAGATTATCGATATGCAAAAACCAATAAGTATTTGCTCTTTTGGGATGTTTATTAAAGATTGAGTACATAATTTTCGACTCGATCTGGTCACGGCGGTTTGCCTTAGTGATGTATATCAGGTTAGTCGCAATCTTAGGCACTGTTACATCAGCACTTAATTCTCTGAAAATGCCGGGATCCTTGTTAACATTTACGAAACTGATATACTTATTCTTGATTTTTCTTCCAAAGTACCATCCGTACATAACCACAAAGAACACCATTGCCAATGCGATAGTCAACCACCCTCCATTGGCAAATTTGTGAAGGTTAGCATAGAGGAAGGTTCCCTCAATTGTAAGGAATACAGTGAGCAGCAGAATGATATAAACCAGAGGAACCTTCCTGTTTCTTAAATGGTAAGAAAGAAGCGAGGTTGTCATTATCATCGTAATGGTTATTGACAGACCGTATGCAGCCTCCATTTTAGATGATTCACCGAAATAAATTACAACAAATGTGCAGGCAACCCATAAGAACCAGTTTACGAAAGGAATATAAACCTGTCCCTTGATATCTGTTGGATAGTTGATCCTGATTTTAGGCCAGATATTTAGTGATACTGCTTCGCTGATTAGAGTGTACGACCCACTGATTAAGGCCTGGCTTGCAATAATAGATGCTGCTGTAGAGATGATAGCACCTGGTAAGAGGAACCATTGCGGCATTATAGCAAAAAATGGATTTGCGCCGTTCATATGATCCATATGATTCAACAGATAGGCACCTTGTCCAAAGTAATTAATTAATAATGAAACCTTTACAAATATCCATGAAACGCGTATATTCTGAATACCACAGTGTCCCAGATCAGAATACAAGGCTTCGGCTCCGGTAGTTGCAAGGAAAACGGCTCCAAGAAGAACAACTGCATTGGGATAATTAGCAAGGAATGTTATTGCATAAACAGGGTTCATAGCTGCCAAAACTCCAGGGTCTTTCACAAGAAAATTAAGTCCTAAAATGGCCAGCATCGAAAACCAGATAAACATTACCGGACCAAATGCTTTTCCCATAAAACCAGTTCCAAACTGCTGAAAAAAGAAAAGTACTGAAAGAATAGTAAGTACAATAGGTACGACGGGAATGTGAGGGTAAAATAATTCCAAACCTTCAACAGCAGATGTGACAGTAATAGAAGGGGTTATAACTCCATCGGCAAGCAATGCACTACCGCCAATCATCGTGAGAATTGCAATCGCATTATTTTTGCGTCTGATTAAAGCAAAGAGTGCAAAAATACCCCCCTCACCATGGTTATCTGCCCTTAATGTAATAATTACATATTTGACAGTCGTCTGAAGGGTAAGAGTCCAAAAAATACAAGACAATGCTCCATATATCAGGTCTTTATTAAATACTGAAGAGGTATTTATGATTGCATTCATTGTGTACAGGGGACTTGTTCCCAGATCACCAAATACAATACCCAAAGTGATGATTAAACCGGCAAATGACACTTTAGCTATGCCGCTATGTTGTTTATCCATAAAGATTAACCTTAATATATAATCGATTTTTTTAGAGAAAACAGGGGCAAATGTAATCAGCAATTTTAAAAAATATTCTATAAGAAAATGAATTAAGTCATAAGGAAGGCTGATAACTTAGGGTATTCATCTTTATAGATCTGATTATATAGCACTTAGCGCAATAATTTGCAATATTAAATAATTAATAAATGTTAAAAACAAGAGCCGGACTAAAAATTGCCGGCTCTTGTTTTATTTTTTACATAATCCTAAAGTATACTCCGTGTGTCATCAGTGCCTATCGGATGATTTCGCAACCACCCATGTACGGAACCAAAACTTTTGGAATAAGGATGCCGTCAGGAGTCTGGCAATTTTCAAGAATTGCAGCCACTATTCGAGGGAGAGCCAGTGCACTGCCATTCAGTGTATGAGCAACTGAAGGTTTAGAACGTCCTTCTTCACGGAAACGGAGTTTGAGGCGTGTAGCCTGAAATGACTCAAAATTCGACACCGACGATACTTCGAGCCATCGTTCCTGAGCCGCTGACCATACTTCAAAGTCGTAGGTTAGCGCCGATGTAAAACTCATATCACCTCCGCACAATCTTAATATACGATATGGTAGTCCCAGTTTTTCAACAAGAGACTGAACATAATCAACCATATCTTTCAGTGAGTCATAGGATTTATCCGGATGTGCAATCTGAACGATCTCAACCTTATCGAATTGATGCAGACGGTTTAGTCCGCGTACATCTTTACCATACGAGCCGGCTTCGCGACGAAAACAAGCAGAATAAGCTGTCGTTTTTATTGGAAGGTCTTTAGCTTCAACAATAACGTCACGAAAAATATTTGTAACTGGAACCTCGGCTGTAGGAATAAGAAAGAGGTTATCTGTGGCATCATGGTACATTTGTCCTTCTTTATCAGGAAGCTGACCGGTTCCGAATCCTGAAGCTTCGTTTACAAGATAAGGTGGCTGAACTTCGAGATATCCTTGTTCACGTGCCTGATCGAGGAAGAAATTGATTAAAGCACGTTGTATTCTCGCCCCAAATCCTTTATAAACAGGAAATCCGGCACCGGTAATCTTAACGCCAAGCTCAAAATCAATCAGGTTGTATTGGGTAGCCAATTCCCAGTGTGGTTTGGCACCTTCGGGCAGAACGGGTATATTACCCCCAGTAGCCACGATTTCATTATCCTCCGCTCCTTTACCTGCCGGTACCAGAGATGAGGGAAGGTTTGGAAGTAATACTTGCAGTTGGGCAAGTTCCACATCGATATTGTCAAATTCGGTTTCAAAGTTCCGGATCTGCTCCTTTAATAAAACAGTTCTTTCTTTTGCAAGACTTACTTCCAAAAGTTTACCCTCTTTAACCAGCTGCCCAATTTCTTTTGAAATTCGGTTTAGGTCAGCTTTTTGTGTCTCAGCATCATTTTGGACTTCGTTTCGTCTTTTATAAAGCTCGATAACTTTCCCCACTATCGCTCTGGCATCAAAACGTTTAACCGCAAGTTTCTCAATTACTAACTCAGGATTGTCCTGTATGAATTTTAAATTTAGCATGTCGTAAAGTTTCTATTGTTTCAAAAGTACAAATAAAAATCTCCTGTTTTATTACAGTAGTAACAAAACAGGAGATTAAGTATTTATTCTTAAATCCGGATTTACTCTACAGATTTAAATGGGAGGACTGAGACATATGACTTGTCATTTCTCTTCTTCCTGAATTCAACAGTTCCGTCGATCAATGCAAAAAGAGTATGGTCTCTGCCAATACCAACATTTTCACCCGGATGATGGGAAGTTCCACGTTGACGAATAAGAATATTACCGGCAACGGCTGCCTGTCCACCATAAATTTTTACGCCTAGACGTTTACTTTGAGATTCGCGGCCGTTCTTCGAACTACCGGCTCCTTTTTTATGTGCCATGGATAATCTTTTTAAAAATTTACGCTAAAACTTCAGTTATTTGAATCTGTGTCAGGTATTGACGATGACCGTTTTTCTTCTTGTAACCCTTACGGCGTTTTTTCTTAAAAACGATCACTTTGTCACCTTTTAGATGCTTAAGTACTGTAGCAGTAACTTTAGCTCCTTCTACCACCGGAGCACCAATACTGATAACTCCTTCGTTGTCAACTAATAATACTTTTTCAAACGTAACATCTGCACCTTCTTCATTTGGCAGACGGTGTACATAAACCTTTCTCTCTTTCTCAACCTTAAACTGTTGTCCGGCGATTTCTACAATTGCGTACATTAATTACAATTTATTTTATTATAGTCCGGCTGGCGGGAAACCTACATCTCCTCTTTTAATGCCAACCTAAACAATTGGACTGCAAAAGTAAACATTCTCCTTTATTCTACCAAGCTAAGAAGAAAAATATTTTATTCGAAAGAAATGCATTTATTTTTACCTTCATAAGTAATTTTTATATTTGTACTACCGATCACCAACGATACTTTCTCACCTTTAATATTTTATTTATGAAAGACAGCGTTTCCGCACCCATGAGCCGCAGAGGATTCATAGGTAGCTCCACTTTGGCATCCGCCGGTTTTATTATTGTTCCCTCAAATGTCGTTTCAGGGTTGGGACATATTTCCCCAAGTGATAAACTGAATGTTGCAGGGATAGGTATTGCAGGTATGGGCAAGGGTAACATATCCCGCGTTGCTAAAACTGAAAATATTGTCGCCCTTTGTGACATAGACTGGAGGGAGCCAACTCAAAAAGTTTTTGCCTTGTATCCTAAGGCGAAACAATACAAAGACTACCGGCTCATGCTCGATAATCAGAAGGATATTGATGCAGTGATTATTGCAACACCTGACCATACACATGCGATAATTAGTCTTGAGGCTATCAGGCGAGGAAAGCATACCTTTACCCAGAAACCTCTCACCCATACAGTGCACGAGGCCAGAGTTCTGGCACTGGCAGCAAGGGAATACAAAGTTGCTACTCAGATGGGCAATCAGGGCCAGGCGGGTGAGGCAACACGGAGGCTAAGAGAAATGATCTGGGACGGAGTCATCGGACAGATTCATGAGGTTCATGTATGGACTGACCGTCCAAACAGGGGGTTTATTGATACTTACTGGCCTCAGGGAGTTGCCCGTCCAATAGATACACCTCCTGTTCCTTCGGAAGTTGACTGGGATCTTTTCATTGGTCCTGCACCCATGAGACCCTATAATCCGGCTTACCATCCGTTTAGCTGGAGAGGTTGGTGGGACTTCGGAACAGGCTCCCTTGGTGATATCGGCTGTCATTCACTGGATCCTGTATTCCGTGCACTCAGGCTTAAATATCCTACAAGTATTCAAGCGGTGTCAACACTCGTAAATACGGAATCATACCCATCCGGATCCATGATAAAATATGAGTTTCCTGCACGCGAAAATATGGTTCCTGTTTCACTCACCTGGTACGACGGTGGATTGCGGCCTATGCGAATTCCCGAACTAGACGAAGGGATGCAAATGGGTTCCGGCGGTACGCTTTATATAGGTGAGAAAGGAAAAATTCTGGACGACAAAATACTGCCAAAATCTTTACGGGAAGCATACAAGGTTCCAACTGCCCACCTCCCGTCGTCTCCAGGACATGAAGAAGAATGGATAAATGCCTGTAAGGGTGGAGCTCCGGCAGGCTCCAATTTCAACTGGGCAGGTCCGCTAACTGAAACTGTTCTCATGGGTAATATCGCACTCCGAAAGGAACTGAAGGAAAAAATGAGCACACAGGCCCTAAACTGGGATCCAGAGAAATTCAGCTTCACGAACTTACCCGAAGCCGATAAATTCCTTCATTACCAATACAGGGATGGGTGGAAACTGTGATTAAGCCTGCTGCGCGAGTTTCCTAATATTTAGAAATTAATATTAGGAATGGGAGAGATCGCTTTCTATTTGTGGAAAAGGTACGCATTATCGTAACGAGGTAATACGTACCTTTATCTTAGAATATCCTCTTCAAAATTTCTGATATGAATAAAATAAGAAACTCAGTTTATTATCTGATGTTCTGCCTGATGCCTGCTTGTCTGCCGGCACAGACAGATAACCATCTTCGCGAAGGGGATAAGGCGGACCCCGCAATAAATCCAATCTACAATTATTACAAATGGAAAAACGATATTCCGGAAAATTGTCCATTTGAAAAATCAAAAGATATAAACGGGGTGGTATTCACAGGCCGGTATGCTAATTATACAGGAGCCGACACCTGGTATTTACAATCGGCTGCCGATGGCAATATGTATTCCACCTGGACAGATGGCTATGTGGATGGATTTTCGACAAACTCAAATATTCGTTCCATGTCTACTGGTCAGGCACGAATAATTGGAAATGATCCTTTAAACCTGAAATTTGAAAATATTGGGCGGATGTGGAGTGGTGGTAAGAATTATTATCCATGTGTGAGCCTAATCGTTGACAATATATTTTATATCGGAACCTATAATGCATACAATGACGACGGTTATTTTAATGGGTTCAGATATTCTTCTGACTGGAACCATTTTACAGAAAATTCTGAACCAGGATGGAAGAATCCCTACTGGACGAATGCTATTGATCCGGGTGGTAATTTTTTTAATGAGAAAGGAAAAGCCAAATTTCGCACGCCTCACACGGTAAATTTTGATCGAAATAATAAATCTTCCGATGGCAGGGTCTATCTTTCAGCTCATGGTTATAGTTCAGGGAAAGGTAAAAACAACTGGGATAAAGGTGATGCCATCTACCTTTGCCGTGTTAAATCCAACACCTATGATATAATTAATAACAGGGCATACGAATTTTTTAGTGGACGTGAAGAGAACGGAAATGCAATCTGGAAAGGCGGCGTAGAAAACGCGAAACCGATTCTGGACTGGCCCAACAATCTGGGCAGTGAGAGCATAACCTGGTTTCCTGCATTAAAAAAATATATTTTAATGAGTTGCAGACTAAAGGAGGGCGAAGATAATTTACAATACAATATTACCACTTTCTGGGAAGCGGATGAGATTACCGGACCCTATAAAATTGTTCATTATATGCGAAACTGGGGCGAACAGACCTATTTCCCCAATATCCCCGCACAGATGATCAACAGTGATGGTCGTAGCGCCTGGCTGACTGTTGCCTCAAATTACAGTGTACAGAATATCAATCCGCACCAATGCAGATACGCAGCTTCGATGCATGAAATTATTTTTGATCTTGCAGGTAAACCGCTACCTGAACCACCCCCTGACCGCATCAACATTGCCCGGGAAGCAAAAATTACTGCTACATCTTACAGACCTGACAGCCCCCCGGAAAATGCAATCGACGGTATTGTTGATGTTGAAGGCAAGAGCATTAAATATGAATGGATTAGCGAAGAAGGCGGAGGTGCCAGCCTTAAACTGGAATGGGACACACCCAGAATGATCGACCGTGTCCGGATCTATGACAGTCCGGCACCTGACCGGTGGCTGACTGAGGGGTATTTGGTTTTTAGTGATGGCACAATGGAATGGATGCTTGCTCCTCCATCAAACAGCGCGAAAACACCTGCAGAAATAAATTTTAAACCCAAAAAAGTGACCTGGATAAAATTTACAATTGTGAAAGGCATAACAGGTCAAACCACCCATTCAGCAAACGAACCCGGAAATAACCTGGGAATCGCAGAGATACAAGTATTTTAGAATTAATTTGAACCTCTCAATTATTGGATTCAAATATTTATTAATATTGCATAGTACTACCCAGAGGTTTGCTTTATTAGAAATAAATAATGTATTATTTTAAACAAAAGATGATTATGAAAAATCTTGCTTTAGCAGTTGTACTAATTTGTTTTATTTGGAGCTGTTCTCAGAATAATCCAAAGAAATTGCTCGCTCAAAAGATATTAAACGACAGTACCCTGAACATTGTAGATACGATGGCACGGTCACTACTGAAAAAGGGTTTTAATGCAGGCAGCGGCTATTCGCAGGTTTGGGCCCGTGACATGAATACGTTTGTCGAAATCGCCTTAAAAGAGGTAAGTCCAAAGGAGATCAGGGGAGCTATCCTGGTATTTTTTGCCCTTCAACAGCCAAATAATGAGATAATTGATGGTTATGTTTTAAACAAGGATTTTAACTGGGGTGACTCAAACCAATATCGGTCTGCTGCAGATACTGCCCACGTAGGATTTAAGAATACTGTAGAAACAGATCAGGAGACATCACTCATTCAAATCGTTGGAAAATACATAAAGCTAACAGGCGACACGACGATTTTGGAAGAACGAATAGCAGGAAAGAGTGTCCTGGAGCGCATGGATCTTATGGTTGACTACCTTATGAAAGAACGTTACAGCGAAAAGTATGGATTACTCTGGGGTGCCATGACTGCCGACTGGGGAGATGTTCAACCAAATACCGACAATGTGGTTGACATTGATTCTACTACCACGCCGGCGATTGATGTTTATGATAACGCAATGTTTTTAATCGCTCTGGATTATCTCACGCAGATGACCAAAAACACTGTACAGGCAGAAAAATGGAAAGACCTGCATACGAAAATCTCGGCAAATGTCCGTAAACATCTTTGGGACGCTTCAAAACAAAAATTCAGACCACATATTTATCTCGATAAATCGCCTGTACCAGCTGGGTTTGACGAGTCAAAGGTATATTATCACGGAGGTACGACAATAGCCATCGAGGCAGGATTATTGAATCACTCTGAAATCGAGGCTTCTAATAATCAGATGCTTGAAAATGTGAGATTATCTGGCGCTCCAAGTATCGGCCTAACTTTGTATCCCGTTTATCCGGACGGTTTTTTTCATGGTGGAATGGGGAAACCTTATATTTACCAGAATGGTGGTGACTGGACCTGGTTTGGGGCCCGTATGATCCAGCAGCTTATTGCAAATGGCTTTGAAAATGAAGCCTATACCGAAATCCGTCCCATGATTGACCTTGTAATAAAAAATAAAGGGTTTTATGAATGGTATTATGTTGATGGCAAGGCAAATGGCTCAGCTCAATTTAAAGGATCAGCCGGAACCTTAGCAAAGGCGATTCAAATGATGAAAATCTGGGCAGAGAAAAATAAATAGCAAATCTTTAACAACCTGTTAAACAAAAAAATGAAAAGATTGTACGTCAATATTTGTTTTTGTGGCATTTTGATGACAGCTCTTTTTGGAAAGACCCAGGAACTTGCAGCTCAAATCATACCAGTAAATTTCTCGAAGGTTACTATTGAAGATGGTTTTTGGTCTCCTAAAATAAATACAGTAGCAAAAACAACCCTGAATGCCTGCATTAATTATACTGAAGCTAAGACTGGCAGAATAAGGAATTTTGAAAAAGTTGCCTCCAGGACCGGAAAGCATGAAGGAATTTTCTTCGATGATTCTGATGTCTACAAAGCGCTGGAGGCAATTGCCTATTCCCTTAAAAATCATCCGGATAAGGAAGTTGAAAATAAGGCAGACGAGTGGATCGACAAAATCGCTGCCGCCCAGCAACCCGATGGGTACATTAATACATTCTTTACGCTCACGGGGCTTGAAAACAGATGGACAGACATGGATAAGCACGAAGATTACTGTGCCGGTCATCTGATTGAAGCAGGAATCGCCTATTATAATACTACCGGGAAGAGAAAATTAATGGATGTTGGAATAAAAATGGCTAATCACATTAATTCAAAATTTCGGTTAGCAGGAACACACTGGATTTCCGGTCATGAAGAGATAGAGCTTGCACTAGTAAAATTATATTATGCTACTCACGAAAAGCAATATCTGGATTTGGCCTCCTGGTATATTGGACAGAGAGGTCATGGTTATTACATAGGCGCAAAAAGAGATCCAAAGTATGATCAGAATGATGTTCCATTTGAGGATCAAAAGAAAGTTGAAGGTCATGCTGTCCGGGCCATGTATTTGTACACAGGTGTTTCTGATGTTGCTGCCGCAACCGGAGAAACGCAATATCTTCCCGCCTTATTCAGTATATGGGACAATCTGGTAGGGAAAAATATGTACATCACTGGAGGTATTGGTTCTTCTGGCGATAACGAAGGATTTTCGAAGGATTATGACCTGCCAAACGAGAATGCCTATTGCGAAACCTGTGCATCAGTCGGGATGATCCTGTGGAACCAGCGCATGAACCAGATGACCGGCGACAGTAAATATATGGATGTTCTCGAGAGAAGTTTATATAACGGGGCATTGTCAGGGTTGTCATTAAGCGGGGATAAATTCTTTTATGGCAATCCCTTGGCTTCCAGCAATCACTATTCAAGAAGTGAATGGTTTGGCTGTGCCTGCTGCCCTTCAAATATTGCCCGGCTGGTCGCTTCGTTAGGGAATTATATTTATGCCACTTCCGTGGATGGTATTTATATAAATCTGTTTATTGGCAGCAGAACAGCAGTAACAACCGGCAAGAACATTATTAATATTGTTCAGAAGGGAAATTATCCATGGGATGGGAATATAACAATCAGTATCTCGCCCCAATCAAAAATAAGGAAGAAGATACTTATCCGAATTCCGGGATGGGCGACTAATCAGCCGGTCCCAGGCGACGCTTATACCTATCTGAATTCAATAAAATCTCCGTTTACTCTTCGACTCAATGGTAAAGACATAAATTTCATTCTGGATAAAGGATATGCTGTTATTGACCGAGAATGGAAAAAGGGTGATGAAATAACCTTACAACTCCCTTTGAATGTTGAAAGAGTCATCTCAAACGAGAATATTCAGGCAAACAAGGGACTTGTCGCATTACAACGCGGTCCGCTGGTTTACTGTCTGGAACATGCTGATAATAATGGAAAAACAACCAATATTATGCTTCCTGACCAGATCTCCTTTACGACATCTTTTAACCCGTCACTACTTGGCGGACTCGAAGTCATTCGTTCAAAAGTACCTGTTGTCGACATATCAGGTGACGGTCAGTCGGTCACTACCGTATTGAAGGAAATCACTGCAATACCCTATTTCGCATGGGCCAATCGCGGAGAAGGTGAAATGCAGATATGGGTGCCACGCAGGGTAATGACGATTCACCTTAATTCAAAATGAGCAGGATTATTGATTTACAATTCAATGAAAATCCTTCGGTTCCAAAATACCGGCAAATTATAGATGCTGTTCTTCAAGGCATTAAGATCGGATCTTTAAAAAAGGGTGACAAAATCCCTTCGTTAAATAATCTTGTAAAACAGTACGGATTGTCACAGGACACTGTATTAACCGCCTACAATGAATTAAAATCCAAGGGAATTATCACTTCACAAGTTGGAAAAGGATACTTTATCCAAAGTGAAAATACGGATTACAAGCACAATGTCCTCCTGGTTTTTGATCGGCTTACCGCATATAAGGAAGAGTTATATGATTCATTCAAAGAGACACTTAAAGTAGCCGGGAGTGAGCAGATTTTTTTTCATCATAATAATCTGAAAATGTTTCAGACAATCATTGAAGGGGCAATCGGAGAATATTCCGAATATATTCTGATGCCTGTCGATCATCCTGATGCTATTTCAATTATTGGCAGACTTCCAGCCTCTAAAGTTTATATTCTCGATCAGGGGAGAAAACAGTACAAAGACATCTATCCCTATGTATGTCAGGACTTTGAAAAAGACATCTATCGTGTCCTGTGTCACAATATTCAGCTTGTGAATAAATACAATCGTATGATATTGGTTATCCGGCATCAAAAATCACATTTCCGGGATATCGCAAACGGTTTCCGTGATTTTTGTAATCAATATACTGTAACAGGAGAGGTCGTTGGCAATATACACGACTTCCAAATAAAGCCGGGTGATGGGTTTGTAGTGGTTGATGATCGTGATCTGGAATTTCTTGTCCTTTATTCTATTGAAAAGAATCTAATAACCGGTAGTGACATTGGAATCATATCATACAATGAAGCTCCTTTAAAAGGCATTGTAGGCTCTGGAATAACTACTATATCCACTCATTTTGCACAGATGGGAAAGCAAATGGCAGAAATGATTCTGCAAGGAAAAAAGGAAAAAATTGATAATTCATTCAATATGATTTTAAGGAATTCTTTTTAGTATCTGTTAACCAATTAATAACTAACACAATGAAAAGGAGATTGATGAAGCTTATTTTATTCGTTTATTTAATTTCAATTTTTGTCATTTCGTGTTCAGTACAACCCAATCCCGGGATAACAAACACCATGGTAAAAAACAGCTCGGGGTTAAGAGTTCAACCTGTTTTTTATCCCCTTAAGGCAGGAGCAATTACACCTCAGGGTTGGATCCGCGACTGGGCACTTGATGCTGCCAAAGGTATTACGGGTCACCTTGATGAGTATTCGCCTACTTTCGCCGAAGCATGGAAAGGTTATGGCTTCAAGGCAATGGGAGCTACTGCCGATGGAGGTGGGTGGCCACTCGAACAATGCAGTTACTGGCTGGATGGAGCTGTCAGACTGGGTTATATTCTCAACGATTCTGCATTAATCAAAAAGGTTACCACGCGACTTGATACAGTTGTATCGGGCGTTTTACGAAAAGGTGATACATTTATTTATTGGCTGCCCAAAAAAATGCAGATCGATAGCACCCAGGGCTGGGTTGAATTTAACAGTTGGGCTCATTCCCATATGGGCCGGGCGCTGGTAGCTTATTATCAGGCTTCAGGGAACGACAGAATATTACAGGCACTTACAAAAGTCTATCGGAATTATTCCCTCCCTAAACTTATCGAACATTTTCAGGCTGTCTCAGGCTCCGTTAATATTGAGCCTATGATGGATACCTATCTTATGACCGGGGATAGTACTATCCTGAAAAATATCAATAGTTTTGGGAACACAAATGAATATGCTAAACTCAAAAACAACTGGAACAGTGGTAAACTTGAACCTGGCCATAACGTTATTTATTATGAGAACATTCGAGTCCCTGCCCTGCTGTTCCTTTTCACAGGAAATAAACAAGACCTTAATACAACCCTGAATGCTCTAAGCTGGGCAGAGAGATTATATTTGCTTCCTGTGGGAGTGACAAGTGGCGAGGAATTTCATGCAGGCATAGGTGCCACACGCAATATTGAAACCTGCGATGTATCCGCCTCAATCAACACATTTAACCGGCTTATCCAAATTACAGGTGACCGGAAATATTCGGATAAAATTGAGACAATCTTCTTTAACGCCGGTCCTGCCCCTGTCGCACGTGATTTCGCCACAATGTGTTATTACCAGAGTATGAACAGGTATTCAAATCATATTCCCGGAGAAGAACCTACATCTCCCGGAAAAGAATGTTTTAGATTCACAAAGATTGGACATTCAGTACTATGTTGTGTTTCAAACAATTGCAGAATACTTCCCAACTATATTATGAACATGTGGATGGCAACATCAGATCATGGACTTGCCGCAACCCTGTATGGGCCTTGCAAGGTTAACGCCCTGGTTGCCAATAATATATCAACCGAGATCACCTGTACAACAAATTATCCGTTCAACGAATCAATAAAAATATCTGTCGTTCCTGCAAAAACCGCCGATTTCCCGGTATACCTTAGAATTCCTGAATGGTGTTCAGATCCCGGTATTAAAATTAACGGCGAAAATGTTAAGATTCAATTAAATGAAAAGGGTTTTGTAAAGATTTCAAGGACTTGGAAACCAAATGATATAATTGAAGTTGAATTACAAATGAAACCAAGGGTAGTTCAAGGAAACGAAACCCCATATCCACAGATATCCTATTTTAATCACTATCATAAGATGGCAAAGGATACGACAATCTGCAGCCCTTATTCCTGTGTTTATTATGGTCCGCTGCTTTTTTCGTTTCCAATTCCAGATCTGAATCCTGATCAGGAAGTTACAGGATCAAAATTCAATTATGCACTGGATGTAAAACCTGCTGATGCTGAAAAACTAATTACAATAGAACGAACAAAAATGCCGGAGCACTGGAGCTGGTCACTTGATTCACCGTTGAAACTAATTGTAAATGTCCGGGAGTTCGACTGGAAACCTACCGAAAATAAGGTTCTGCCTGAAAAACCTGTTGAGAATGGTTTATCTGCTAATATCAAGTTAGTTCCCTACGGAACGACCAAATTCAGGGTTACGATGTTTCCGGTAACCGCATCTTCATTTCACAAATAATTCCTTATTCTTTCGACTATGAAAATCACCGGTTTTATTTTTGTATTGTTGTTGGCCATAACACCAGCATACCCCCAACAGGATTCCCGCACAACAATCAACTTAAATGGCGTTTGGGAGTTTGATCAGACAATCAGTGCTTTTCCTCCGGCAAAGTTTACACGAACCATACCGGTACCGGGTCTCATACATCTGGCTACTCCAAGAATCGAAGAATATGAAAAGTTTTTTAAACGCGCGGACAAGGTAATTGCCAAGGAGCAGCACAATCTCTATAACATCGATTATACACCAAGGTACAGCTGGTATCGCAAAAAAATCTTTGTTCCCAAAGATCTGGAAGGTAAGGAGGCGATGATTACAATTAAAAAGAGCCAGTATGTAACTCAGGTTTATGTTAATGGATACGATATGGGTACGTCGGTCGCATGCTATACTCCAGTAGAATTTCCAATTACAGGATCGATAAAGTTTGGATCAGAAAATGAGATTCTCATTAAAGTCGGAGACCGTGTATGGCTTCCGAGTGATGCCGCGGGAGGTACAGACAAGGAAAAGGAACATTATCTTCCAGGGATATGGGATGATATTATGGTGACATTCACAGGTAAAATGCGTATTAACCGTTTACTTGTCCTTCCGTCAGTGGCTGGTGGAAAAGTGATCGTAAAGGGTCAAATACGTAATCTTATTCCTGCCCAGGTATTTTACGGTGACGCCATGAGTGATTCGGTAACTCTGAACATTTCGATCGCTGAAAAGATTACAGGCAAAATAATTGCACAAAAAAATGGTCGGTTTAATACCGTTCGTGATAATCTGACAGACGTTGAAATGGAGATTCCTTTAGCCGGATTTACAAACTGGACTCCTGAAAAACCATTCCTGTATAAGGCAACAGCAGCTATTAAGAATGATAATGGGCTTAGCGACAGGCTGGACAAGCAATTTGGTATGCGCGACTTCACCCGTAAAGGGAAGTTTTTCTACCTAAACGGCGAAAAGTATATTCTAAGAGGAACCAATGTAACACTCCAGCGTTTCTTTGAAGATCCTGATTGCAGTAACCTGGTCTGGGACAAGGAATGGGTAAAAAAACTCTTATTTGATATGCCCAAAAAACTTAACTGGAATATGATGCGTGTATGCGTAGGTATTGCCCCTGATTTCTGGTATGATTTGGCAGATGAGTATGGACTAATGTTTCAGAATGAGTGGCTTTACTGGCAAAACCACGGATGGAATGATCAGATCAGAAAAGAATATACCGATTGGGTTTGGACCGATGGAAATCACCCAAGTATTGCAATCTGGGATGCCATCAATGAGAATACAGACGATTATATTGGAAATCACCTGATCCCGGAATTAAAAAAACTGGATCCTACGCGAATCTGGGATGCAGGATATATGGTTGGTGATCTGATGGCACAGGATGAAATGGATGAGCCTCATCCATACCAGGGACCTATGCCATGGAGGTTATTTTCAGATTTTGAAAAGAACCCTTATCCTATGGGTAATCTTAATTTCAAACCGGATGTGATCACTCAGATTGATGCAGCAGGTGTCCCTCAGTTGATTAATGAGTACGGATGGAACTGGCTCTGGAGAAACGGGACTCCAAGCAAACTGACCCTCAGTACGTACAATTATTATTTAGGTGAGAATTCGACCCCGGAGAACAATCGCGAATTTCAGGCTTACTGGCAGGAACTTGAGACAGAATGGCTTCGAAGCAATACAAATGCTGCCGGCGTTCTTGCTTTTTGCTATCTGGCCAACAACTATGGTTATACCGGTGACTGGTTCACAGGAAATATTAAGGATCTGAATCCCTCTCCTACCCTTGACTGGTTTCGTCATGCATTTTCACCAACTGCGGTCTTTATTAACCTGACAGACGAAAGGTATGTAAAAAACAGTGTACCTCATAAACCAGGATCTCAACTCCTTTTTAACCTTGCCGGAATTAACAATCAGCCCAAATCAATAAATGGCACAGTTAGGGTCAAATTCGTAAGTTCATCAGGTGAAAGTTCAGGTGAGCAGGGCCTGACTGTATGTCTGAATTCATTTGTACGAACAGACATTCCTGTCTCCCTTATTATGCCATCCAAAGCGGGTGGTTATGTTTTAGTTGCCGAATTTACACCCGAAAATGGCAAACCTTTGTTAAGCAGAAGGTTCCTGAAAATCGGCGAAGCCGGGAATTATTCCTTCTATAAACTAAGTCCTTTTGATAAATGACCCATTTAAAACTTATAAAGTCACCCGTAGAGATAAAATTAACTGATTTCACCCTTAACGGTGATCCTATTCTCTTTCAACGGCGAATCTTATCGGAAATTTCCGATATCTTTTTAGATCATCAGGCGGCAGGAATGCTGCCAGCAGATACAATTGTATACACAGTTCAGTCATGGCTACCTGTACCCGAAGGAACAACAGGCGGATTATTTTACGGAACCTCTACGGTGATGCCAGGAAAAGTTGGAAACGAATATTTTATGACAAAGGGTCATTCTCATGCAAAATCCGACCGGGCTGAATTTTACTGGGGCATTCAAGGGCAGGGCATACTTATGCTGATGGACAGGCAACGAAATACCTGGGGCGAAGAGGTATTCCCCGGCAGCCTGCATTACATTGGCAGTAATATCGCCCACAGATTAGTCAATATAAGTGATGAAAATCTGATTGTTGGTGCATGCTGGCCTTCGGATGCAGGTCATAATTACGAAGAAATTGCCAAATATGGTTTCTCCGCGCGACTGATCGAAATTGATGGCAAGCCTATACTGGTGCCGGATAATAAAAAATGAATTTAGTTTATTAGAATAAGTTTAAGATTTCAACAACCATAAAGCGATAAGATGAACAAACAATTTAAAAAACTAATTTACAGCCTGACTTTGATAATGTGGCTGATGGTTTCTGTTTCAATGGCGAACAAAGCGCCGGGTTCAAATCTGGAGATAAAAGGAATTAAAGCGTTGCCTTTCCTCCTGGAGAAAAACAAGATCGAATATCAGGTGGTTCAGGTAATAGCAAGCCTATCGTCTGATTCTTGTATTGCAGTCTTTTACAGTGATGAGAATAAGCCATATTTTCTTCATTTTAAGAAGGGCGAAAATTCGTTGGAAGTGCCACTAAAAGCTGTGGCGTCTGAGAAAACGATCGCTGTACGAATCGAATCAAAGGAGATGTTACCTTACAATACAAAGATTTCCCTCCACCCTGTGAAGAAGCTCGTATGTTATATCCTGCCTCATTCACATACCGACATTGGATATACGGAAATTCAGACTGCTGTTGAAGATAAACAAGTACAGAACCTTGTTAAAGGGATGGAAATTGCAAAAAAAACTGCGCTGTATCCAAAAGGATCGAGATTTGTCTGGAACGTAGAAGTTGGTTGGGCAGCCGATTTGTACCTTAACCGAATGAATGAAAATCAAAAGAAAGATTTTATTGATGCAGTCAGCAAAGGAGAAGTGGCTTTGAATGGGATGTATTTGAATGTATTAACCGGTCTTTGCCGTCCGGAGGAGTTATCACGATTATTCCGTTTTTCAACAGAACTCGCAAAAAAGTGTAATGCTCCTATAACTGCTGCCATGACAAGTGATATTCCGGGACAAACCTGGGGTACAGTAACGGCAATGTCACAGGCAGAAATAAAATACTTTTCCACAGCACCCAATTATTTTGACCGGATTGGCGATATCCTTGTTCAATGGGAGAATAAACCTTTTTATTGGGTCTCTCCTTCCGGAAACGAAAAGGTGCTTGTATGGGTTCCTTTAAAGGGTTATGCACTTTCGCATACAATTGGGAAGTTATCCGCAGAGTTTGTCGGAAAATTTGCATCCCAGCTTGACAGCACAAAATATCCTTACGAAATCGCACATCTTCGCTGGAGTGGTCATGGCGATAATGCAGAACCAGATCCGGAGATCTGTGAATTTATAAAAGACTGGAATTCAAAATATTCATTTCCAAAATTTATCATCTCCTCAACAAGTGAAGCCTTTGAAGCATTCGAAAATAAGTTTGGAGCCATGTTGCCTAAGGTGAAGGGTGACTGGACGCCTTACTGGGAAGACGGTGCCGGCTCATCGGCTCTTGAGACTGGCATGAACCGGGCAAGTTCTGATCGTCTCTCCCAGGCTGAGGCAATCTGGGCCATGAAAAATCCGCAAAGCTATCCATCTGCTGAATTTGAGGCGGCCTGGAAAAAAGTATTATTGTACTCCGAGCACACCTGGGGAGCATGGTGCAGTGTCACTGATCCCGAAAACAAGATGACAAAGGAACAGTGGGATATCAAACAATCTTATGCTCTTGATGCTGATAAACAATCAAATAATCTGATAAACAAGGCATTGTTGCTGAATGAAAAGGGAAGTACAGTATCCGCCATCGATGTTTATAATGCCAGTTCATGGAAACGCACTGAGGTAGTAACGGTTTCTGCAACCTTATCTGCAGAAGGTGATCACGTAACAGGACCTGATAAACTTCCGGTTCCATCACAACGTCTTTCGAACGGAGAACTCGCTATTCTGGTTAAATCGATCCCACCTTATTCATCAAAGCGGTTTCAAATTTCCAAGGGTAAATCATTCAAGGAATGGCTACTCAAAATTCAGGGAACTACAATCGACAACGGATTACTTTCTGTTAGTATCGATCCTAAGACAGGTGCCATAGCTAGTTTGAAATCAGCAAACAACAAAAATATCAACCTTGTAAATACGAGTTCAGGCTATGGATTAAATGATTACGCCTTTCTTGATTCAGCTAAACTAAACGATATTAAAAAAATTGATCAGACAAAAATCACAATAAAAGAAAACGGGCCCCTTGTCGCGTCATTATTGATTGAGTCGGAGGCTCAGGGATGCAATAAGCTAACCCGGGAGGTTCGGCTCATTGCAGGTGCCGAACATGTTGATCTTGTAAATATTGCGGATAAAAAAAGAGCAGAAATAAATCCTAATCCAGGTGACTGGAAATTTGCCCAGAAAGGTGGAAAAGAGAGTGTTAATTTTGCATTTCCCTTTAATGTGCCGGGTGGAATTGTTCAAATGGATGTCCCCTATGGTGTTATACAACCAGAGAAAGATCAGATTCCGAGTGCATGCAAAAACTGGCTAACGGCAAGCAGATGGGCTGATGTTTCGAACAAAGAGTCTGGTATTGCCTTGATTACATTGGATGCACCTCTTTTCGAAGTCGGAGGAATAACAGCCGTAATGCTTGGCTCCCAAACAAATCCCGAAATATGGAGAAAACATATCGAACCGACCCAGACTCTCTTCTCCTGGGCAATGAACAATCATTGGGGCACCAATTACAGGGCTTATCAGGAAGGACTTATCACCTTCCGTTATGCGCTTTGGCCTCACCGGCAATTTAAAGCATGGGAAAATTCAAAGTTTGCGATCGGATTTAGCCAGCCTTTGCTTGTCAGGCAGGCATCAGAGAAAATTAGTACGTTAACAGGTATCTACCCCGATCAGCCACAGGTTATTGTCACGGCTTTCAAGCCGTGTGATGATGGTTTAGGCTGGATGCTAACACTTTATAATTCCTCACCATCAAAAGTACTGACTAAATTAATCTCCGGAAAGAATCCGGTTCAGGAAGTCTGGAAGAGTAACTCAGGTGAAGATAAAACTGCTAAAATCAGCTCTTCACTCGAAATACCAGCTTGGGGAGTGATGATTTTGAGGGTAAAATAAATATTAATACGAAATATAGGACGTAAATTAATTTCTTAATACGGGTTACATGAATCGATACGTTATTTTGATATCTGTTGTTGCCGCTCTTGGCGGACTGTTATTTGGTTTCGATACTGCTGTTATTTCAGGAACCATAAACTTTATTCAGCCTTATTTTGGATTGTCGGAGGCAGGACTGGGCTGGACTGTAAGCAGTCTGCTGTTTGGTTGTATTGCCGGGGTGTTTATCGCCGGCAAGGCAGGCGATCACTTTGGACGAAAGAAGGTCTTGATGCTGGCAGCTATTCTTTTTTTCGTCTCAGCTGTAGGGAGTGCTGCAGCAGATTTACTCCCCTATTTTATTGCAGCACGAATTTTAGGTGGTTTGGCTGTTGGAGTTGCATCAATCCTTTCACCTATGTACATCGCAGAACTTGCTCCGGCTAAATACCGCGGATCTCTCGTTTCCTTAAACCAGCTTGCCATTGTTATAGGAATACTTGTGGCATTTTTCACCAATTATCTCCTGGTTGACACAGGGATTAACAATTGGCGGTGGATGTTGCTTGTTATGGCCGCTCCTGCAGTTTTGCTGTTTTTCAGTCTGTTTCTGGTTCCGGAGAGTCCACGATGGTTAGTTGCCCGTCAAAGAAATGATGAGGCGTTGTCTGTCTTGATCAAAACAACTGGAGAAGAGTCTGCCGATAAAGAATTGAAGGAAATCGAAGAGACTCTAAAAATTCACCGGGAATCGGTTTTCCGCGATTTATTGGCACCTAAAATAAGGCCGCTTATTTACATCGGTATTATACTGGCTATCTTTCAGCAGATTACAGGGATTAACACAATCATGTATTATGCTCCCAAGATTTTTGCCAGTCTTGGTGACTCGAATCATTCCGCTTTACTTCAAACATTGGCTATCGGTTGTACAAATGTTGTTTTCACACTGATTGCTATTGCATTCATTGATCGTTTTGGCAGGAAATTACTCTTGATTATTGGATCGGGCGGGATGATGCTATTTCTATTCGGACTATCTGCCCTTTATATCATGAAACAAACATCAGGAATTTTGGTACTCATTTTTATATTGGGATATATTGCCTGCTTTTGTGCCTCATTAGGACCTGGTGTATGGGTTGTAATCTCTGAATTATTTCCAAACAGATTGCGCAGCAAAGGTATGTCTGTGGCTATTATAGCACTCTGGATCGCCTGCACTATTGTATCTGTCACGTTTCCAATAATGCTGGAAAGATTGAGCGGAGGAGTTACATTTTTTATTTTTGCTGTCATTTGTCTTGCCAATCTGTTGTATGTCTGGCGCTACGTTCCCGAAACCAAAGGTAAGACATTGGAAGAGCTTGAACATCAATTTAGCAAATGATTAAAATCTAGGGACAATAATTTTCGAATTTAATTTTTATATATGGCAACAAAATATTTAAAAAGCAGATCCAAATTTAATAATCTGCCTGTAGTGGAGGTAAAGGATATTCAATTTCAGGTTTCGAAGGGTTGGGAAGAAATTTGCAACCGACTAAATAAATCAATTAATGCAATTCCAACCGGAAGGAAGATCATCGTTGTTGAGACCTATCAGGGTGTTATTCATGAAGAACTAATTATTAACCTTCAGAATGGACTAAATCCTGAAAGGTTCATTAAGACTTCGGATTATATGCTGCCCGAAGAGGAGATAAAAAAACTGACATTTCCTGATGTGACAAATGACAGGATTTTTGGTTTTCTCACCAGACTTACGATAGAGCAGTATTTTGATAAAGGTAAATTGAAAACTGCACAATCAGAGATAGGGGTATTACCGGATGAACTGATAGTAATCTATGGATACGGAGCATCGCTAATATGTCCGGATCCTGACTTGCTTGTATATGCCGATATGGCTCGCTGGGAAATTCAACTTCGGATGCGTAAACATCTGGTTGACAATGTCGGGGTCAGAAACAGGGATATTCCTGACTGGATGTTGCTTTATAAACAAGGATTTTTTGTCGACTGGCGTGTCTGCGACAGGCTTAAAAAGACATTGTTCGACAAGATTGATTTCCTGCTTGACACAAACAAAATTAACGAACCTAAGATTGTTGAAGGGAAAGGTGTTCTGGAGGGGATGAAACAGGCAATTGACCGACCGTTCAGTGTGGTACCGTTTTTTGATCCCGGGCCTTGGGGTGGACAGTGGATGAAAGAAGTTTGTAATCTCGATCCGTCGGCTCCCAATTATGCATGGTGTTTTAATTGTGTTCCGGAAGAGAATAGCCTATTGCTGCAGTTTGGGGATGATGTGATAGAAATCCCATCGATAAATCTGGTTTTCAGGCATCCGCGCGAGCTCATGGGTGATCCGGTTCACGGACGTTTTGGAGATGAGTTTCCTATCCGGTTCGATTTTCTCGATACGATGGAAGGAGGTCACCTGAGTCTTCAGGTTCATCCTTTAACCGAATATATCCAGGAAAAATTTGGCATGCATTATACTCAGGATGAGAGTTATTATATGATGGAAACCGGTGAGGATGCGATTGTTTATCTGGGACTTAAAGAAGGGGTTAATCCCGAGGCAATGATGCAGGAACTTGAAGAGGCACAGGCCGGAGGTGCAACCTTTGATGCGGAAAAGCATGTTCAGACATGGCCCATGAAGAAGCATGATCATGTTTTGATACCAGCCGGAACCATACATTGTTCAGGGAAAAGCAGTATGGTACTCGAAGTTAGTGCTACACCTTACATCTTTACATTCAAACTTTGGGACTGGGGCCGTCTTGGAATGGATGGTAAACCAAGGCCAATAAATATTGAACATGGCAAGAAAGTGATTCAGTGGGATCGAACAACCTCGTGGACCAAAGAAAATCTTGTAAATAATGTTCATGTTGTTGATCAGGGTGATGGCTGGATTGAGGAAAGTACAGGTTTACATGAGCGTGAATTTATTGAGACTCGTCGTCACTGGTTTACAAAAAAGACACATCATAACACAAATGGAGGTGTTCATGTGATTTGTCTTGTCGAAGGTGATGAGATCATTGTTGAGAGTCCTGACAATGTCTTTGAACCGTTTATAGTCCATTACGCTGAAGTATTTATTGTTCCTGCAAAAGTAGGCTCCTATACCATTCGTCCTTACGGAAATGGTGAAGGGCAGAAATGCGGAACCTTAAAAGGATATGTAAGGTTCTGAAATTTGCTGGTTACGAGAAATTGATAACCTATCAGAAATCAGAAATCATCTATGATGGAACATATCTTTTTACAAAAAAATATCTGGAACGTTATGACCGTACCATGGATTAAATGGTACAAGCCGCTCGTTCTGGAAAGCAAAATTTAATTGAAGGTAGCATGGCTTCCGGTACTTCTAAAGAAATGGAAATTAAACTTACCAAATTACTCACAAAGCAGATTCAGATGCTGGAGAAGGAATTTCTTATTGAAGGCGGATTGCGTGAAAGGATGTCAAAAGCCAGGATAGACGTTAGAAACAAACTGAAATAAAAATTTGGGCTAAGAATATTTAATAATTTTCTACTGCAATGATTTTCAATCCTGGTTTTGATATACGACCTAAAACCAACCCGATGGGATTCGAATACGGACCAGGTGTATTTGGTCCTGAGGTTGAAAACCGTGCTCTCGATTCCATTCGGAAAAGTCTGCGCGATCGGGGCTGTTCAGGCCCTGATCCGGTTTATTCGATCGCCATGGATGTAGGGAAATCGGAACACCTCCCCCAACTAAAGCGACATCACTTATTGTTTGGTGCTGTAACCTATGCCGCCGGCCGACTGGGAGATGAACCGGTACGTAGTCAGGGGCATATACACAGGATTTCTCCTTTTTCGGGCTGGTCAACACCGGAGGTTTACGAAATCTGGTCCGGGAAAGCTATTATCTATATGCAGGAAACTGCCCTGGATCTGCCGGGACGTTGCTTTGCCGTTTTAGCAAATCCGGGAGATGTGGTAATCGTGCCGCCCGCATGGGTGCATGCAACAATAAGTGCGGATCCTCAGGAACCACTCACATTTGGTGCCTGGTGCGACAGGGAATATGGTTTTGAATATGACGGGGTAAGACAACATAACGGATTAGCCTGGTTTCCGATTCTTGATAAATCTGAACAAATCATCTGGATTAAAAATCCAAACTATCAGGATAGCAATCTTATAGTTAAGAATCCAGAAAAGTATTCACAGTTTGGCCTCAATTATTCAAAACCTGTCTATACCCAGTTTGAGGAAAATCCGGATTTATTTCTATTTGTTCCTCAACCCCAAAGAGTAAAAGAAATCTGGAAAGGATTTATTCCATGATTAGCCATAATCCAATAGAAATATTCGTGAATTTTAATAGCTTTGTTTTGATTAAAACAACCTGAGATCAAACAATAAACAACTACTAATTAATACATTAAGATGAAAAACATTCCGGTTATCTCCATCACAGAAAAAACTCTTGCAGAAGCTTATGAGGCTGCTATTATCGCCGTTTACGAAAATGGGACTCGGTTCAAGACACAGTATGATAAACCGGAGGATCCCGAAAGTATGGACTGCACAATAAATATAACGATAGAGGAGCCCGAAACAGATCCAATGATTCATATGGCGTTCCCGGGAGGAATCGAGGAACTCAAGGAATATGTGATGGAACTTAAGGGGTTTAAAGATCACTGGACAAAAAATCTCAATGTTGAAAGTGATAAACGATGGGAATATACCTACCATGGAAGATTGCAGAATTATGGTGTATGGAAGGAATTAACAGACGGAAAATCGCAGGAAGCAGGTCCTTTCAAAGTTGATCAGATACAGTCAGTAATTGACAAATTATCAAAACAACCTTTTACCCGCCAGGCTCAGATGATTACCTGGATGCCCAACATCGACCTTGATTGCTATGATCCTCCCTGTCTGCAATCGTTATGGTATCGGATCCTGGAAGATGAAGAGGGCATTTACTGGTTAAATTGTAATGTTCGCTTCAGAAGCAATGATGCTTGGGGTGCCAATTTCATGAATATGTTTGGGTTTATACAATTTAACAAAGAGGTTATTGCTGCAGGGGTTGCAGAAAAGACCGGTAGGACAGTGAAGCTTGGACGACTAAACTGGCATGCAGATTCTTTCCATATCTATGGAAAAGATCTTAAGACAGCTAAAGACAGACTGTTCGACAGGCTCGACGAGATAACTTTCGCAGAACGTACGATGTATTTTAATGATGACTTTATTCGGGAAATATATGATCAGGCGGAGGAACAGGTCATAGCTAAAATCAAAAGATACGACGAAAGCCATTAATTCATAAAAGGATAACCAAAGGTGCCAAGACCTGAAACGAGGAAAATAGCTTATTGCGAAAATTTCGAGAAATTGGGCTGTAAGGCTGAGGTTAAACGAAATTGAATAACTCATATTCAACCTCGATTCGGGTTGGGTTGGTACTTCAATCCCTAAACTCCTAAATTTTTTTGCGGGCCATTAACATTTATACACCGCTTGTGGAATCAGAAGATAGCGCCTTGGAATAGTCACTTTATCAATATATTGTAAACATTCAAACGTTCTCCTACCCCACTAACAGAGCAGAATTGATCTGGTATGATGTCAAATAGGTGCAACGCACCGGAAATATTTGTAGAATAATGGAATAAAATATATCCTTGTGGTGCAGCGCACCGGGATATTGGCAAAATTGTCATGTTGCAAGGCTGTATCATATTATCCAATTAGCTAGGAAGGTGAAGATGAAGAAAAATAAGGTAAATATGCAGAATGTCAACTATTCAATCCTTTATTCTTTTGATATTCTCTTATCAAAATTAAAGGGTGTCGAACTAATAACCTTACATTTATGAATGTCAGGATGGAGAGGGTTTAAAATGAAATTAAACTCCTCTTTAATAATCGCCGAGGGAACTCTTAGACCTAAATACTCCTGGTGTTTTAAAAAAGCAGTTCCAAAGTTTATTGTTTCGTTGTTAAAGGGGAACCCGTCCCAACCAGACACAATTACCTGATCCGGAACCGTTTGAAAATTTATTTCATCCGGAATTGAAATCTTGATTAGCTGAAGATCCTCCGGAAGGTTTGCAAAACTTGAAATATGAACGATCTTTTCCCATGCTGCCAGAGAAGCATGTTCAGAAGCATAAATGACAAGACTTCCCTTTCTATGCCATCTGCCTGGACCATAAAGACCTCCGACTCCGTCGAGAGGTGCATGTTCCTTTTTTATAATCCGGTAAACGTACATCACGCAGAAAATCCGTATTCTATTGCATTTAATTCGTCCAAAACCAGTTGAATTCCAGAGAACGTGTCCAGGTATGAAGCCGGCTTCTCCCCACCCATAACCGGATTTTCAACTTTAAGCCAGTTATGGAATTTGTCCATACTGCCAAATATCTTTCCTCCGTAACTAAAAAGCTTTGCAATATATAATGCCCGCTCGGATGGTCCAGGAGCAATATATTGCGAAGGCTCCTTTTCCTGAATCGATCGTGTGGAGATCCGCAGGTACGAACTAAGCTCCTTCATCGTTAACCCGGATGCACGGGCAATTGCAAGCAATTTTGATTTTGGAATACCTTTGCGTGCACCCGACAAGAAGTCCTGTTCCGAAATTTCAAGTATGCTCATTTTATAGGTGAATTTATTCGCTCAAAGATACGAATTAATTCTGCTTTTCTGATTGGTTGCAGGCTGATTTTTTAACTATCCCCTGAATCAATTTAGAAACAGTTTAAAAATGAGGCTGGATCAAATTTCCTGAATTTAATTGTGAATGGGAAATAAAATTTTTGGATGACGTATCTGTTAGGGGTACAGGACACACCCCAGATAAAAAATTTGATAATTATTTTAAAGGTCATATCAAATGGATCTCATTAGCAGATTCTAAATTTCTTGATAATGGTTATATTGGACAAACTGCAAAGTGTATTTCGGAAGAAGGTATTAAACATTCATCAGCCGTAATCCATCCCAAAAATAGTGTCCTTCTATCAAGAGATGCTGGAGTTGGTAAAAGTGCTGTAATGGAAACAAAAATGGCAGTAAGTCAGCATTTTATTTTTTGGACTCCTATTGAAAATAAATTATCGACTTGGTTTCTGTACTATTCTGAAGGCGCTCATTCTGAAATTGCTTCAGATGTTTTAAAACATCTTGCGTTGAGTGATGAAACAGTTAATAATTGTATTATTTTTGTCGGCGGACATTCGAACTGCAATTTAATACGATTGGCTCATCTTCAAGGAAGTTCATCAAACTAAAAATAATATACCTCCCATGCCTCTCAACGATGCACACTTGGGGGGTTTTTTCATTTAATTCCTCATCATGTTAAAAAAGAAGTACCGTAAAATAGGATCAGATGAAAAAGTGGATCAGATGAAAAAGTTGTGGGGAAAGGTATAAAATTGAATTTTTATTTCATAAACAGCGATTTGCAGAAGTTTTGTTACCAAAGAGACAGAGGTGCAGAGCACCGATTATATTTGTAGAATATACGATGGGCTATG
>CAINLJ010000155.1 GCA_903850335.1 uncultured Bacteroidia bacterium | reverse complement strand
TGATATCGGGAGTCCTGGATTAGGCGGGTTGACCCGTTTCGATGAGTCCACTCAGTCCTACACCCTGTCGGGAAGTGGTTTAAATATGTGGGCCAATCGTGATGAGTTTCATTTTGCATCAGTCAGAATTGATGGTAATTTCATTCTTACTACATTCTGCCATTTCGAAGGTCACGGGATCAACCCACATCGCAAGATGGGTCTTATGATCCGGGAAAAGAGAGAAGCGGGCTCCCGATATGCAGATGTAGCAGTACATGGGGACGGGCTCACCTCATTACAGTACCGAACCAGAGAAAATGATCAGACACTTGAGTTCAAATCTTCAAAATCCTCCCCGGACGTTATTCAACTCGAACGAAGGGGTGATACTGTTATCGTACGTTGTGCAACAATGGGAGAGCCCCTTACTGAGACTGGAAGATTGGCTGTCTCTTTCATCGGACCGGTGTATGCCGGATTGTTTGTCTGCTCACACGATCCGAACGTAATTGAAAGAGCAATATTTGATAATTTCAGGATCGATGTTCCAGCTGGCCCGCATGTCGATGGTTATAAATCACCTTCTGCCAGCCGGCTTGAATTATTGGACATGAATACTAAAATACGGAAGGTAATCTACACCACTAAAGACCATATCGAAGCTCCCAACTGGTCTCGTGATGGTAAATTCCTGATCTGTAATTCAGAGGGATTGCTTTACAGGTTTCCATTGAAAACTAAATCTCCGGTACGGATCAATACAGGAGATGTAATTAATAATAATAATGACCACGGTCTATCGTTTGACGGGAAAGTCCTTGCGATTTCCAGCGCTTCAATGCAGGCAGACGGGAAAAAGGGATCAGCGATTTATACTGTCCCGGTTGGTGGTGGTGTACCTAAAAGGATAACCCCGCAAGTTCCGTCGTATTGGCATGGATGGTCACCCGATGGGAAAAACCTTGTCTATTGTGCAGAACGTAATGGTGATTATGATGTCTGGCGAATTCCTTCAGGCGGAGGGGAGGAATACCAACTAACTAATTCAAAGGGACTCGATGATGGTCCGGAATATAGTCCGGACGGGAAATTTATTTTTTTCAATTCTGTGCGTTCCGGATTAATGAAGATTTGGTCTATGTCACAGGATGGTTCAAACCAGAAACAGGTTAGTTACGGTCCCTTTAATGATTGGTTTGCACATATTTCACCCGACGGGAAGGAAATAGCCTATATTTCCTATCCGGAATCTGTTCCCCCGAATTCCCATCCTCACAATGAGCATGTTTTTCTTCAGGTTCAGGAAATCAAATCCGGTAAAACCACTGTCATGGCTTATATTTATGGCGGACAAGGTACGATGAATGTCCCATCCTGGAGTCCGGATGGAACCAAAGTAGCTTTCATTTCGTATACTTATGGAGATCCGAAATATTAATACCAGAGTACAATGAGAATCCTGATTTTGCGGTTAGGTTTCCTGTCAGCCATAATACTGTCGCTTACTACATTTGAAGTTTTATCGGCCGCACCTTTGTCTTTTGGGGAGTCTAAAAATTACAGTATTTTATTTGGTGATATTTATTCAAATTTTCTGCCCGGCAGTTTAATCAGGATGGAATTAACAATAAAAAATAATGATTCCTCCAGACTTCCTGTGAGTCAGGAACTTGTTGTTCTAGATAGTGTACAAATGAAGGAGTGGAAGACAATTATAAATGTTGATTTGGGGCCGGAGCAACGCCAGGATATTCAGCTTATGATTCCGGTACCTCAACATCAGGGGACTTACAGACTTACTCTTGGAGCTTTATCAGATTCGTTTTCAGGAAAAATGCCAATGCAGATTTTTAATGTGATTGAACCGGTTAAATCGCCACGTCTGTCGAAAATACTCATTCATTCGCCTGATTTTGAAGAAGAGTTAAACGTTTTTCTTAAAAAGTGGAGCATAAAGGCCCCGGCTTTTTCCTGGGCTCAGGTTTTATTATTGGGCAAAAAGGGCTGGTCTCGATTAGCCTCAGGCGATCCAATTATTTTGCAACTTGTTTCCAGGGCTCTTCGCAGGGAAATGTCTGTTATAATTCTGGATTTTAATCCCCGGAATGTGGATTCTGTTTATTCACGCGTTTCACTCCCATACGGTATCTCTGCAATATTTAGTCCGATTAAATCAGCATCGAAAAGCTTTGTTTTAAAATCGGGATTTCGTGAACTTAATTTTAGGATGGGTAAAGGGTTGATTTGTGAATGGAATGGGTTTGATGGCCTTACTGTTCCTTCCCAGGAGCTTAGTTTTGAAGGTAAAGGAGTACAAATTAAGGCAATGGCAACTTCAGGGAATAATCCGGTTTTATTTCCAGTGGTTGAAATTATACCAGATAACCGGAAGGGAAAATTATTCCTATGTCAGCTTTTTACTGAAGGACGTCTCGAAGAAACTGTTCAACTACCTCGCCATCAAACTGATGATCCTGTCTATGATCCGTCAGCAGTACAATTTCTCCTTAATCTCCTCTCAGAAGCTGTTGGAGATAATTTATTAAAATGATCAAATTTATACTTCCTGAATGAAACTAAAAGAGGAAACTGATAATTTGCAGTTTCCTCTTTTAATTTTACATAGTCTTGAACGACCTTCAATAATTGAATTACGGGTTACCGAAAGCTAACTTTTAGGAGATTTCTTTTTAATTATTATCGACAGCCATATAAATGCAAAAATTAAAATAACAGGCAATACCGACATGTTTCTTAATGTTATTTGTGGTCCTGCCGTTTCAATCGATTTTCCCATGATCGGTAAAACCATTGAGGTCGCGACAAATCCTGCACCTCCCAGGATTGACATTCCAAGAGCACCACTTTTAGGTACATATTCTGAGGCAAAACCTATCATTGTTGGCCAGAAGTAACATACACCAACTGCAAACACGGCTGCAGAAAGAACAGTCATAGCCGCACCCGAAGAGATACTAAGCAATAACAGACCTACTGTGGACGTAATTGCCGAACCTAATAATACGCCTGTGGGGTTTAGGCGATGGATCAATCCACCGGCAAAGAACCGGCCAACCGCCATAATCCCGGTCATCACAACCAGGATAATCATCGGGTTAATACCATTAGTACTCAACAATGCGTTAATCCATTGGTTAGTTCCCAGTTCAGTTGAAGCAGTAAGCAACATGCAAAAAAGAACGAGCGGAAATAGAAGACTAATTTTATTAATTAGTCGTCCTTCGATAATTACGAGAATAACGATTACCAAAATAATCAGGTAGGGTACGATACTATTGAAATTCAAGCTTAATGAGGGGATGAAAGCGGAAAGGATCATGAGTAAAACTGCTACAATAATTGTGTAAGGAGCACCAACATTGCGCATCATATCCTTATAGGTTGCACCGCTGGCAACACGTTCTGTTTCAGGTATCCGCTCATTGAAGAATAAATATCCATAGATTGCTAACGGGATAAAAAGGATACTAACAAATACCTGCCATGGGAGGTTAAATGAATCCATGATCAACCAGGCCAAAAGTCCGCCAATTACAATTCCACCAGGAAACCAAACATGAAATCTGTTTAGCATTTTAGTTTTATCCTTGGGGAAGAGTGTGGCAACTAATGGATTACAAGCTGCTTCCACGCTGCCATTAGCGAGTCCAATAAACACATTCGCCAGAAACAGGGATGTGAAATCTTTAGCAAGGAGTAAGAGTACAATTCCAACCAAATGCAGACCAAAGGCTAACCGCACAATTGTTTTAGTTTTGACGATGTCGATAATAAATCCTCCGGCAAACATAGCAATTGCAAAGCCGAAGAAAGCTGGCGCAAATGCACGGCCAATGTCTTCTTTACTCAATAAATAGGTGGTTGAAAATACACCTTCTATTTTTGCTCTGATAGCAAAAGTCAGCCCGGTCACCAACAATGCAAGACAGCTTGCAATAAATAATCTTTTCTGGTTTACATTTTCCATAATTGAATTTTTTGGTTGTTATTTTTGATATTCTTAATTGGGAATTTGATTAGATCATAAGGACTTTGATTGGTTCAGTTAGTGCAAATATAAAAAAAATCAGAACAGAACAGAACACCATTGGGACAATGATGAAATTATCTTTTATATTATCAGAGAAGCTATCTTTTCGTACTTTATTGTTTAATGGGAATCCGGATATAGGAGTGTTATTATGGAGGTTGTCAGAGTTCTTTTTACTCAGGTGATATTTCGGCACGTTGTACCATGCCCTGCTAAAGCATCGACAAATAAATTCTAAAAGCCTAATCTCGACTATTGGGCTGATCGGCTATTCGGCAGATTATTAATATTCAACCCGTTATGCGTTTCCGTCGTCCGGTTGTTCCGTCGTTCAGTCGTAAAGCCATGACCTTCGTCATTCTGATACGTGTTTCCTTCAACGATCCGTCGATCCACAGTCCGACAAGGGGTTTTGTGCTTTTGCGAGTGTTAACTCCCGGACTAGTTACGTGCTTGTCCTTCCCCCCGTTCCGTTTCACTACACTGGGGGATACAATCATTTCACCCATTCTGGGTTTTTAATTGTAATTCGTCCTGAATATCATTACTCTCTTTCATTTCATGTTTGAGTGTTCGGTTATTCGGCTGCTCGGTTATTCGGTTATTGCCCAACACCCTAAACCCCTATCAGCCTAAGCCCCTAACAGCCTAAACCCCTAATAACCTAAAAACCCAGCTCACCAGGAACCTCCGGCACCTCCGCCGCC
>CAINLJ010000154.1 GCA_903850335.1 uncultured Bacteroidia bacterium | reverse complement strand
CAGGAGCATGGACGCAGATGCATTTGTGAATTTTGATCTTGACAATACTGGCAAGGCCACCGGAATGAAGATGCAGGCCATCTCCCCTACGACTGATTTTAGTTTCGACTTTCAGGATCTTGATTTTAAAAGGTAATAATAAAGATTAACCAGGCAATCAAAATCTTTTTTTAAAATAAATAAAAAATAATTTGGATATCTGAATTAAATAGTTTTATATTTGTACTGTATTAGTATAGTAGTACACTAAAACATTAAAACTGTAAAATATGATTCAGATTAAAGACCTTAATTTTGCTTATCCCCGGCAACAGGCTCTATTCAACAGTCTGTCAGTAAACCTTGAAGCAGGGAGTATCACGGGGTTACTCGGCAAGAATGGTGCTGGCAAAACGAGTCTGCTCAAACTTTTGACCGGACTGCTTCACCCCGTCTCAGGGGAGCTTTCAGTAATGGATCACCAGCCCAGAAAACGGGATGTATCGATGTTAAACGACGTCTTTATGGTGCCTGAGGAATTTTATTTTCCTTCCATAACAATCCGTGATTACCTGAAGGCTTATACCCCTTTCTATCCCCGGTTTGATTTCGAACTCTTCGATCGTATCCTGATCGAATTTGAACTTGAAAGTAACCGGAATTTGCAGCGACTCTCGCATGGTCAGAAGAAGAAATTCCTGATCGCCTTCGCACTGTCCAGCAAATGCAGGTTCCTTGTCCTGGACGAACCGACCAATGGCCTGGATATCCCTTCAAAGGCGCTTTTCAGAAAGATTCTGGCCGGCTCCCTGGACGAGGATCAGCTGGTGATTATTTCTACACATCAGGTTAAAGATGTTGAAAATCTGATTGACAAAATTATTATTCTCGACAACGGGGAGGTGATTTTTCACCAGACCATCCTGGAGATCTCGCTAAAAGTCGCTTTTGTCTCGGGTACATCAGCGGATGCGTCAGGAGCCATTTACAGCGAACCTGTACCTGGCGGATACCGGATGATGATTCCAAATGGACATGAAGAGTCCGAGGTTGATATCGAATTACTTTTTAATGCCATCACCAACGGTCATAAAATCTGATAAAACTATGCAAACAAACAATACATTTTCGTTTCAGCGGTTGCTGATGTTGTTCAAACAAAAACTGATCATCAATAAGAGGCGTTACCCATTAGGTCTATCGGCATTTTCTGGCGGCCTGTTTATTTTATTTGTCATTTCACAATCTACAAAGGATTTTAGTAATTGGAGTAATACAGATTACCTGAGCTCTTTTATTTCCGTATTTATATCCTTAGGAATCGCATACTCAACGACTTCATTTCCAGCATTTCGCTCAAAGGAGAAGAGTTTATTTTATCTGATGCTTCCGGCGACAAATGGTGAAAAATTTGTCTTTGAAATTCTCTCCAGGATCGTGGCATTCATTGTCCTGATGCCTTTGCTATTTTGGATCATTGCTAATCTGGAAGGGGCACTGGTTCATTCCTTTTACCCAAAATTAACGAATTATCAATTTTCCTATCGGGAAGGTTTATTAGCAATTGTTAAGGATGGTAACTTTGAGTTTTGGCCAACGAACTTAACAATTCAAGGAATCTTGTTTGGTTTTATTGCACTATTTACCGGAGCAAGCTATTTTTCAAAGGCGCCACTTTTGAAGACTTTACTTACATTCACGATTGTTATTATGGGCTATTTACTGTTTGTGTACTTACTTACTAAGGGAATAAATCTTGATGGGCTGAGACCTGTTGGAAAAGATCAGATTTTCTTTAGCGATGTTCAATCAGTCTACAGAACCCTGTCAATAGGTATGCTCATTATCAATATGGCCTTTTTAGCAATCGCCTGGTTTAGTTTAAAAGAAAAGGAGGCTTAAAATGGAATTTAAAAACACAAAAGGAATATTTCTTCAGATAGCCGACAGCATATCGGAGAAAGTGATGGAGGGAAAATATCCTCCCGGCGAAAAAATTCCATCCGTACGCGACCTTGCAGCCGAAATGGGAGTCAACCCAAATACTGTAATGCGGACCTACAGTGAGTTACAGGCACGCGGTATAATCGATAATAAACGCGGAGTAGGCTATTATGCAAGTACTGATGCAGTTGAAATCATCCTGAAATGGAAACGTAAAGAGTTTTTCGAGACCGAACTCCCTCTTATTGTAAAACAAACAAGGATATTAGGTATCACTCTTGATGAAATCAAACCCTATTTTGAATCCACTAATAATTCAATCTAAAATGAAAACAAGTAAACTCATATTTATATCACTTCTTGGAACAATAGCACTTCTGATTTTGGTGATGATGATCGACCTGCGCATTAACGGACGTAAATATAACGACATCAACTCTGATTTCAAGGTGAAAAAGCAATCCTTGAAATTATTTAAGACTCTCTATATCACAAACAGTATGAATGTCACTCTCGTAAAAAATGATTCTTCATATATTGAGGTTACCAGTTTGAAGGATTCAATACAACCGAAGGTTAATTTTTCTGCTTCCGGCGATACGTTGAGGATTTCCGATTTTGAGAAGTCATCCCATCACAATGCCTCGATCCGGGTTCACGCAACCAATACACTGAAGCATGTTGTTCTGAAGCATGCCAATCTGACTCTTGAAAGCTTTAGTACTGAAGAGTTGTCACTCAATTTAGATAAAAGTAATGTAATGCTGAACGAAAGTGAGCCTTATAAGTCCAGGATCCATTTTTTGAAAGTCCAGGCTAACAACCATTCCAGTGTTTATGGAAATCAATTTTATGTCGATTCAATGGGAATTGTCCTTCAACATTCAGAAGTAACCCTGGAGGGTATTGCAAATAAGTTGGGTGGAACTTTAATTGATAGTTCTAGAATTCAGGCAAGACAACCGCTGGAGGTTTGGCTTAAAAAGGATGCCACAAGTAAAGTCAACATAAACGATTATTGATATTACCAGGGAAGCACGGAGAAAAGGAACCACGGAGGCACGGAGTACAGGGAGGAACACAGAGTAAATTTTCCTCTGTGAACCTCAGTGCTCTCCGAGCCTCTGTGTTAATTTATCCCTGGTGCCCCGTTGAAGCTTCATCCGAATGCATGATCTTATCGGTAATTGTAAGTAGTAATGCAGAGATAATAAATACCATATGAATTCCGATCTGCAAAAGTGCATCCTGTAAAGGAACATTATGAATGTCAATAAACGTTTTCAACAGGTGCACCCCGGAGATGCTCACAAGCGAAATAATGAGCTTGATTTTAAGAGAGCTTGCGTTAATTTTACTTAGCCAATCGGGTTTGTCTTCGTGGTTTTCAAAATCTATTTTACTTACAAATGTCGAATAACCTCCAATAAAAACAATTACCAACAAGTTGATCACCATTGATATGTCTATTAACCCTAAAACCGTTAGCAGAATCGTATTTTCGCTCATTACTGCGAAATCGGCGAGCAAATACCATAACTCCGCCAGAAATTTAAAGGCATATAATACTGAGGCGATTATAAGCCCTAAGTAGACAGGCAATTGCAGCCACCGGCTGAAAAAAATCAAATTCTCCAGGGCTCGTTCAATGGTTTTCATAGCTTAACAGGATTATTCGGATTGTTTGAATTTGTTATTTGATGAGCATAAATTTTCAATAAAGATCAAATCTAGTATATTTTCTAAAATCCCGATGAAATTGCATTATGATATTAAACCTTTTTATTGTTTCCATGTCAAAAGGACATTGAAAATCTAATTCATTCGCAACCTCTAATACCACTGAAGCTTGAAAATCGAGATTAAAGGGCTGAATAAGGTCTATCCAAATGGTAATCATGCCTTGAGAGATGTCACAATGACAATTGAAAATGGTATGTTCGGTCTTCTGGGTCCGAATGGTGCCGGTAAATCCAGTCTCATGCGTATCCTGGTGACACTTGCTAAACCTTCATCGGGAGAAGTGCTTGTCAACGGACTTGATCTGCAGAAAAACAGGAAGGAAATCAGGACAATGCTGGGCTACCTTCCACAGGATTTTCGCTTCTTCGCTAAATTACGCACCTACGAGTTTCTCGATTATATAGCTCGGTTGTCCGGAATGAACCAGACTTCAAAACGAAATGAGGCAGTAGAGAAAATGCTTGAGGAGGTTGGCCTCTATGAAGCACGTAATCGTTTTGCCAACAACTTGTCGGGAGGAATGAAACGCAGGCTGGGAATAGCACAGGCATTGATTGGTGATCCTCAGATCATAATAGTCGATGAACCTACCACAGGTCTTGACCCTGAGGAACGCATCCGGTTTCGCAATCTGCTTACCCGTATCAGCGAACGCGACGTTGTCATTATCCTTTCTACCCATATCGTTGGTGATATCTCCAGCACATGTACAGACATGGCGCTGATGAACAAAGGGACTCTTGCATTCAAAGGATCACCGGAGTTATTAATCAATCAGGCACGTAATAATGTATGGCGGATCACAGCTACAGAAACCGAATATCAGGAAATTCAGGAAAAATACCCTATTATCTCTTCTATTCCATCCGAAGAAGGGTGGGAAGTGCAGGTAGTCTCTAAAAACATCAATGGCTATGCAGGGGAACAGATTGAACCCAATCTGGAACACGCCTATGTGAATTTCATGGAAAATGAGCTCAATCAGCATTGGCATGAGATCTGATATTCAAAATGCTGACTGTCTTTAAGTTGTAAGTAATTCCTAACATTTTAACTGTTAAATTATGATTGCAATCAACAATATTCTGACTGTATCAAAATACGAGTCAAAAACGCTCTTCAGAAGTTGGTTTTTCAGAATTTTCTCTATTCTGGCACTTATTTTTGTCTTCCTCTTCAACTTTGGAAACCAAACCAGCATAGCATTCTGGCCAAACAGCGACATGGTTGCACTCCCCTCGATGATTCCCTTTATTAACCTGTACATTATAAATGTTGCACAGGCAATTATCGCCGTCTTCCTGGCTTCGGACTTTCTTAAACGTGACAAGAAACTGGACACTACGGAAGTAATATATATGCGTTCGATGACTAATGCAGATTATGTCATTGGCAAAACAATTGGGAATGTATGGGTGTTTTTTGTATTGAATTTCATCGCATTGGGTATGGTAGCGGTTTTTAATCTTGCCTCTCCATTCAACCAGTTTTCTCTCGCTCCCTATTTTTATTATTTCTTTCTGATTAGTCTGCCAACGTTAATCTTTATCCTCGGCTTCTCCTTTTTCCTCATGTCTGTGATTAAGAACCAGGCCGTCACTTTCGTAATCTTACTGGGATACATTGCTGCAACATTATTTTATCTTCAGAATGTTTATCACTATCTCTTTGATTACATGGCGTTTCATCTTCCCATGACCTTCTCTGATTTTGTCGGCTTTGGCTTCCTTAATGATATCCTTATCCATCGGGGAATCTATTTTTTTCTGGGACTTGGGTTTATTGGACTAACCATATTATTGCTTCAACGACTGCCTCAGGTAGTATTTACTCAACATATTACCCTTATCTTCAGTATTTTATTTTTGGCCCTTGGTCTTGGACTTGGGATCAAATACATAAGTCACATTAACGCGGGGGACGAACATCGGGCCGCTATGTTGCAGTTAAATAATAAATATGCTACAACACCTGTTGCATATATGACAAAATGTGACCTTTCACTCGAACACACCGGTGAAGGAATTAAGGGAGAGGCTGAACTGACGCTTGTCAACCAGAACAATGATCCCCTTAATGAGATTATCCTGACGTTAAATCCCAGTCTGGAAGTTACATCAGTTAGCGGTGCCAAATTTACGCGTGAACTGCAACTGCTTAAAATTACTCCGGACGCACCTCTTCAAAAGTCTGCAGAACTGAGGCTTAAGGTCTCCTATCAGGGAAATATTGATGAGACATTTTGTTACCTGGACATGAACCGTGAACGGCTTGAGTTATGGTTACAGCGGGGAAATGGTATTGCTGACAAAAAACATGCCTTTATTAAACCGGATTACATGCTTCTTACACCGGAAACACGGTGGTATCCTACGGCAGGCATAAGTTATTCGACAATCGGATTGAAATGGCTAACCATGCAATTTACCGATTTTCATCTGAAAGTAAAGACAATGAATGGTTTGAAAGCCATCTCGCAAGGAAAAACCAAAGATGAGGGGAATGGTGTTTTCGATTTTACTCCGGAGAACAAATTGCCACAAATGTCTTTGGCTGCAGGCAAATATGTAACACGATCCATCGAAGTGGATAGTATCACCTATACTTTGAATTTTATGGCAGGTCATAATAAGATTTTTGACCCCTATTTTAAAATACTCAAAGATTCGATTAAACCAGTAATCCGTGACCTAAGAAAGACATGGGAAGCCAAAGTACAGTTCACCTATCCATATAAACGGTTGAATCTTGTTGAAATTCCGGTACAATTTTGTTCATTCAGTCATGTGTGGAGTGGCGCCGGAGAACAGGTGCAACCCGAGACTGTTTACCTCCCCGAGGGTGGGTTTAAACTAAACAGTGCCAATTTTGCCGGTCAAAAGAAAAATACAGAACGTTGGGGAGGTCACGATAATCAGACTATCAGCCCCAGGGAGAATGAGGAGAATTATTTCAAACGTTTTGTGAATGAGGTGTTGCTCAGCAGTAAAACATCGCCTGGCCGCATGGGCGGAGGTAACGGGATCAATATAGGACCACCTTCGATGACAAAAGAGGAGATAAACCCTTACTTTATTTTTCCAAATTACTACACATTTGTTACTTATATTAATTCATCCGTATACCCCATAATTAACAGGGCGGTTGAATCCTATTTATCCAAAGCGGCGAGTGAAACGGGCAACCCATGGATGCGTAATTTTGTTGGACTTTCGGATAATGAGAAGGGAAATATTGCCTTGCAGGATGCTTCGTTTTCTGAAATTCTTAATAACCAGGATGATCCGGATATTGTAAGCAATGTAATACTTACAAAGAGTGGTTTTCTGTTTGCTCTTATGAAAGGAGCAGTAGGGCCCGATAAATTTGATGAGTTTATCCACAAGTTCATCGAGGGGAAAAGGTTCAGGTCATATCCGGTTGATGAATTAAATCTCCAGCTAAAGAGTTCTTTTGGGATGGATCTGGATCAGTATCTTCCCGGATGGTATAATTCAAAATCACTTCCAGGTTATATCATAAGCAAAATAAATACGGCGAAACTAAAGAAGGATGACCAGATAAAGACAATGGTTTCGTTCGTAATCACAAATACCGATAAAGATCCGGGAGCGGTTTCAGTGAGTTTCAGAATGGGTGGCGGGCAGCGTGGATTTCGTATGCGTGGCGGCAGTCCGGATGATAATGTTGAAAAAACTGTGTTAATCAGCGGAAAGCAATCCAGGATGATCACGTTCTTATTCAATAGGGAGCCGCGGTCTATAACCTTTAATACGTATGCATCCCATAATATCCCATCCTCAATTACTCAACAGTTTGGGAAGATTGAAATTGACGAAAAATTGCAATCTGCCGAGGCAAATGACGTAATTGCCTATACTGAAGGTACCGAGCCCAATGAAATAATTCTGGATAACGAGGATACTGGTTTTGAAATTAGCAAACCTCAGACGAACAGCCTTATTCAAAAGATAATCACGTCGGTTTCAGGTGGTTCAGATGCAGATTCTCAAAATTCATCAAAGGGTCTGCTGAGAAAGGATAAAGAATTTAAATACAAGGGAATGGTGTTCTGGAACCAGCCCGTCGAATGGACGCTGACAACCAACGAACAGTTTTATGGAAAACAAATAAGGTCAGCTTATTACCTCAGGGGAGGAAAGGGTGAACGTAAGGCGACGTGGAATGTCAGGATTAATGCTCCGGGTTATTATAAAGTCCTGGCCTATATTCCTAAAATAAGAAGAGGCTGGGGCCATGATGAAAAGGCAGACGAGGATTACCATTTTACAGTATTCCACGATGATGGCCAGGATCACCAGGTTGTGGAAATGAAAAATAGTGATGGCGGATGGACGGAGATAGGTTCCTATCATTTATCTCCGGATACCGTGAAAATAGAGTTGTCAAATTTATCCAAGGCGCAGACCATTTATGCTGATGCCGTTAAACTCGTCAAAGTAAATTAACAGAATATTAAATCCGATGAAGAAACAGAAGTTCTTTGTACTCATCCTATGTTCACTCCTATTTATTCAGGTGAAAGGACAATCAATTATCACGCTCGAACAGGCGCTTGAAATGGCCAGTAAAGGAAGTCCAAGTTTGCAGAGTTCACTTTATAACCTCGAGCGCACGACAGAGACGTTAAATGCCCAGCGTGCTGCCTTAAAATCTCAGTTTTCACTGGGTGTTAATCCGATCTCGTACAGTAATAGCCGTCAGTTTGATACCCGACTCTCGCAATGGTTTACAAACCGCAGCTTTACAACTTCGGGGACTTTTACGGTGGCTCAGCCAATCCCATTCACCGATGGTACGATATCGTTAAATAATCAGTTCGGCTGGCAAAATAACATCTCCCAGGTTGCCGGAGGGACAAATGAAAACAAGGCATTCTTCAATAATCTCAATCTGAGTCTGATGCAACCATTGTTTATGTATAACAAGACCAAAATGGGGATCAAGAATGTGGAATATGATAATGAGACTGCCTTACTCAGTTATAAGATTCAGAGGATGACCCTTGAAATGAGTGTATCACAGTATTTTTATAATGTCTATATGTCTCAGATGAGCCTCTCAATCAATAAGGAAGAGCTCGCAAATACTGAAAAAAGTTACGAGATTATTAAAAATAAAGTGGATGCAGGACTCGCTGCCAGGGAGGAACTTTATCAGGCTGAAGTAAATCTTGCAACTTCAAAATCTGCCGTTGCATCCGGACGTGTCGACCTTGAAAATGCGAAGGATATTTTTAAACAATATATTGGAATGGATATACTTAGTGACATCACTGTAATGGCGGATGTTGTCGTTAATCCAATTGATATAGATGGTAAAATGGCGATGGAGCATGGCCTGGCCAGCAGAATGGAATTGAGACAACGTAAAATAAATGTTGAGACCGCCAAGTTAGATATGATTGTAGTAAATGCTTTTAATAAATTTAGCGGAACGGCAACACTCTCAGTAGGTTTGTCCGGTGACGACCCCAACCTATCGAATATCTATGATAAACCAACGCAAAGTCCACGTTATACTTTGGCTTTTAACATTCCGATTTTTGACTGGGGCCAGCGAAAAGCAAAAATCAGGGCACAGGAGGCAGTTATAAAGACTCAGGAACTTAGTCTGTCGAATATTCAAACCCAAATAAAAATGGATATCCGTCAGGCGATCCGCAGTCTTGGAAACCTGAGAAATCAGATTGAACTTGCCCTGCAGAATCAGAAGAACTCTCAGCTTACGTATGATATTAATCTTGAACGATACAAGAATGGCGACCTTACAAGTATGGACCTTAACCTTTTTCAGCAGCAGCTTTCCCAGAAAAAGATGGCCTACGCCCAATCGCTTATCAACTATAAGATTGCGCTGCTAAATCTAAAAGTTGTTTCACTTTATGATTTCAGTACAAATCAGCCAGTAATTCCCGAAAAATTCCTGAAGGATATTCAGTCTAACCAAATAAAATAGTCAACCCTTTTAACAGAGCAGATCATGAAATTTAAATTCAAAGAAAGTGGTAAGTGGTTTTTCGTCCTATTAATACCAATTATGGCAGCATGCGGCAATCAGGGCAACCAGGTCAACAGTGAACTTGCCATTCCGGTATCGGTCTCCGACGTTGTGAAGAAACCTATCGTTCAATTTATTAGCACGACAGGAACTGCTACTGCAGCAAGCCAGACAACACTGAATACGGAAATGCCAGGTATTTATTTCTTAATGAAAAATCCAAAGACCGGTAACCCATTTAAACTTGGTGACATTGTAGAGAAAGGGCAGGTTATAATCCGGTTAGAGAACCCTGAGACTGAGAACACAATTGCCATTAAGACTAAGAAATTAAACCTCGATATTTCGGAACTTGAGTTCCAAAAACAAAAATCACTCTACGAAAAAGGAGGCGTTACACTGCGTGAAATGAAGAACTCAGAAGTTGCACTTGCTCAAGCAAATACAGATTATGAGAATGCAAAAATTCAGCTTGCAAAATTCGAAGTTGTGGCTCCTTTCAAGGGTGCTATAGTCGATTTGCCACAGGTAACTAACGGGACGCGTGTTGTAACCAGCTCTGCGGCCGTAACTTTAATGGATTACAGTAAATTGCTGATGGAGATTAACCTTCCTGAGAAAAACATATCTACAATTTCGGTTGGACAAGATGTTGATATAACAAATTACACCTTACCTAAAGACACTCTTAAGGCTAAGATCAATGAATTATCCCCTGTAGTAAGTACTGAAACCAGGACGTTCAAAGGGAAACTTGTGATTGATAATCCAGGATTAAAACTTCGGCCCGGAATGTTTGTAAAAGCAGATATTGAGGTAGCCAGGCGCGACAGTGCCATTGTGATCTCCAAGGAGATTATCGTTTCAGGTAACAGGGGAAAAACTGTGTTTATCGTGGAGAAAGGGGCAACACGCGAAAGGATTATCACAACCGGGCTGGAAAACGAAACGTCAGTTGAGGTTATCGAAGGACTGAAAAAGAATGAGCGGGTGGTCACTAAGGGTTTTGAGACTCTTCGGAATAATTCTAAGGTTAAGATTATTAATCAATAAGGGGGAACCATAAATTTTAAAAGCATTTGCTGATGAAAAAACTGACTTCTTTTGCAGTCAATTATCCTGTAACAGTATTGATGGCCATTTTGGGGATCTTACTTCTGGGAGTAATTTCATACCAGAAACTGGGGATTGATCTCTTCCCGGACCTTACCTCGCCGAGGATTTTTGTCGAGATAAAATCCGGTGAACGACCACCAGAGGAGATGGAAAAGATGTTTATAGAGAAAATGGAGGCTGTTGCTATTCGTCAGAATGGTGTCATGGAGGTCTCTTCGATTTCCAGAACAGGCTCTGCACAGGTCACAGTTGAATATGCCTGGAATAAAGATATGGATGAAGCTTTCCTCGATCTTCAAAAGGCATTAACAAGCTTTTCTCAAAATACGCTCATAGATGCTCTGACAATTACGCAACTTGACCCGAACACTCAGCCTGTTGTTGTCGTTGGACTGACGCATGAGTCCATTACAGATATGAATGAGCTTCGTAAGGTAGCAACAAATTATATCCGGAATGAGCTTGTCAGACTTGAGGGGATTGCAGATGTCGAGCTCTCGGGTGTAGAGGAAAATGAGGTCCGGATCGATACAGACCCATACAAACTCGAATCGTTTAACATTACAGTAGACCAGTTATCTCAGAAGATCCAGGCATACAACCGAAGTATTTCGGGTGGAACAATTACCGAGACCGGTCTTCAATATGTTGTTAAGGGAGTTAGTCTCCTTCAGCAAAAGGAAGATTTTGAGAAACTTATAATCGGCTATCAATCACCCGTTGCCGGTAGCACAACAGCGCAAAAGTCTGCAACCTACCTTCGGGATGTGGCGAAAGTAAGTTTTGCAAACAAGGAACCGGTAAATATCGTTCGGATAAACGGAGTGCGGTGTCTTGCCTTATCCATCTATAAGGAGACTCGTTACAACACTGTCAAGGCGGTTGAGGATATTCAAAAAGCACTGGTTAGTATTACAAAGGCCCTACCGGGTTACAAATTTACATTGGTAACCAATCAGGGTACGTTTATCCGCACTGCAATTGATGAAGTACAGAATACGATGATTATTGGGATCATCCTGGCAATAATCATACTGTTTATATTCCTAAGAAAAATTGGCACCACACTTATTGTAAGTCTTGCAATACCAATTTCAATTATTGCAACATTTAATTTGATGTATTTCAATCACTTGTCCCTGAACATAATGACACTTGGCGGATTGGCCCTGGGCGCCGGTATGCTTGTTGACAATGCGATTGTCGTAATGGAAAATATTTTTCGTAACCATGAACTTGGGATGTCTGCCAAGGAGGCTGCTATTGTAGGAACCGCAGAAGTTGGAGGCGCCATCACCTCATCAACCCTGACCTCAATCGTTGTGTTTCTGCCGATTGTATATATTCACGGTGCATCCGGTGAGTTATTTAAAGATCAGGCATGGACTGTTGCCTTCTCGCACTTCTCATCTCTTTTTGTAGCGATTTTCCTGATTCCAATGTTATATCACCAGTTTTTCAAGAAAAAAGGGATTCAGGCCCCTAAAGGTGCAAAATTTTCAGGTTACGGGAATTTCATATCAGGATTACTTCCTCACCGCTGGATAATTACTATTATCTCATTGGTTTTAATGGGTCTGTCTTTCCTTTTAATCCCATTTATAGGTTCGGAGTTTATGCCAAAGAGTGACAGTAAAGAGTTTACGATAAGTGTAAAAATGCCCGAAGGAACTTCGCTTGAGAGGACATCAACAGCTGTGGCATCGTTGGAGAAAATGGTCAGGGAGCTTCTGGAAGATAACGTCGAATCTGTTTATTCCAGAATAGGTCCCTCAACCGGAACAACTACCTCCGCCACAGCAGTCTATGAAGGGGTAAATACTGCACAGGTAAAAGTAATTCTTAAACCGCAAGGAAAATATGTATCCTCGGAGGTGACTTCTGCAATCGCAAAATGGTATGCAGGAAATCCTCAGTTCGAAGTCACTTTTACACAAGATGAAACGGCTTTGCAAAGTATCCTTGGAACACAGGAGGCGCCGGTGGTTGTAGAGGTCAGAGGAGCAGATCTGGATGTAATCAAGAAAATTACAAAACAGGTAGAAGCCTCGGTAAAGGATGTTCAGGGATTATATAATATTCAGACAAATATGGAGGGTGGATATCCTGAATTAAATGTTCAGGTAGACCGCTTCAGGGCTGGTTCATACTCGCTTGCCGTGACTGATATAGTGAATCAGGTAACAGCCAAGCTTAAAGGAGAGACTGCAGGACAGATGGATAAGGAGGGAGAACTTCGTGATATTACAATCTATGTTCCAAAGATAGGAATTGCCGCCTTAGGAGATATGATTATTAAAAATGGTACTTCTGTTATACGTCTCTACGAGGTGGCAAAAATTGAACAAACTGTTGCACCAACTGAAATATACAGGCGAAACCAAAGCCGGATTGGGAAGGTAATGGCCGAACTGGATAAAAACAAGCCACTTGATAAAGTAATCGCTGAAGTCCAGGCTAAAATTGCACCAATTATTTTACCGGCCGATTATTCACTCAAGGTAGCCGGAGAAGAGCAGAAACGACAAGAGTCAATGACAAATCTGCAGTTTGCACTGATACTATCTATCGTATTGGTTTATATGGTTCTTGCTAGTCAGTTTGAATCCTTGATTCATCCGCTTATAGTTCTTTTAACAATCCCGTTTGCAATTGTCGGAACGATTTTACTCTTTTTTGTGATGGGTCAGACATTTAATATTATGGCACTTATTGGCATCATTATGCTGGGTGGGATCGCAGTAAACGACTCGATTATCCTCATTGACCGTATTAACCAGTTAAGACGGGGTGGTATGGATAAACGACTCGCTATTTCCTTAGGAAGCCAGCAACGGTTAAGACCTATACTCATGACGAGTATTATAACAATTATAGCTTTGCTTCCGTTGACCTTTGGGTTCGGAACGAGTACATCATTACGTTCACCAATGGCTTATGCTGTTATCGGAGGAATGGTTACCAGTACCTTGCTGACTTTATTGGTAATCCCCTGTGTGTATGACCTGATGACAAGTAATAAGTCAATGAAACAAGACGAATAATGAATTTTATAATAAACAGAAAAGTTCTGATCAGCATGCTTTTCTTCGGATTAAGCATGATGGGATATTTTTCATGGAGAAATCTTTCCATGGAGTTATTCCCTAATGCTGAACTTCCGATGCTGTATGTTCAAATCTCCAGCCAGCTTGAGGTCGATCCGAAATACATGGAAAGTCAGGCTATTGTGCCTCTGGAGGGTGCTATTGGCGCTCTTCAGGGAATTCAGAACATGGAATCGACAGCCGAGTCCCGCCAGGGTTCTATAATGGTTGAATTCAATAAAAACATCAATTTTAAATACACCTACCTAAAAGTTCAGGAAAAAGTCGATGAGATTAAAGCATCACTTCCGGAACAGTTTAAGGTAACTGTAGTTAAGGTGGATCTCAATCAGATGAAGAATCAGTTTATGCAGCTACAGGTTCTGGGCGGTGGCGACGTTGACCGGGTACGAAACATTACTGATCTCAAAATAAAGACTGAACTGGAGAATATAGATGGTATTGCTGGAGTTAACGTCTTTGGAGGTCATGAAAAATCAATTGAAATTCAGCTTGACATGGATGTTTGTCAGGCTTATCATATCACAGCTGCGACAATCCGCAGTAAACTCTCACAGAATTATAAGGCAAGAGCCTTCGCGGGAAATGTATATGAATCAAAAAAAGATTTTGTTGTTCAGGTTACTTCAGAGTTCGATGATCTGAAACAGATTGGTAACCTGGTGATTGCCCCCGGGCCAATTTTGTTGAAAGATGTTGCAAAGGTTTATTTTGGAACCAAGGAGGAGACTTCCTATTCGAGAGTTAATGGTAAAAATTCTGTATCCATAACACTCGTAAATGATGCACAGTCCAATTTAATCGATCTGTCGCACAATACTCTGGCAGTTATAGCCCGTTTAAACCAGACACTTGCCTCAAAAGATATCCAGATAAAGGTTCAGAATAATGCTGCTGATACGATGGAGAAGAACCTGAATCAAATCGGTGAACTTGCCTTGATTGGTGGACTGCTGGCAATTATGGTGCTTTGGATATTCCTTAAAAACTTTCAGTTAGTCTCGATCATAGCGCTGGCCATACCTATCTCCGTACTTACTGCATTTAACTTTTTCTATGGTGCCGATATCTCTATTAATAGTCTGACCCTCGTCGGAATAGCACTTGCCGTGGGGATGCTCCTGGATAATAGTGTAGTCGTTCTGGAGAATATATACCGATTGCGCGGACTAGGCAAGTCCCCTCGTGAAGCCGTTGTACAAGGTACTACTGAAGTTTGGCGCTCGGTATTCTCATCAACACTATGCACGGTAACTGTTTTCCTCCCCTTTTTATTTTCAAGTAATTTTCTGGTTACCCTTTTGGGAAAAAATATTGGCGTATCGATTATTTCTACCCTTTCAATCTCCCTGTTTGTGGCAGTTATGCTGGTTCCAATGATGGCTTATTCGTTTCTTAAGCGGAAAAGCAGCAGGAATTTAAGCTTTAACGTTGTTTCAACACGGAATAAGCTTGTACAGGCTTATGTGATGCTGATGAAATATTCGTTACGTAAACCGGCGCAGACCATTATCGGAGTATTGATATTCTTTTTTGTGACAATATTTCTTTGTCTTGCCGTGAGTATGAATAATCTGCAGCAGGTTCAAACCAGCGCATTTCGGATTAGCGTTACGATGCCGGTTGGTTCATCCATCCAGGCCACTGATAAGATTGTATCGCAGATTGAAAGCAGAATAGACACTATACCTGAGAAAGAAGATATAACGAGCAATATTCAGGCGGAAAGTGCATCTCTGAATGTATTGCTGAAGAAGGATTTAAAAAAAATCAGTAAGAGAACTATTTCACAGATCAGGGATGATGTTCAAAAAAGAGTCGAGAATATTCCAGGTGCAGTCATTGATATCGCAGATGCTTCCGAAACGACCTCTTCCGGTACGGGCGGAGGTGGTGCAGGTGGTGGTCGTCAAAGCTCCGGGGGTACAGGTAGCATGATGAAACTGCTTGGTGTCGGATCAAATCAGGAACGGATATTAATTAAAGGTCAGGATTTTGACGTAATGAAAAATGTAGCCGGCGACCTTCAGTATTTTCTTGAATCACTTGAGTCGATGAATAGGGTACGTGTAAGTTACTCGGATAACAGACCTGAGATTCACCTTCGGTTTCGGCCGCTCACAATGAACGAAAATGATATTTCGCTTGCTGGCATTGCCGGAGAATTAAACTCATTCAGCAAAGAAACAAATACAAATATTAAGTTCAAGCAGGGGACTGACGAATACGATATCATCATAAAGGAGATGCCAAAGCTCGGCACAACCCTGGAACAGCAGAAGAAACCGCGAACAATTTATGATCTGCGGACACTTCCGGTCCCGGATTCAAAAGGTGGATTACATGAACTTCAGAGTATTAGTGAAATTGTTTATTCTTCGGGAGCAGCTAATATTACACGTGTAAACCGTGAAAAACAGATTGAGGTAACTTATGCCTTTGTGGCAGCAGCCCAGGATTCCAAAGAGTTGCTTACTACTTACAGACAGGAGGTTGACAGGGTAGTGGAAAGTTACAAATTGCCTCCCGGTGTGGCAGTCCAGGTCCTTCATGAGGAGGATGAGCTCAAGGATTTCTATTTTCTGATCCTGGCCGCATTTATCCTGATCTTCATGATTCTGGCTTCTGTATTCGAATCGCTTGCAACGCCATTCGTGCTCATGTTCTCGATTCCGCTTGCCGCGATCGGGTCATTTGTTGCCCTTATTCTTACAGGTAATTCACTTTTTAGTGCCAACACGCTGATCGGGTTTATCATTCTGATTGGTATTGTAGTAAACAATGGCATAATTCTGATAGACTACACTAATATTCTGCGAAAGCGGGGATTCCGAACCGAAAGAGCACTAATTCTGGCGGGGATGTCACGTATACGACCTATTCTGATTACGGCAATCGTAACTATCGTGGCAATGCTTCCACTTGCAATGGGTGATAATGAATATGTCGGAGCAATTGGAGCTCCATTTGCGATCACAGTAATTGGAGGGCTGGGTATGAGCACGCTCCTGACACTGATATTTATTCCTACCTTCTACTTTGGTCTCCAAAATGCAATAGCCTGGATGAATGGATTGTCGCTAAGGACAAGGATCATCCAAATTGTATTAATGGTTATAGGAATCTTCCTTATTTACACACGCGTTGATGCCTTCCTCTGGCAGATGCTCGATATGATAGCCATAGTCCTTGTTATTCCAGGATCTACCTGGTTTATAATGAACAGTTTACGTAAGGCTAAAGAGACTGTTATCGATCCTTCGCAGCCAATCCATATTAAGGTTCAGAATCTGGTTAAGATCTACGACTGGGGTAGCCGGTTCAAAAGAGAGTGGGCAGGAAACCGGAATATTCGTGAAAGGGCCGGACAAATAAAATACTATCACCATCTGAAAGATTTTGACGATTTTGTATGGGAATTGCCAGTACTTGGATTTCTATTCTACTTTACTTTTGGATATTTGGCTAATGGACTGTATATGTTCATAATGGCTCATCTGATCTTCTTCTTCTCCCTGTACCTGTGGGGACCTGTAATGGAATATCTTGAATACAAGGCGAAGTCCGAAGGATCGAAATGGCCAATTAAACTAGCCGGGTTAGGGTACTCATTTATTTACTGGATACTTCCGTTTATCTTCCTCGTACTTTATTATATCGCGTGGAAATCAGTCGGATCAGTGGTCATGATTGGCATTTTATGGTATCTGGCACTCTCAATCAAAAAGACTGCCGATATGCTTTATAAGGATAATATCAACATTGAAAGATTACAGGGACGGTTTGCTAAGACAAGACGTGTGTTCTTTAAACTCGTTGAACAAATGCCACTGATTGGGCGTAAACGGGATGCCTTTAAAGCCTTAAAAGGGGTTTCCCTTGAAATTGAAACGGGTATGATTGGCTTGCTGGGACCAAATGGAGCAGGTAAATCAACAATGATGAGGGTTATCTGTGGGATTTACGAACAAAGCTATGGGAAGGTATGGATTAACGGTATCGATACACAAGAAAAACGTGAAGAACTGCAAGGACTCATCGGGTACCTTCCACAGGAATTCGGATCTTATGAAAATATGTCTGCCTTCGAATTCTTAGACTATCAGGCAATATTAAAGGGACTAACAAATCCTGTTGAGCGGGAAGCACGTATAGAATATGTGCTCTCGTCGGTTCATCTTTGGGATAGAAAGGACGATAAGATAGGTGGATTTTCGGGTGGTATGAAGCAAAGGATTGGTATTGCACAGATATTATTGCACCTTCCCCGCATACTTGTTGTCGATGAGCCTACTGCAGGGCTTGATCCCCGCGAAAGAATCAGGTTCAGAAATCTTCTTGTTGAGTTAAGCCGCGAAAGAGTTGTTATTTTCTCGACACATATTATTGAAGACATTTCGAGTTCCTGTAATCAGGTGGCAGTAGTAAATCGTGGTCAGCTTCACTATGCCGGAAATCCGGCCAACATGGTTAAACTCGCAGAAGGTTTGGTTTGGCAATATACAATTCCTGCCCGCGATTTTGACGCTTTTCCTGCAAAGGACAGGGTTGTACACCATATGAGAGATGGGGAGTTTATTAAACTGAGGTTCCTTTCTGCGGAAAAACCATCGGAAGATGCTATTCTTGTTAAACCTGTTCTGGAAGAGGCTTATCTGTGTTTGTTAAAAGGGATAAAGATTAACAGGAATTGAATAGACAAATTAAATCTGAATTTAGGAAGCTAATATATTGAAAAATGGATACATCGACAAAGATATTTTCCAAACATAGTCGACTTTACTTTTGGACTGACCTGATCTATAAAATGGCCCGTTACAATCTTAAAATCATATTTGCCGGAAGGTTTATTTGGTTTGTGATTGCGGCCCTCGTTTTTTTCATCCTCCTGTCGGTTAACCTTGTATTTAATACTCCGGGTTATGACTCATCCTCAGTCTATGCTATATTGTTTTTTCCTGGAATTTTGCTGGTTTTTTACCCCACTGTGTTTGGTATTCAGAGCGATGCAGACACACGAATACTTGAAATCCTTTTCGGAATCCCGGATTATCGTTATAAAGTCTGGATGGTCAGGCTGATTATGATCTTCTTACTTACCTGGTTTTTCTTGTATCTCTTTTGCTGGGTTGGTTACTATGGACTGACTCCCTTCCCTGTTTTTGAAATGTCATGGCAACTAATGTTTCCTGTGTTATTCCTTGGAACACTGGCTTTTCTGGTGTCTACAATGGTCAAAAATGGAAATGGCACTGCCGTTGTGATGATAATAATTGGCGTTTTACTCCTTATGTTCAGTGATGCGCTCGAAAGGACCCAATGGAATGTGTTTCATAATCCCTATTCTATCCCGGACAAGATGAATGAGATGATATGGACACAGGTGTCCCAGAAGAACAGGCTGTTTCTTTCTGTTTCAAGCGTAATTTTCTTCCTTGGTGGACTGACGAACCTTCAACGGCGTGAAAAATTTCTGAAGTAGAAGTTTTGGGGAGAAATGAGGGCATAGAGAAATTTAACCACAGAGGCACTGAGAACATGGAGGAACATGGAGGAACAAGAAAAAAAATCAAAAGTTAAAATTCAAAGGGATAACAAGGCAATTTCCTCAGTTTCCCGGGGTTTTTATTGAACCTGCTGAAAAGAAAAAAATACTCCGTGTCCCTCCGTGCTCTCCGTGCCTCCGTGGTTACCCTTCTCTATGCCCTCTCTCCTTCTCCTCTTCTCTCATTCCCCTTCCATAACAATATACTCCCACGGCTCAAAATAACAGGTACGATTATCCGAATTGAAAGTTATCTTATTGTGATTAAACATATTAATGTATTTTCCATCGGCTTGAGCACTTGCAATATTAGCTGTAACAGTATCCGGGCTCATATTAATCAAAACCAAAACCCTTGCATTTTCAGAAGCCCTGACAAATGAAATTACTTTTTCAGGTGCAGAATTTGTGAGTTGTATCAACTTTCCACCGTAGGGAGGATTCCAGATGGCATTATTCCTGTGTTTAAGACTTATGAGTTTTTTGTAGAACGTGATCAGACTCGTATTGCTCCAGTCGATGGTGTCCTTGACGAAAAACTGTAGTCTTTTTGATAGTCCTGCCTCCTGCCCGTTATATACCAAAGGCATTCCCGGAAGGGTGAATGTCAGTACTGCACAACAATTTTCACCGTTTCCAAATTTTTCCTTTGCCGTACCATTCCAGGAGTTTTCATCATGATTTGTAATAAAATTCATCTTAAAGGCCCTGCCAGGCAATGAAGAATCAATTTTAGACTGCAATTTAAGAATCTCACTGACTTTCCGTTTTCCTTTGGTAACATCAGCCATCAGGTGGTGCATTTCCCATCCATAATTCGAATCGAAGGCTATGCGGCACATATCAGGCTTATCTTCGTTCTCGGCAAGCAGATAAAGGGGTTTGACTTTCAATAGTTCCATTCGGGTATCTTCCCAGAAATCGGTTGGCACAAGTCCCGCCATATCGCATCTGAAACCATCGATATCATAGTTTTTGACCCAGAACATCATTGAGCTGACCATGGCTTTACGCATCTCTTTCTTTGTATAGTCAAGTTGGGCACAATCTGTCCAGTCGAAAGGGGTAGCAATATTTCCTTTTTCATCTTTCTTATACCAGTCGGGATGTTCACTTATCCAGTGGTTATCCCGTGCCGTATGGTTAGCAACCCAATCAAGCATTATTTTAAAACCCATCGAATGGGCCTTATTTACAAGACTTTTAAAATCTTCGGCATTTCCAAATTCAGGATTGATAGCTTCATAATCTTTGATGGAATAGTAGCTTCCAAGACTGGTTTTGGCACCGGCCGGAACCTTCCGGTTTACTTCACCAATTGGGTAGATTGGCATAAGCCAAAGGACATTTATCCCCAGATCTTTAATTCGTGGCAAGTCTGCCTCGAGTGCCTTAAATGTCCCGGCGGTTGAATATTGTCGTGTATTAGTCTCATATATTATGCTGTTTTTTACCCATTCGGGATATGGTGTTGCTTCGGGTGGATTCTTTTTGAAAAAGTAACATCCGGTAAAAAGGAGGAAAATTACAAATACTAGTGTGTTTCTGAGAAGGTGTGATGTCATGATAGTAAAAGATTGGATTTAATAGGTTAAAAGTATGAATATTCAATGAGATTTATGTTACTTTAAATATAATTCATTCCTGGTCAGATTCAATAATTTTAAAATATATGTCAATGATAATAGAGATTTTGCGTCAGACGCTGTCTGAAAACAGTGATGAAGAAATAAAAAAAAGTACGCAACATTTTTTTAAGGAAGGGGTGCAATGTTACGGCATCAAGAGTTTAACAATACGCAAAATCTCGAAAGATTTTTATAGTCAAATAAGACATCAGTCAAAATCAGAAATCTTCGGCTATTGTGATGAACTCTGGCGTTCAGGTATTATAGAGGAGTCAATTATTGCGTGTGACTGGACCTGTAATTTAAACAAAAAATTTGAGTCCGAAGATTTTACAAAATTTGAAATGTGGATTGACAATTATGTTAATAACTGGGCATCGTGTGATACATTTTGCAACCATTCGGTTGGTAAATTCATAGAGATGTATCCTGTATTCCTTTCTGATTTAAAGAGATGGACTCAATCCGGGAACCGATGGATGCGCAGGGCAGCGGCAGTCTCGCTTATTGTACCTGCCCGCGAGGGTAAATTCCCGGTTGAAATTCTGGAGATAGCCGATCTTCTCATGGCAGATCAGGACGATATGGTTCAGAAGGGATACGGATGGATGTTAAAGGTTGCCGGTCAAAAACACCAGAAACTTATTTTTGATTACGTGGTTGCAAACAAAGGCCACATGCCCAGGACCGCTTTACGTTACGCCATTGAGAAGATGCCGCAAGAACTGAAATTTAAGGCAATGGAAAAATAATTAACAAACGCAATGGATTCAGACGCGATAAATCGCCTGTCTACGATCATCAGACTCGATAAATCGCGTCTCTACGGATTCACAATATATGACTTAATAATAATGCACCGGCTAAACCCAAAATTCCGATCAGGGTCTCCATGACTGTCCAGATCAAAAAGGTTTGTTTTACCGAGGCATTAAAATACTCCTTGAACATCCAGAACCCGATATCGTTAAAATGAGAAAACATCAGACTGCCTGCGCCTGTTGCTATAACCATAAGTTCCGGAGAGACTCCGCTCCCGGCAATAAGAGGCAAAGTAATCCCTGCGGCCGTAATACACGAGACTGTAGCTGAACCAACTGAAAATCGGATTAAAGCTGCGATGCTCCATGTCAGTAATAATGGTGACAATTGAAACCCACTCGCTACAAGTTTAATATAATCTGCAGTTCCGCTATCTGTAAGTACTTGTTTGAATGCACCTCCCGAGGCGATGATTAGCAATATCATAGCAACGCCCGACGTGGATGCGGATAAACTTTTCATCAACTCAGACATTTTTTTCCTCTTTCTAAGCCCAAATAAATAAACCCCGGTAAACACTGCTAAAAATAAAGCTATCGTTGGATCGCTTAAAAATTTGAGTAAAGGAAGCTTGTCATAGGTTTGAGGGATAGTCATTTGAAGAACTGCACCAGTTAGCATTAGTATCATTGGAATCATTGCAGTTAATAAACTTGTCGAAAGGGAGGGTAATGACTCTTTTACAAAATCATGTTCGATAAATAGTTCTTTTGGTGGGGTTAGGTTCCATTTTGTGTAAAATCCGGATAAAACAGGTCCGGATATAATTATTGCAGGAATAGCTGTGATTACTCCATAAAGCAATGTTTTATTCAGATCTGCATGAAAAAGAATGGCTACAGAAGTAGGTGCCGGATGAGGAGGGAGAAATCCATGTGTCACAGAAAGAGCGGCGCACATTGGCAGTCCCAGATAAATAAGTGGTAATTTTGTAGACGCCGCAAGTGCATAAATTAGCGGAATAATCACAAGAAATCCTGCATTATATACCATCGGCAGACCAATCAGGAAGCCTGTAATCATGATAGCAATCTGAATCTTACCTAATCCGAACAATTCCACAAGCTTGTGAACAATCTGGTAAGCAGCCCCACTCTCTTCGAGGAGTTTACCAAACATAGCTCCGAAGACGATGATCAATGCCAGACTCCCCATCGTTGATCCCAGTCCTGCAGTAATAGACTGAAGAACCATTAGAGGACCCATGTGATTGAGTAATCCAACAACAAATGATGTGATTAATAAAGAGAGGAAGGCGCTGATTTTAAATACGCTTATGAGAACGAACAGGAAGATTATTCCGGCAACAATAATGATCAGCGGCATAGAGTGAATCAATTATTCGGTAGAATACGAAAGCAGTATTAATAGAATTTCCTGAATCCTATGATCTTCCTAACCTCTTCGAGAGTTTTTGATGCAGAAGCCCGCGCCCTTTCAGCGCCATTTTTTGCAACTTTCGACAAAAACTCATTATCTCCGGAGATCTCTTCAATCCGGGTACGTATAGGATTGGTGAAATTGATAATATCTTCAGCAAGCTGCTTTTTCAGATCACCATAACGAATCGAACAATTATTGTATGCATCATCAAAATGGTTCACAACATCAGGAGTTGATACCACATCCAGAAGGGTAAACAAATTCTGAATCACATCAGGTTTTTTCTGATGCATTTCTTTCGGGCCTTCATCCGTGACGGCCCGCATAACTTTTTTTCGGATGCTTGCAGGTTGCTCGGCCAGCGCGATAGCATTACCCTCCGATTTTCCCATCTTTCCCGAACCATCCAAACCCGGAATTTTTACCATGTCCTTACCCTCAAAAGTGTAAGCACGTGGAATTGGAAAGGTTTCGACATTATACATTCGATTAAACCGTCGGGCAAATGTTCTAGCCATTTCAAGGTTTTGTTCCTGATCTTTGCCTACCGGAACCAAATTTGCCTTGTGAATAATAATATCGGCGGCCATGAGTACAGGATAAGTCAGCAAACCCGCATTCACATTTTCGGGCTGTTGTCTTGCCTTATCCTTAAACGATGTAGTTCTTTCAAGTTCACCAAGGTAGGCGTTCATGTTCAGCAAGAGGTAAAGTTCAGGAATCTCGGGAACGTCACTCTGAATAAATATGGTAGCTTTTTCTGGATCAATTCCGCATGCCAGATACTCTGCCAGTACCTGCTTTACATTAGTATGTAAATCTGCAGGTGTGGGGTGCGTTGTAAGTGAATGGAAATCAGCGATAAAGAAAAATGTCTCGTGTTCATTCTGCATCTCAATGAAGTTTTTTACCGCTCCAAAATAATTTCCAAGGTGCAGGTTACCTGTCGAACGAATTCCGCTTACTACTTTTGGCATCTGTTTTGCTTTAAATTTTAAGGTGCAAAAATATAAAAAACCGGTTTAATAGTGTACCTTATTCTTCAAGCCCGGCAATTTCGTAGTTTTCCTGACTGATTAATGGTTCTCCCTTAAACCGAAGAATTATCTGTGCAATTGCAAAAGTGTCTTTCTCACAATATCTGGCAATACGCTGAATATCAAATTCATTATAGTATACTGAACCAACCTGGCTTCCATCGATATCATCCTTAGGCGTTGGGATATTGAAGATGGCACAAAGCAGTTCAAGTGACGTATAATGCTTATAGTCACCAAATTTCCAGAGTTGAAGTGTATCAAGCATAACTTCCTTTAACTCCCAGGGTTTCGAACCTGCAATATCCAGGATTGGAGGTAATGGAATCCCATTAATTAACATACGGCGGGCAATATAAGGAAAGTCAAACTCCTGCCCGTTATGCGCACAGATCTTATGCACAGGATTCGCCATAAATCCAGTAAGCATTGTAGAAAACTGCTCCAGAATTACTTTCTCATCATCCCCGGCATACGATTTTACCCGATACGCACGTTCCTTACCCTTTCTGAAAATCTTCCCTGCCGAAATGCAGACAATTTTTCCAAATTCCGCATATATTCCAGCACGGTTATAAATGTTCTCAGGGGTCTCACCTTCCTTACCTATCTGCACCGCTTTTTTAGTCCACAGTTTTTGAATATTCGCCGGTGCATCAGTGAGATCCTGATATTGGGGAACAGTTTCAATGTCGATGAACAAAATATGTTCTGGCATAAGTTTTGGAAGCATGTTTCTTAAATATTTGTTAATGAACTGATCTGGGCCGCATTGATCGTAAAGACAGGAAATGGCTAATCTCTGGTTAAATATTCATGAAAGTAACCTTTGAATTAGCCATTTACAAATTGGACTATTCGTATCAAAATGTGCAGACTTCATATCAAAAATAGCGAATATTTTGGTGATTAGGAGGATTTAAGGCCTCAACATGCCTTTTTAATTTAATTTTGGTGAGAAAGTACTATTTTTGCACCAAAATTAATACAAGCATATCATGATTAATCACATCGTCCTGTTTAAACTAAAGGAATTTGAAACTGAGGATTTAAAGGCCCTGACAAGGAGTAAAATTAAAAACGCCCTGTTAGCACTAAAGGATCAAATTTCTGAAATAAAATATATGGAGGTAGGCGAAAATCATGAATTAAATACTAATTCGCATGATATTTGCCTGATTACCCATTTTGATTCGCTGGAGGCTCTTGAAATCTACAGGGTTCATCCTGAACATCTTAAGGTCGTTGATTTAATTCAAGCCAATACGGCAAGTAAAGCTGCCGTAGATTATGAGTTATAAATAAAAAATTCTACTGATGAATAATCTCTATCCACTGAAATTTACCCCAATTTGCAAGGACAAAATATGGGGTGGCAATAAATTGCATGAGTTATTAAACAAAACGTTTCCGGAATTACCAAACTGTGGTGAATCATGGGAGATTTCGGGGGTTCAGGAGGATATTTCAGTTGTATCCAATGGTTTTCTGAAAGGAAATAATCTTGAAGAATTGATTGAAGTCTATATGGGCGATCTGGTGGGCGAAAAGGTCTACGAAAAGTTTGGAACCGAGTTCCCGCTCCTTGTAAAATTCATAGATGCAAACGATGACCTCTCAATTCAGGTGCATCCCAATGATGAGCTGGCATTGGAAAGGCACGATTCATTCGGAAAAACTGAGATGTGGTATGTTGTGCAGGCTGATCCCGGAGCAAAGTTAATTGCAGGATTTAACCAAAAAGTTAATAAAGAAGATTATCTCAAATCACTTTCCAATGGAACCCTGGAGGATATTCTAAATTATGAAGAGGTTAAGGCGGGAGATGTCTTCTTTATGCCGGCAGGACGTGTTCACGCAATTGGCAAAGGAATTGTTGTTGCCGAAATTCAACAAACGTCGGATGTCACCTATCGGATATATGATTTTAAACGAGTTGATAGTCATGGAAATCCTCGCGAACTGCATACCGATCTGGCAGTTGACGCTATAGAATATAAGTTTGAATCCAACTACAGGACAGAATATCAGCCCGTCAATAACCAGTCTGTTAATGTGGTTGATTGCCCTTACTTCACCACAAATATTTTGCCATTAACAGAAACTGTGGACCGTGATTTTACTGCACTGGATACTTTTGTGATCTACACATGTCTGGAAGGCAGATGCAAACTGAATTGGGAAGATCAACATATTGAAGTTTTCAAAGGTGATTCAATTCTGGTACCTGCATTGATCAGCAATTTCAGGTTTTCTGTTAATGATAGTGAAAGTGCAAAATTACTAGAAGTTTATCTCAAACCCGAATGATCATTAAAAAGGCCGAATTTGTAATCAGTAATACGGATCCGGAAAAATGTCCGGTAACAAGTAATCCGGAATTCGCCTTTGTGGGAAGGTCAAATGTTGGGAAGTCTTCACTGATCAATATGTTAACGGGTTATGGTGACCTTGCCAAGGTTTCGACTGCACCCGGTAAGACCAGGTTAATTAACCATTTCAACATCAATGATGAGTGGTTTCTGGTTGATCTCCCTGGATATGGTTATGCAAAAGTGGGGCGTTCTTCGCGTGAGCAATGGCTTGTATTTATCAGGAGATACCTGGCAATCCGGGAAAATCTGTATTGCGTTTTTGCCCTTATTGATTCGCGTCACAGGCCACAGGCAAATGATGTTGAATTTATGAATTTTCTTGGTATCAACGGGATTCCGTTTGCGATGGTCTTTACAAAGGCTGACAAGTTATCGCGTCGTCAGTTGGAAAGGAATATAACAGAGTATAAAAATGAGATGCTTAAAACATGGGAAGAGTTGCCTCCTTTATTTATCACATCTTCAGGTAATAAAACAGGCAGGGACGAACTATTGGGTTTTATAGAAAATATTGTCAATTCGGCAGAGTAATTTAGAAATCCTGAAGTATCTTTAACTTTATGGTTTATAACTTATCCAAAAAAGATTCATTTTCAGATAATTTGTTAATCCAATATATATACTTTTGCCACCAGTTAGGTGTTTAATACAAATTCTTTAAAGAAAATCTCTAGCTATGTCTACAGCAAGTCTTAAAATATTTACCGGTACGGAGTCCAAATATCTGGCTGAGAAAATAGCGGAAAACGCTGGAATCGAATTAGGTAAAGCCTCATGTCCGCGCTTTTCTGACGGAGAATTTGAGCCATGTTATGAGGAAACGATCAGAGGATCATTCACTTTTATTGTACAATCGACTTTTCCGCCGGCGGATAATCTTCTTGAATTGCTATTTATGATTGATGCTGCCAAGAGAGCATCCTCCTATAAAGTTATCGCAGTTATGCCCTATTTTGGTTTTGCCAGACAGGACCGCAAGGACAGGCCGAGGGTATCAATTGGTGCAAAAGTTGTAGCTGATATGTTGTCGAAGGTAGGTATCGATCGTCTGATAACGATGGATCTGCATGCCGACCAGATCCAGGGCTTTTTTGATGTCCCGGTTGACCACTTAAGTGCTGTTGCCCTTTTCATTCCCTATATTCAGCAAATGGGTCTCAGAGATATCGTAGTCGCATCCCCGGATGTTGGTGGAACAAAAAGAGCGAATGTATTTGCCAAGCATTTAAAAACCGACCTTGTTATTTGCCATAAATCACGAAGCAAAGCCAATCAGGTTGATTCAATGACACTTATCGGAGAAGTTGAAGGTAAGGATGTAATTATTGTTGATGATATTATCGATACGGCAGGTACAATCACAAAAGCGGCTGATATTATGAAATCCAAGGGTGCCAATTCAGTTAGAGCCTTTGTTACCCATGCAGTTCTTTCCGGGCCGGCATTTGAACGAATCGAAAATTCGTACATTGATGAAGTACTTGTAACTGATTCAATACCACTAAAACATAAATCTGACAAGATCACAGTAATATCCTGTGCCCCACTTTTTGCAGATGTAATACAAAAGGTTTACGAAAATCAATCAATCAGTACTGCATTTATCTAAGATTTATTATCTTTGCGCCCACTTTTACAGCATACCTTTGATGGTGTGATGCGGATACCTTGCCCATTGGGAGGAAATCTGAGTAAACACTTAGTTACAAAACAGTTAATTTTTAAAAACAATGAAATCATTTAAAATTAAAGGTACTGCTCGTCAGGAACTTGGAAAGAAAGACTCCAAATCTTTGAGAGCTAACGATTTAGTGCCATGTGTTATTTATGGGGGCGAGAATGTGGTTCATTTTCAGGCTCACGAAAACGAATTTCGTAAACTTGTTTATACGCCAAAAGTTTACCAGACCGAGATAGATGTTGATGGTAAAATCTACCAGGCATTTATGCAGGCTTTACAGTTTCACCCTGTGACAGACAAACTTTTGCATATTGACTTTTTGGAAGTACGTGAAAATGTTGCAGTTAAACTTGAGATTCCAGTTCGCCTCGATGGTTATGCAAGAGGAATCCAGCAAGGGGGCCGGTTAAAATCTAACCTTCGTACCTTAAAAGCCAAAGGATTCTCAAAAGATTTTCCTGATGAGATCGTTATTGATGTTACAAATCTTGGTTTAAGTGAGAGTATCAGGGTTGGAGATGTAAAAGTTCCGGGTATCGAGATTTTAAATGCCAAATCTGTTCCGGTTGCTACTGTAGTTGTTACACGTGCTGCTCGTGCTGCTATGGCTGATACATCAACCTCGGGCAAGAAAAAATAAAATAATACACTTTGAAATACCTGATTGTTGGTTTAGGAAATATCGGGGAAGAATACGAGAATACCCGTCACAACATAGGATTTTGGATATTGGATGCCCTTGCAAGGGTGTCCAATATTTCTTTTAGCGATAAACGATATGGAGCATTAGCTGAGATGAAATATGCCGGACGAACTCTTATCTTACTTAAACCCAATACATTCATGAATCTAAGTGGACGATCTGTCCAGTATTGGATGCAAAAAGAGAATATTGAACTGGATAAGGTATTAATTCTGGTTGATGACCTTGCCTTGCCTCTTGGGAAGGTGCGAATGCGGCTGAAGGGTGGCGATGCCGGTCATAATGGATTAAAAAGTATTCATCAGATCCTGGGAAGTCAGGATTATGTCCGTTTGCGTTTTGGTATCGGAAGTGATTTTCCAAGAGGTCATCAGGTTGATTATGTTCTTGGCCGCTGGTCACGTGATGAGGAGACACTTGTTAATTCAAAGCTTGAGAATTGCATAGAAATCATTAAGGCCTTTACGACCATGGGTGCCAATCAGGTTATGACAAAATTCAACAGGGATTAATTATCAATTTTTAAATTCCTTAATTCTTTCATTTATTAATTCCTTCTGCCAATGGACGAACCGGTACGAATTGACAAATGGCTTTGGGCTGTCCGGCTTTTTAAGACAAGAACTCTGGCTACAGAGGAGTGTAAGAAAGGCCGTGTAACTATTGACGGAATATCGGTTAAACCATCACGGGTTCCCAAGCCCGGAGATATAATTAAGGTCCGAAAGAATCCTATTACTTATACCTATAAAGTTATTGGTATTACAGGAAAACGTGTTGGTGCTAAACTTGTTTCCGAATTTTTATTGGATATGACATCTCCTGATGAGCTTAAAATCCTTCAAATAAGGCAACAAATGATTTCATTCGACCGGGAGAGGGGTACAGGAAGACCAACAAAAAAAGACCGTCGTGAACTTGACAAGTTTCAGGATTGGGATTAAACTCTAGTTTGATTTTTTAAAATCTTCTATCACTCCGTTGCACAACCATTTCGCCAGAGCCTGTCGATTATTTTCGTAGATCAGGCGCTGCTGATCCCTAAAATGGTTAATGTTTCCAAGTTCAATAAAAACTGCCGATGGGAGTGTCTTTTCAAGCATGTATAGTGCCCGGGTAGAAACATCGCCATTATATCCGCGACCGGGCTGTTTCAGCTGATATTTTCGCTCTATTGCGTTTCGCATTGTTGAAGCCAGCCTTTCTCCAGGTCTGCTTCCCGGGTGATAGTAAAAGAAAATATCAATATTTTTCTTTGTTTCCCGTGCATCGACATGGAGTTCAATGCATCGTTTATAAGTCGGGATCGGTTCGCTGCGGTAAAGGTTATTGATTGCATCGACCCTCTGTTTTAATCTTTTAACCTGATTTAATGGAATCTCCTCAGCGGGATAGCATACTTCGTCTGTACTGCTTTGAAGATATTGTTCATTGCGTATTCCATCGTGGGGATCACGTACAATAAAATAGACTTTTGCTCCATGACGCAGTAGTTCCCTGCCAAACCGAAGGGTGATATCATAGGCATACTCATCTTCGCAAAGGATATTCTTTCCTATTTTCCCCATTGCGCCAGGGTCAGGACCGCCATGTCCGCTGACAAGATAGAAGACTGTACCCTTCAACTGATGATCAACTATGTCAACATGTTCAGCCTCCTTGCCAAATAAAGGCTCGAGAATTACCTTCGCAGAAGAGTTTTGTTTAGGCGCTTCCTGGGCACAAAGGAAGGACGGCTGGAGAAGGCAAAGAAATATGAATATTAGGAGTGATGACTTATTTATAATGGCTTATGTCTGGATTAAATAACAAAAACCGTATTAATTCGCGTTGAATAAAACCCCGAATGAACAGGATTTGAGTGCCTGACTGATCAAACTTCCAATGGCAGCAGTGCTGCTCCCGCGAGCGGGATAAGGCCTGTTTTAGCGGTCATAAGCTTTCTCAGTTAAATGGAAATGTTGGGTTTACCAATCGTGCGAATTAACACGGTAATATTGTAGTTTGAAAGAACGTTTGATGTTTAATACACCACTAAATTAATCAAGTTTTGCTGATTATCCAACTATTAACAGGATATTTTTAAATTTATAAATTAATTCTGTGGTAATTATTGAGAATGAGTGGATTGAGGAATCAGAGAAATAAAGTTAAATTTTATTGGATTTTTTATTGAAATAATTTTGCCTAAGTAAAAATGATTCCTACATTTGCACCACCCAAAAATAAGGAGAGATGGGTGAGTGGCTGAAACCAGCAGTTTGCTAAACTGCCGCACGGGCAACCGTGTCGGGGGTTCGAATCCCCCTCTCTCCGCACAGTTTGGGTGAGTAGTTTTTGATCGTTTTTAAACGAGGCGTTCTAAGAATAATTAATATTTTTCGGGGTGTAGCGCAGCCCGGCTAGCGCACCTGGTTTGGGACCAGGGGGTCCCAGGTTCGAATCCTGGTACCCCGACAAATTAAAAAATTAACCGTTGTAAATCAAGTATTTACAACGGTTTTTTTTGTTTCTGGCACAAATAGTAGTACAATTTATGGATCAGATGAAAAAGTTGTGGGGAAAGGTATAAAATTGAATTTTTATTTCATAAACAGCGATTTGCAGAAGTTTTGTTACCAAAGAGACAGAGGTGCAGAGCACTGATTATATTT
>CAINLJ010000153.1 GCA_903850335.1 uncultured Bacteroidia bacterium | reverse complement strand
TTATTATGAACAGAGAAGAAATTGAACCTATTATTGAGAAATACCAGGAGCTATCTATGAAAATAGAATCCTGCAGTGAACAGGAATATGAGAAAATTATGGAGCAAAATCCTGATTTAGAGGAAATCACAGATTCAGATGACGATGATTATGATGATCGGAATACATTTCGACTTGTTGATCAATTTGTTGATTGGATGAAAGATAATATCGATGGATTTGAAGATGTCGAAGATGAAAATGAGCTTGTTTCAAATTACCTTGAAAAGAGAGTATCTTGGACAGATACAGATTTTATGTTTCCTAACGGCAATGATGACGATGATTGAAATACTATTGCAATTAATTTTTTATATAAATACATATTGAAAACTCAGGTAGTCATAGGATGAGAAGAGGTTACTTTAAATTTTCTGGATATTGATAAGAATTGTGAAAATTAAATAAATGTTTCTAGAGATAGCAAATTAATTATCGAACAGAGATATAGAATATATTTGACTAATAAACCTAAATAAAATTAAGATGGCAAGAGTTTGGAAAGTTGGTTCCAGATGGAGTGATTGGGGTGACTCCACTAAATCTGTGAAAGATTTTTTTATTCAGTACAATATTTTTATTGTTGGCGGAGATAAGGCACGCTTGAGAGTTAAAAATGAAGTTAAGATTGGTGATATTGTGGCACTTGGTGATGGCCTTATGATTATAGCAGTCGGAATTGTTGAATCGAATGCAAGTGAGCTTAGAAATTTTTATTTAGGAGATAAGGTTGATCATCTAAATGGTGAGATAAAAGAAGAATGGAAGGACGGATGGCCAATGGCAGTCCGTACTCGGTTTTATACCTTAAATCTAAATGATCAGTTTAAATACTCCCAAGGACAATTTTTTGAAGTTAGAGACACTTTTTGCAATAAGAAGATTGAATTTCTATATTCCAAATATTCGACCGAGTTTAGTATTGTATCGAAAGAAAGTAATTTAGTTAATATTCTCAAAGAAAAATTTGAAATTCCTGTTTACCAACGTCCTTACTCATGGGATCATACCCAAATTGAAAAATTCATAAAGGACATTTTCAATAATTACTGGGGTTTTAATAAAGATTCCTTGCCACAACCTATGTTTATTGGAACTATGCAACTTTCCGCAAAGCCAACTAATGAGGGATTAATTGAAGTAATTGATGGGCAACAGCGTCTGACTACTTTTTTGATACTGCAATATTTAATCCAGTTGCAATTTTGCAAAACCATGGACCTAGAATGGCTACAGACAAAAGTTAATAATGGAAGCCAACAGATTTTTCTTGAGGAATTATTAAGAACTCAAATGGAAGATCTTACTGAGAATACAACTAACATGTATATAAGGAATGCTTTTCATATTAAAACATTGCTTAATCAATTGATTGAAATTGAGCCTGATATTCTTTTCGAGGCATTTAATGTTGATAATTTCATTCAATATCTGAACGAAAAAGTAATTTTCGTTCAGATTAGGATTAATGCTGGTTTATCTAAAACGCTTCAGATTTTTGATACAATAAATACATCAGGATTATCTTTAGCTGGTAGTGATATTTTCAAGCTTAGGATGTATGAATATATGGAACGAGCAGATGGTGCTTTTGAACGGATAAGTGAGGTCTATGAGAGAATTGAACGATACAACAACCTTAATGGGAGAAAAGAAACGGATATAAATGGAATACTTATGTTATATCAAAATATTCTGATCTCAAAATACGATATGCCAACTGTTCTTCATGATTATAGCCAAGATCGTTTCTTTGATGAATTATTTGAGACGAAGTTCAAAATTTCTCAACAACCAAATTTCAGTAAAGCGAAAGAGGTCGTACTTGATCTGGAAGAAATCAAACGACTAATAGATGTGCGATTCCAATGGATTTCAGGATATTATAACAATGAACAAATAGCTCAATATCATACAGCAGAGGATTATTGTCTAAGTTACCAAATAGGATGGTCAAGATACTCTCGTTATTGGATTCTACGATTCATGTTTAGCTATCGTTTCCCAGATGAGGTTGAGAAGCTCCCAATATTTATGAAACTTGTATCGAAATACCTGATGATTTATAGTATATTGTTTGATAGAACAATATATCATGCACATGGCATTATCAGGCAATTAATGCGTGTAATGTTTAAAGTTAATGTAGATGCAGACACTGTAATTGACTTTATTTCGAGTGAGATTCACAAGGATGTTCCAATGAAAGGGAGATCTAAAGAATCCATCATTAATGTTTTAAACAACGACATTGTGTATTCTGCAAAAAAGAAGAATCTAGTCTGCAGACTCTCTGCTATGTTTGATGAAGAGGAGATATTTTCTAACCAAGCGGAAGATATAAAATTGATAGTAAGTAAAATATATTTAAATCAAGTGGATATTGAACATATTCATTCCACCGAAGACTCTTCCATAATTTTTGAACAATCTGTACAAAACGGAATAGGCAATCTTGTTTTGCTTGAATATAAATTAAATCGTTCATTAGGGAAAGAACCTTATTCTACTAAACGTCCCAGATATCTTTCCGAAAGTTCCATTAGTTCTGTTAAGAAAATCGCCGATAAAAATTTTAAATGGACTATGGATGAGGCAATTAAAAGAAGAGATATTCAGATTCAAATAATTATCGACTATCTTCATGACAAACTGCTTTTTACTAAACTTGCAGCCCGTGCAGTCCCTTTAGATGATTCTGATATGCCCAATATATTATAATGTTTTAAGCTCATTTTGGTACACTTTAGACCTTAATATTCAAAAGATCCTTAAAAAACAGCATGCTCTCCAAATCAAAATACACCCGTGGCATAAACTGCCAGAAGTCTTTGTGGCTGTATGTCCATAAAAGTGAGGAACGCCTTGTCAGTGAGTCTTCCTATGCAGTTATGTCACAGGGAACCAATGTTGGTGAATTGGCTTGTGGATATTTCCCCGGTGGCAAAATGGCTGTTTTGGAGGATTATCCATGGATTGAATCGGTAGAACGCACACAGGAGTTTATAAGGCAGGGGGTAGAAACCATTTATGAGGCCACCTTTATTTTTGACGATGTACTGGTGGCAGTTGATATCCTTCATAAAAAGGACGGGAAATGGTCACTTTATGAGGTTAAAAGCACCAACAGTGTAAAACCTCAGCATATTAAGGATGTGGCTGTACAATATTATGTTCTGAAAGGGTGTGGACTGGACCTGGAAGATGCTTTTTTGATGCATCTTAACCGCGATTATGTGAGGCATGGCGATCTGGATATCAACCAGCTTTTTTTGCCTGAAAGTGTCCTGGCACATATCATACCTTTGCAGCAGGATATTGCGTCAAATCTCGGGTTGTTGCGTGAAATGCTGGAAAATGAGGAACCTGATATTCAAATGGGAGGGCAATGCTCTTCGCCCTATGCCTGCGATTTTCAGGCTTATTGTTCGAGACTTGTCCCTGCCGTTGAACAGGAAATAAAGGTATTGAGTAGCCTACCTGAAGTCAAAGAAGCTGAGGTCAAAGCATTCGTTGAGAAGGTTCAGTATCCTTTGCATCACCTCGATTTCGAAACTATTATGCCTGTAGTTCCGATGTTTGATGAGTCAAGGCCTTACCAGGCGATCCCTTTTCAATATTCTTTGCACTGCCAGGAAAAGGAGGGTGGCGAAATAGCTCACTACGCATACCTTGCAGAAAGTAATCCGGCGATTGACCCACGAATAAGTTTGATCAAACAAATGATCGAACAAACGAAAAATGCCACTACTATTTTTATGTATAGTCCTTACGAACGGACTATGATCAATCAGATGAAGCGGGATTTTCCGGCGTATGCTGATGAATTGCAGTTTATTGTCGATAAATTGGTTGATTTGATTGTACCATTCCGGAAAAAATATTACAAAACCGAAACCATGGAGGGATCGGCATCCATCAAAAAAGTGCTGCCTGCTATATGTCCGGAGTTATCTTATTCAGATTTAGAAATCGGAGATGGGATGACTGCCAGTAATTCTTTTCTGGAGTTATATTCCAGGAGCGACGAACAATACATCGCAACCACCCGTGAGAATCTCCTAAAATACTGCCATTTAGATACGTTGGCTATGGTGAAGGTATTTGAGGTATTACAGGGAGTTTAAAATTCACAAATCAATTAATTTAAAATTAGATGAGAGTTGAACCCATTGATTTTAACACTTTTTCTGAAACCACAGAAAAGTTAAACTATTCCGGAATTTTCACTACCGAGAATTATCCTGAAATTATTGAACAAATTGAATTATTTGAGTTAGGCTATTATGAAAGAGTAGTTCAATTTGTAACAACTTCGATGTTTTATGATTTAATTTTCAAGAAATATAAAACAGAACTGGAATACGTTGAAATTGTGATTACCAGAACTGGATTTGTCTTCGACTTTTATAAATTTTTGAATTTAGATTTTAGAATACAGAGGAACATTGATCTGACGGATTCAGAAGACTTATTTAAATACACACGGGATGAAGAAGATTTCCAGGGATTGCGGAGTTATTTTTTTCAGATGGATGATGATGAATCTATAAAACATTTGTTTTTAAATGGTAGAGATATTATTGTAAATGGAGAATTGAGTACTATTTATTTTAAACTGCATAATATTGATTATCTTGAGGATGAACGTCTGAATATTTTATCAAGAATGGTTTATATTCTTGATAAACTAAATAAACTCTGTACTTTTCTCGATACTCACCGAAGTAAATTTAAATTGGATAAAAGTGATACCATGAAAAAAATGATTGTCATCTTTTAATTTTTCAGTATCTTTTATAATTTTCAGCCGGTTCGGCTACCTTGTTGACAGATGACATATCCGGGGCGATTACCTTCCTGTTTTGGTCTTAATAATTTTGGTAAGTGGCTTAATAATCAATAATTTTAAATTTATTGGTTGTAATACGCATTTTTTATCCGGCGAAAATGGTTAAGGATTCGTAGAACTTATTCGCTTTCGTTGTTTTTGTGTCGTTACCAGATTATCTTTTTGCAACAGAAAATTTATATTCTTTCGGGAACTCGTCACAGATTGACTAAGCTATGTGTAACTATTTCAAATTTTCGAAAAAAATCTTGAAAATTGTTCACTTCCTTTTTAAATAGAGTTTTACCCGGACATCAATTGGCTTACTCAACCCCTACTTTTACGCCTGCACATATTAATTTAATCGTCCAAGACAAGCTATTAGGAATACATCCTGAAGTTCTACCGTGGTGATCCTGCAAATACAAATTAAATCAAAAAAGATGATCGAAAATTGGGAAGAGTTTTATGAAAAGATGGAAAAATTATCACTGTCCGATTTGGAGGTAATGATTAAGGAGCTGTATCAGAAATTTCAAAAGAGTAAAGCTTATAGTGATGATCGGCTGAACGCTTGTTTAACACAACGCAAATATCTGATTAATAGGAATTTTATATTTACTCCTAAAGTCGTCAAACATATTGAGAGGGTGAACTCCATATTAACTAAGAGTACAGCCAAGGTGTTAAAACGCACAGAATTTCTTTACAGTCAGATGGTGCAACTCAAAGCGAAAGGGGATGATTTCCTTGATGATTTTAATGTAGAGGGAACAGTAGCTGTCGCATATAATGGAGAAGAATCGATTTTAACTTTTGATAAAGATGAAAATAACGGACAATCTGATTATCACGCGATGGCTGATGTGCTCGATTTTACTAATAATGCTTTTGAATATTTGCGCACCTTCTCGATCTCCTATGGGGGTAATCTATTTCCTGGAGAAACAGATGACAAATTTATCATTGATGAAACGATGGAATTAAATTGGAATATTGAGCTTTTAAGTGCCCCGGAACTTAGCTCCATCGAATACTTTTGCTATGCTTCACATATCCTTTTTGTTGATTCCCGTTACTCTCTATCTGATATTATCCGTATCAATGACTTTTGGAATGAAGTTAAAGTGACCCACCAGAACTGGGGAGAGAAATTAACTGTTTGAGAAAATGCTGAACCAATTATCGCATGAAAATAGCAGAATTTCGAATTATCAATTTGGAACTTGTTGTTGCATCGTTTAATAAGTGCGTCATCACTTGAAACGTCAGCTCAATACCAAAAAGGAAAAGCAATGGGAAAAATTAAACTTAAAATTCTACAAATCATTGGAATTGTACATATGGTTGTCAAAGCGAGCAATTGATAAGAACATTTGGCGGAAGGGTAAGATTAATACGATTAATAATCAAGCGTAAAGGTGTAACCAGGGCCAAACTCAAAGAAATCAAAAAGCATAATTTTGAAGCAGCAGCATGTTGGCGTGGAGAGGAAAAAGATTTGTTAAAACAAATAAACAAACTGCTTTAAACTACGACATATTTTGACATAGTCAATCACTATCTTTGGTTAAACAAAACATCAGAACTAATGTCCACAAAAGAATCGCTTTTGCGTTACTTTCATATTACTAATAAGTTACGTAAGTCTCCGGCAACCTTTAATGAGATCGACTCTTACCTTCGACAACAATCGGAGTTGCAAAGTATGAATTTCAATGTTTCGAAGCGGCAGTTCAAGCGTGATCTGGAGGATATCGGGTCGATTTTCGAAATTGAGATCAACTATGATTTTAAGCGCCGGGTTTATGCTATTGATGAAGAGCTGCAATCGGAAGTTAGTCGTCGTCGGTTAGAGGCATTTGACACCTTCAATGCCTTAAAAATCGGAGAGAATATCTCTAAATCGATCCAGTTTGAAAACCGGCGGCCTCAAGGTACCGAAAATCTTTTTGGTCTGCTTCATGCCATCACCAATAATTTGCAGATCCGGTTTACCTATCAAAAATTCTGGGAGGATAAGCCATCACAACGAACTGTTGGTCCATTGGCTCTAAAAGAGTTTAAAAACCGGTGGTACCTTATTTCAACAAACTTGGATAAGGACTCTTCGAACGGTATTATTAAGACTTTCGGGTTGGACCGTGTATCCTCACTGGAGATTACCCGGAATAAGTTCAAGGATCCGCAGAAATTTGATATTGAAGAATACTTCAGACATTGTTTCGGGATTATATCCCCAACAGAAGAGAAACCAATTGAAGTAATCCTGTCATTTGACCCGGACCAGGGAAAATATATCAAAACGTTACCACTTCACCGGTCGCAGCAGATTATCCTTGATAATGCCGATGAATTGCGAATCAAATTATTGATTTATAATACGTTTGATTTCAGGATGGAGCTACTCGCTCACGGAAATACGGTTCGAGTATTACAGCCTCAATCCTTGGCGGAAGAGATCAGGATTGAACATTTAGCTGCGGCTAAATGATTGATGAAGCTATAACCGATTTGCCTGATTATTGAATAACAAATAGTCCCATTTCGCTTTATTCCAATTCTCTGACTTTTCATTATCAGAACAGAAAATCTGATAGTAATGAGTTATTTTGCTTTTAAAATCGGGATGAACACTAAGTGGATAAAGCCTGAAAATCTTATATTTCCCAAGTATACTCTTCATTGCCTGATCCAATGTACTGAAAACGTTTGATTTTGTTTTCAATTCCTCTAAAGTCAAATCAGGAACAAATTCCCTTAACGTAGTCTCGTCTGTAGAATATAAGAAATAATCATTTATTTGGTGCAGTTGAATTGAACCACCCTCTGATCCGGCCTCAAGAATAAGTTTGTTTTCTTCCATGAAAATTAATTTTTAGAAATTAAAGCATAACAAAGCAAAGATATTGGATTGCTATGCCAAAACCTGTCATCCCTGTTTTGATTTGATATATTCAAATTTACTTTGTAATTATGAGATCCATTTAATAGGTTGAATTGGGTTTGAAGGATTGAACTATCCCCTGATCAGGGGATGGTTGTAGGCCTGGTTTAATAACTTCTCCAATTGAAACCGTCAATAAGCCTTGGTACCTGCAGCCAGGTTAATTGAGTTAATCTTTCGTGACTCATTTCAAATCTTGGTTTTGGTTCCTTTCTTCAATTCCTGTTTTTCAATCATTTTTCAATAAAAAAAATATTTTTCTTCTCTGGGGGTGGTCTATTTGAGGATACCTAGGCTACTCTCACTACCTTCACTACCTTGACAACCGCTTCACTACCTTATTTTATGATTTAAATAATTGATTTATAATATTGTAGTGAAGGTAGTGAAGGTAGTACCCTAAAACCTCGGACGAGTAACGTTTATATTTTTATTCTGAATGCTCATTTGTGCAGCATCGTCCGGAATATTCATATTTCACTTCTATATTCATAAACCATTATAATTTGACAATCAATCTAAAGATAGTACATTCTGTCAAACAAATCATGCTTTATAACTTTCCGTCAGCGGCAACCACCGTCTGAGCAGACGGTAGTTGAGCCATATTTTTCTTCTCGCCGGATTCTTTCTATGTACTCATAATCCACTACAAGTGCCAAACATATAGGACTATAGCTATCTGTCAATACCGTCATTATCCTAAAAAAGATTACTTACCTCTTAAATTGGAGAAATATATCTACTTTATTGCTCATAAACAGTTGATTATTAATTATTGAACTACCTCAAAAACACTAATTTTTCGCTGATTCGTCATCCTTTCATAATTGCCTTAGCCATCATTACTACTGACAATTCTCCCACCACGGCGCCGATTGCGTACACGATTTATTCAGATTTAATTTCAACCAAAACCTTCGGGACGTTGATCATCCATTGGTAGGAAATGCCATAGCAGCAAATACCAATGCCTATCCAGGTCATCTTACTTATAAAGTCGTTAATGGTAGCAATTATTAATTCCTGGTCAGATCAGTGGTGAAACATGATCAAATGCTTTAATATATCCTTGCTTTCTATAGCGTTAAAGTATTAAGTCGACCCAAAAATTCATTGAAATTATGATTTTGAGCATTCGAGAGCGTCAAGTAAATGACCGTTTTATTTTTGAGATTCAGGCCAAAACCCGCATTAGATATCCAATGGTAATTCGATTTTTAAAGTAGTAATAACCGTATCAATTTACACTTAATCCAACTTAACCAAATCTTACTACTTTGGAATTAAAAAACGCATAAACCGAAAGATTTACGCGCCCAAATTATTCCTGTATATTCCCCCTTAATGAGTGTAAATATGAATGTAAAAAAGAAAAAAGCCTGTATATCAGCGACATACAGGCCTTAATGTGACCCCGGAGAGGTTTGAAATATGCAATTTATCAACACTGCACAAAATCAATAAAACAGCTAAATAATAACTTAAATGCAAAGATAATCAGTATTTTATAATTTGAAATATGTTACACAACATTAAAAGAAATTTCATTATATTTC
>CAINLJ010000152.1 GCA_903850335.1 uncultured Bacteroidia bacterium | reverse complement strand
TTCGAACGACATCCTTGCATCTGTCGGTGACATACCCTTCCCGTTATCGATCACCTGGATTAGAGTGCGCCCGGAATCCTTAATGTTAATTGTGACTGACGTCGAACCAGCATCAATCGCGTTCTCGACAAGTTCCTTTACTACTGAAGCCGGACGTTGAATTACCTCTCCTGCAGCTATCTGATTGGCAACTGAATCGGGTAAAAGTTGTATGATATCGGGCACTGTGAATTATTGAGTTATTTAAAGATTCAAAATTTATAATTCAATCAAATAATGATTGGTTTACAAATATAGCTCTTAATTTATTTCAAATAATCACTTACTGCTTTGCTTATTCCCTTTTTCACTTGTTCCCAGGTCTGATTTTTAAAGCTCACCGGGGTATCGGTCTCATTGGTTTCGGAGAAATAAGTAATTGCATTAGGAATGCTAATAGCGAGCATTTGACTGGGATATTTTTGTCTGTGCCAATCTATTATATTTTGTAAAGAATAATTCTGGAGGAGTTCATATAAATCCCAGAAGTCCTTTTTCTGCGCCCGTCCAAGTATCGCTTGAATTTTTTTAATAAGGAAAAAGTTCCGGGTTCAACTGTCTGAGTATATAACATCTGAATTCATTTAGTGGTCGACCAACTATTGCACTAGCCAAATGCATTCTGTGTTCGGGCAAAAATTTTGCCCGAAGCAATGTTTCAGTCACTTTTTCATCACTATAATACCTTCTGCACTGGCGGATATCTTCTACATCACCTCTCGAGAAAACACGTTCAATAACCCAGTTGGCTTTGGCATCATAGTCAATCTGCTCAAAGTTCACATCCCAGAAGATGCGCTTCTCAAATATGGGTTTTGGTTTTTGATCCATTGAGCCAAAAAAATAATAGTTTACAATTGGTTTAATTTTCAGATCGATACAGAACAAAGATACAAAAGAAACACGTTAATTCTTTAAAATGATTCCGGATAAACGTTGGAATCATAAAATGCTTTTAAATTCAGGATAAGAATAAAAAATTTATGTTTCGAATTCGGGGGACTAATTGATTAATTTAGTGTAACTTTAGCTAAAAAGAGAAATCTTACGAAATTATGCTCGTCAAAACCTATGGAAGTGCCGTTCATGGAATAGATGCGACCACAATTACAATCGAAACCGATGTATCACGTGGGATTCGATTTAACCTTGTCGGACTGCCTGACAACGCGGTGAAGGAGAGTCAGCAGCGTATTGATTCTGCATTACGCTTCAACGGTTACAAACTACCCGGAAAAAAAGTTTTGATCAATATGGCACCAGCAGATATCCGCAAGGAAGGCTCTGCCTATGACCTTCCTATTGCAATTGGAATCTTAGCAGCTTCCGGGCAAATAAAAGCTCCTGAGGTCAATAAATACCTGATGATGGGTGAGCTGTCTCTTGACGGGGGACTACAGACGGTCAAAGGAATCCTGCCCATTGCAATAAGGGCACGCGAAGAAGGTTTCGAGGGATTTATCCTTCCATTGCAAAATGCGAGGGAGGCCGCAGTAGTAGATAAACTAAAGATTTTTGGCGTCCAGAATATAAAGGAAGTGATTGATTTTCTAAGTGGCCGTCTGGGTCTTGTGCAAACAATAATCGACACCCGCGAAGAATTCAGGGCAAAGGTATGCAACTATGATTTCGATTTTGCCGATGTCAAAGGCCAGGAGAACGTCAAAAGAGCTCTCGAAATAGCAGCGGCAGGCGGACATAATTTGATAATGATCGGTCCTCCCGGTGCAGGTAAGACAATGTTGGCCAAGAGAATACCAACAATTCTACCTCCCTTTACACTAAAAGAAGCATTAGAAACAACGAAAATTCATTCAGTTGCAGGAAAAATTGAACAACATTCTTCCCTGATGACCCTGAGGCCTTTCAGGAGTCCGCACCATACAATAAGTGATATCGCATTGGTTGGGGGTGGTACGTTTCCTCAGCCGGGGGAAATTTCACTGGCTCACAATGGAGTTTTATTTCTCGATGAACTACCTGAGTTTAAACGCACTGTACTCGAAGTCTTAAGGCAACCTCTCGAAGACCGGGTTATAACGATTTCAAGGGCTAAATTCTCGGTTGAATATCCGGCCAGTTTTATGCTTGTGGCTTCGATGAACCCCTGTCCCTGCGGATTTTACAACCATCCCACAAGACAATGTGTTTGCGGTCCCGGCCTGGTTCAGAAATACCTGAGCAGAATCTCAGGGCCATTACTCGACCGGATTGATATCCATCTTGAGGTTGTCCCGGTTCCTTTTAGCGAGCTTACAGACATGAAACCCGGCGAAAAAAGCGAGATTGTGCGGAAAAGGGTAATTGCAGCACGTGAGGTTCAACTCGAAAGGTTTAATGAAACCCAAATCTATTGTAATGCTCAGATGAGCACAAAGTTTCTGCACAAATACTGTGTTCCGGATCCTGCAGGGCATCAGCTTCTGAAAAATGCGATGGAGAAGTTAGGTTTGTCGGCCCGTGCTTATGACAGGATTTTGAAGGTATCCAGAACCATTGCAGACCTCGAGGGAGTCTCTTCCATCCAGGCCGACCATTTGGGCGAGGCAATACAGTACAGAAGCCTCGACCGCGAGGGATGGGGAGCGTAGGTCAAAAGAAATTGATTATTTGTTTATAGAATTGGAATGATTCCTTTCCTTGTAAACATCTTTATTTTTTGGTAAAAAAACTATTCCAGAAGCAGGGTCTCCCGAATAGTATTTTGCTATTGTTCAATATTTAAAAAATTTGTCCTCTTTCCATTTTGCAGGATTATTTAAGATGTATTTTGAAATATGTTGATATGATTTATCGTCTCGAATAATGTGTTCGTAATAATTACGTTGCCACAATTTACCCATTGTTTCGTTATTATTTTTAAAAATTGTCAAACATTCATTTGCAACCAACGATTTGATTTCTCCTCTGTAAGCTTTGCTATTATCGAATTTAGTAATAGTTAAGTTTAAGCTTGCTAAGTTAAGGTTTATTGTTGCAAATGCATTGAATAAATTGCAGAAATTGGATCACGATGGCCTTGTGATACAACTATTTTCAATCCCCTTAACCAAACATTAAAAAATTTGACTTTCTTTGATTATTCAAAAATCATTCATTATGGCAGATAAATTTTCAGATCCTATTGGCAGGCTCATGGGGTTGCGCTATAAATCGCATCCCTGGCACGGGGTTCACATCGGTGATAATGTGCCCGAAAAAGTAACCGCATTCATCGAGGTAGTTCCCACTGATACAGTTAAATACGAGGTCGATAAAGATACCGGATATCTGAAGATTGACAGGCCACAACAATTCTCGAATGTCGTGCCTGCCCTTTATGGGTTTATCCCTCAGACCTATTGCGGGAAGAAAGTAGGAAAGTACTGTATGGATAAAACGGGTCTTAAAGGTGTGAAAGGTGATGGCGACCCGTTGGATATCGTTGTACTGACTGAGAAAAATATCGCTCATGGCGATGTACTCGTTACGGCACGCCCTATCGGTGGCTTCAGGATGATCGATGGAAATGAGGCTGACGATAAAATTATTGCCGTTTTGCATAACGATTTCGTTTACGGTCATTTCAGAGATCTGGCCGACGTTCCTGAAACGATTATAACACGTCTAAGACATTACTTTTTAACATATAAAGATCTGCCAGGTGAGCAGAAAAACTCTGTAATCACTCATGTTTACGATCGGGAGGAGGCTTATGAAGTGATGCAATGTTCGATTGATGATTACCATTCCAGATTTGAAAACCTTGGAAAAATGCTTGTCCTTGATGATTGAAACCAATGACTATATCGAATTGTAATTGATTGATAAATAATTATTTTCATCCGCATCAAAAGAATATATGGGGATCAGGGTTCGTCTGACTATCATGAATTTCCTCCAGTTTTTTATCTGGGGTTCTTGGCTAATCTCTTTCGGAAGTTATTTGGGAAACACCCTCCAATTCACAGGAAGTCAAATTGGAAGCATATTTGCTACAATGGGGATTGCAGCCTTGTTTATGCCTGGAGTCTTAGGCATCGTCGCAGATCGGTATATCAATGCTGAACGGCTGCTGGGGATGTGTCATATTATTGGAGCTGTGCTTTTATTCCAGGCATCAAAAATCACGAACCCGAATACAATGTACCTGGTTATGCTTTTTAACGCATTTGTGTACATGCCAACCCTTGCCCTGAACAACACCGTTTCCTTTCACATTCTGGAGCAAAAAGGCTTTGATATCGTAAAAGATTTTCCTCCAATTCGTGTCTGGGGAACCATAGGATTCATCTGCGCCATGTGGGTTGTCGACCTTGGAGGTTGGACTCTTAGTCCTTTACAACTTTGGTCGGGTTCAGCTGCTTCATTGATTTTGGGCATTTATGCCTTTACGATGCCTGAATGCCTCCCGGTTAAATCTACAAAGAAAAGATCCTTGTCCTCTGCTCTGGGATTCGATGCTTTTATTCTTTTCAAGCGGACAAAAATGGCCGTCTTCTTTGTCTTTGCAATGCTCTTAGGTGCTGCTCTCCAGATTACAAATACTTTTGGACAGTCATTCCTGCATGACTTTACACCTGGATATTCCCAATCCTTTGCAGTCCTGCATCCTGGTTTACTTATGTCGGTATCTCAAATTTCTGAAGTACTCTTTATCCTTGCAATTCCTTTTTTCCTCCACCGGTTTGGAATTAGAAAAGTAATGGTTATGAGCATGTTTGCCTGGGTTGCCCGATTTGGGCTATTCGGCCTTGGAAATCCCGGTGACGGACTGATCCTGCTAATTCTCTCAATGATCATATATGGTGTTGCCTTTGATTTCTTCCTTATCTCAGGATCTCTTTTTGTTGAAATGGAGACAGAACAAGGGATTAGGGCAAGTGCCCAGGGTCTCTTTAGTATTATGACAAATGGAATCGGAGCCTTTATCGGTGGAGTTACCAGCGGCAGAATTGTTGATTATTTTACACATAATGGAATTAAAAACTGGCAAAGTATCTGGTTTGTCTTTGCTGGCTATGCACTAATATTAGGAATTGTTTTCCCGCTTTTATTCAAATATAAACATGTAAGAAAGCTGCCTGGCCAGCATACAGAAGAAGCAATTATTGGTTAATCCCCTTGTTGATGCTGATAAAAAAATTTCAAATACAGGACTATTTAATATCAAAGAAGACTTCTGACCTTATTGGAATTCCTTCACTTGTTATCCCTTCAAGATCAATCCTATATCTGCCTGAATAGTCAGAAGTATAAAAAGAAATCTTGGTCTTTCCTTCCGGACCCAGGATTAACTCAGAATTCCAATATAGTGTGTTACGTTTATCCGGTCTATCATTCTCAGGTCTGGCCGACAAATATTTTGGTTCATAGAATTTCCTGGGAATACTGTATCCCGGATGTTTAAAATTTAGGATACACCTATCGCCATATTTCTCACCATTTTCGAGGTTATCGGATGCTGTCAAGGTATAGACTGCTATTACTCCACCAGAACCAGAGGAACCGAAAACAATAGTTTTATATCCCTTTAGTACATCTACAAAGTCAATCTGGTCAACGGGGATTGACTCAATAACCTCTTTGGGTACTTGAATACCATCGAGAAGAAACAGAGGTTCACTACTTCCACTCATGGATGAATGAGCCCGAATCGTAATGGATCCGTCATCACCTATATTGACACCTGCTACCCGGCCCTGCATGGCTTCAAATATATTGTGCGCAGCAACACCTTTCCGTATATCCTTAAAATCCAACGAATTGGAAGGCTCTATATACATTGATCGCTTTTTTCGCATCCTTTCAATTTTTTGTCCTGTGATCGTTACCTCATCCAGAATGATGTGTTTTGGTTGAGCTCTCAGAATTGAATCAATCTCACTTTTACTTAATCTGTCTTCCGGATAAAATTCACCTGGAAACACATCTGATTTATAATTTGATCCATTTTGTGACAGTAAACCAGGTATTGTCATTGAATCCAGGGTTATGTAAAAATTAGGATTAGGTCTTTTAATTTTTTCGTCCCCTTCTTTATTAAGTTTTTTAGCCTGAATGATCACAAATGTACTATCCTTAAAATCAAAATCCTCAAAAACAAAATGACCCATTTTATCCGTTTCAGTTTGATTGTAAACCATCTCATCTTTATTTGAATAAATAAGTGAAACGTCTGCTTTTGCAGGATTTCCCTGGTCAATAAATCGCCTGACATTACCCGAAATTCTTAATCCGGATTCATAAGGATATTTTACACCAGAAATATCTTTATTTATTGAGTCGTTTAAAATGAATTTTCGCCAACCTTGCGTCATCATCAGGAGATCCAGCACCATTTTCCGTTGGGGATCATCTGAATAGAAGTAATAGCCTGGCTGCTCAATCTCACCCTTCAAATCGGACTTTAACAAGAGATAGGACTTTATGTCTAATCCATTGGCATCATAAGTATTACCTGAAACACCTGTAACCGAAACCGAAGAACTTACAGGCTTATGAAGTTGGAATATTGGCGAAATCTCTAAATCAACCAGGGTCCGTTTCCCATATTCCTTCTTATCTGTTGAAAGCTGAACATCCCGAAAGCCATCATTCTTCTCCACAAAGACCAGACGTTCACAGGTTGGTTTACCCTTGTTATCAAAGAGGGTAAACTGGACAATTCCTTCCCTGAGGATATTCTTTGGGATTGTAATTTTAGCTCCATCACCGTTATTGGTAATTCGTGTGCTCCCAATATACCGGTTTCTTTGACGCCCGAAGAACATAAAGTCATTCACACCGCCAGGCAGTGATGAACGAACAATGGCGGTAAAAACATCTTTTTGTTCTATAATTTCCATCACCACACCTTCTTTTAACGATGTCGGAAGCTCATAGGAGAAGGTCCCGCCTTTATACTGTATTTTTGCAGAGTATTTTTTATTTGTTTGAGGAACGAATTTCAATAATCCCAGCCCAAACTTCATAGTATTAAAGTCAATCATTTTATTACCAGAGTCGTCTGTAATGACGCCTGAAATTTCAATTCCCTTACCATCAATTCCAACAGCCTTAAAACCAATCCGGTTGACAAACCCGTCAACCATGTTCCCACCATCAGGAAAAAACTGCAGGTCAGGTTTTACTGAGGAAGAATGAGTCTCCGCAGTTTGATCGGATTGATTTATTCTGAGTGAATCGTCTGTATCATTCAATAACGAGTTAATCAATATTGTTTTTCTGAAAAACCATTCAGTATCAAAATTTCGCATATAATTGGTATAGGCTCTTAAAGTGTATGAACCCTTTTTCAGATCAACCGGAAGTTTGAAATCCCCTGCCCCACCACCGACAATTTTAACAGTCTTTGAAAAGGCCACCTTATTCCCCGGATCAATCAATTCAACATATACTATCTTGCTTTTTGTATCGGGCTTATGCGAAAATGCATCCACAAGGTAAGTCTTAAACCATATATCTTCACCTGCAATATAGGCAGATCTGTCTGTATGGATGTAAATCTTTTCACGGGAGTTAATTGAGTCTTTTTCTCCTTTAGGTTCGCCGACTCCTGCCGACACCTGGAAAACATGCAGAAGCAGTCCGGATAAGAATACAAGCTGCAGGAAAAAAACCCTGGTTAAAATCCATTTCTTGCGAAAAAAGTCATTTTCCATTTTAAAAAGGATTCTTTATGTTTGAAATCCTAATATCAATTGGACATCAGGCAATACTTATTTATAAAATATTCAAATCCTAACCAGGTCAATATTCGAATATTCAAAGTTGTTTTTTTCATCAAACAGATCTTCACGAAACTCAACTTTCCACTCTTCGAAATTAATCTCAGGAAAGAAAGTATCGGCCTCAAAATCCTTATTAGCCATTGTAAGAAAGAGTCTTCCGGCAAGCGGATAAAACTGACGGTATATCATTCCGCCGCCAATTACAAATGCCATCTTGTCGTCCTTCACTGCTACTATTGCCTCATCAATTGAGTAAACTGTAACACATCCGTCAAATGTTTCTCCAGGAACGTCGGTGATTACGATATTACGGCGATTAGGTAGTGGTCCGTTTGGCAGTGAAAACAAAGTTCTTTTACCCATAATTACAGCGTGACCCGAGGTGATTTTCTTAAATCTTTTAAGGTCACTGGGAAGATGAAACAAGAGATCGTTATTTTTCCCAATTGCAAAATTCCGGGCAATGGCTACAATGATGGCGATATTGGGATGGATCATAAAGTATTTATTATAAGTAAACTATAGGGCTATTAGGCCTTTCGGCTAACAGGCCATTGGCCTAACAGGCTGAAGACATTAAATATTGATACTGCTTTTTATTCCATAATCTTAATACGGTCAGTAATGTTAAAAAACGTTTGAAGCCGAATAGACTTCAGCCGAAACGCCGAATGGTCTGAACGCCTGTCAGACTAATTTTCCTCCTAAACAGAAACATCCCCTTTAATATGCGGATGCGATTGGTAGTTCACCAATTCGAAGTCCTCGTACTTAAAATCAAAGATTGACTTTACATCCGCGTTAATTTTTAGCTGAGGCAAAGGCATTGGTGATCTCGAAAGCTGAAGGTTTACCTGTTCCAGATGATTGTTATAAATATGTGCATCACCGAAAGTATGTACGAAGTCCCCCGGTTTTAAACCGGTTACCTGAGCAACCATCATAGTGAGCAGGGCATAGGAAGCGATATTAAATGGCACGCCAAGAAAAATATCGGCGCTCCGCTGATAAAGCTGGCATGAGAGCTTACCTTCATTTACATAAAACTGGAAAAGCAAATGACACGGGGGGAGGTTCATCTTATCCAGATCACCCACATTCCATGCATTGACGATCAATCGTCTTGAAATAGGATTTGATTTTATTTCATCGATCAATTTTGAGATCTGATCAATTGATTTGCCTTCAGGAGTTGGCCACGATCTCCACTGATAGCCATAAATATGACCTAAATCCCCCTTTTCATCAGCCCATTCATTCCAGATACGCACCCCGTTTTCCTGAAGATATTTCACGTTGGTATCTCCCGCCAGAAACCATAGTAATTCGTGAATAATTGATTTAAGATGAAGCTTTTTAGTAGTTACTACCGGGAATCCCTCCTCCAGATTAAATCGCATCTGGTAGCCAAACACGCTTAGGGTACCGGTACCGGTTCTGTCGGGTCGGGGTCTACCCTCTTCCAGAACATGTTCAAGAAGGTCAAGATATTGCTTCATATCAAGACTTTCTTTTATTTATTTCGTCTCTTATTTCTGAAGCTTTTTCGTAGTCTTCATCTGTAATGGCGGAATCCAATAATTCGTTAAGCTCCTCCGAAGTACAATCAGAATAATCGATTTGGCTGGCTGATGATTTTCTGATCATACCTGAATCTTCCAAATCCTCATTTCCATCTCCGCTTTCGTCGAACTCCATAATAATTCCGGCTTTCCCAATAATCTCTTCCGTAGTGTATATCGGGCATTCAAAACGTAAAGCCAGTGCTATGGCATCCGACGTTCTGGAATCAACCCTGATCCGGTTTGTATTTTGGACACAAACAATCTCGGCATAAAAAATCCCCTCTTCCAGTTTATGAATAAATACTTCTGCTATTTCAATATCGAAGGCTAAAGCTACATTTAGGAATAAGTCATGGGTTAGTGGCCGAGGTGGTTTTAGGCCCTCAAGCTGAATTGCAATAGCCTGAGCTTCAACGGCGCCTATTATGATAGGAATTCTTCTGTTGCCATCAGCCTCAGAAAGTACAAGCGCATAGGCTCCTGTTTGTGTCTGGCTGTAGGACAAACCGAGAATGTTGAGTTTTACTTTTTTCATTACCAAATTAAGGTGCAACGTTTAGCCAACAAAGATAAAAATAGTTTTTTGTGAATTTTATTTTGTTCGGACAAAAACCAAGGTAGTATTCTTTTTCCCGGTCTCACGTTCATCAATTTCAAACTGATCAAAACTTTTAATAAGGGGAACCAGTTTTTTAAATCCAAAGTTTCTTGGATCAAAATCCGGCTGCTTTTTCAGGATCAAATTTCCTAAATCTCCGAGAAAAGCCCACCCGTTTTCGTCCGCAAGGTCATTGATACTATCGGAAATAACCTTTGCCAATGCCTTATTGGTACTTTCAATAACATTAACCAATGCAGGTTGTTGTACAGGCTCCTTTGTCCTGGAACGGGATTTTGACTTTACCTTGGCAGGAATTACCTGCTTAACTACAGGTTCAAATGGTTTAAGGATCTCGAGGTAAATAAATTTGTCGCAGGCTGCAATAAACGGAACCGGGGTTTTCTTCTCACCTATCCCATAAACTTTCATTCCAGCCTCACGCAGTCGCGTTGCAAGCCTTGTAAAATCACTGTCACTCGATACGATGCAAAAACCATCAACCCTGCCAGTATAAAGAATGTCCATTGCATCGATGATCATTGCAGAATCTGTTGCATTTTTGCCGGTTGTGTAGCTGTATTGCTGAATGGGCGTGATTCCATTTTCAAGCAGAACTGTTTTCCAGCCCGCAACCGTAGGCTTTGTCCAATCGCCATAAATACGCTTGAAAGTCGGTGTTCCGTACTTTGCAATCTCAGCAAGCATTCCCCGTACATTTGAGTAGGGAACATTATCAGCATCAAAAAGTACTGCAAGACGTGGGTCTCTGGTTAATTCCATTTCATTTTTTTTATCAGATCAAAAAACAGGGAACAAACCGGATAGCTGTTTTCCCTGTTTCAAATATAATTAAAATTTCAGGTAAAAATTAATAATATTTGGTTAATTCAAAAATTAATTAGATATTTGTCTAATTATACAATCATTGATCGTGAATACATTTTTTAAAGCCTTAAATGACCCAACAAGACGAGAAATCCTTGAAATACTCAACAAGGGTGATCTCACTGCAGGCGAAATTGCCAACCGGTTTAATATGACCAAACCAAGCATTTCGCACCATCTCGATCTTCTGAAACAGGCCGGACTTGTCGTTTGTGTTAAAGAAGGACAATTTCAGAAATATTCTATTAACACTACTGTATTTGATGAAATAGTACAGTGGTTATTGCATTTTAAATAATTTAATCTTAATGAAATGAAGAAAGAATCTATCCTCAGGGAGTTATTACTCTTTTTACTGGCAATTCTTCCCGTTGCCTACCTTCTTGTTAACTGGAACATCCTTCCCGACCAGATGCCAATACATTTTGAACTGAATGGTGAACCAAATGATTATGGTTCAAAATCAGTATTTATCATCCTTCCTCTGGGTGTCTATTTTCTCATGCTTATACTGCCTTATATCGATCCCAGGAAGAGTAACTATGAGGTCTTCAGCTCTACCTATTTAAAGTTAAGGGTAATTTTGGGCCTCTTCTTCGGGATAATTGATTCGTTAATTATCTACAATCAATTACACGGAATTGTAAAGCTGGGTTTATTTGTTCCAATTTCTGTCTTCATCCTCATCGCCATTCTGGGAAACTATATGGGAACCATCCGACCCAATTATTTTGTAGGAATTAAAGTCCCATGGACATTAAACAGTGATGAAGTTTGGATCCGCACACATAAATTGGCAGGAAGACTTTGGTTTTGGGGTGGAATCACAGGAGTGTTGTCTTTATTATTTATAAAGGATCCTGTTTTCTCCCTCGTACCAATTTTACTTATAATCGTAATTGTCCCAATCATCTATTCCTATTTTATTTATCAAAAAATTTCGAAACAATAATCAATTATGAAAATCAATATTTGGCTTACACTTCTCCTTAGTATTTTGATACTAAACCTTTATTCCCAAACAGAGAAAACTGTCGTTTTAAAAACTTCAACCGGGAACATTGATGGATCATTCCTATTACCTGAGCATAATCTCACAAATACTGTTGCACTTCTAATTTCAGGTTCCGGGCCTACTGACCGGGATGGAAATAATAGTGGAATGATTAACAATTCACTAAAAATGCTGGCAAACGCATTGAGTAAACAAGGAATTGCCACTCTCAGATTTGATAAGCGAGGGATTGGGAAAAGTCGCGATGCAGGGCTAAATGAGGCTGATCTGAGGTTTGAAAATTATATCAATGATGTCAAAGGATGGATCTCATATTTAAAAAATGAGCAGAAATTCAATAAGATCGTCGTAATTGGTCATAGTGAAGGATCATTGATAGGGATGATTGCTTCGCAGGATAAAAATGTGAATAAATACATTTCTCTGGCAGGCGCAGGTCAGGCGGCAGATAAAATATTACGCGAACAGCTACGAAATCAACCGCCCTCTTTAACAATTCAGATCAATAGTATCCTTGATGATCTGGTTAAAGGTAAAACAGTGAGTAACACACCTCAGGAGTTGAACTCATTATTCCGGGCGTCGGTTCAGCCTTATATGATCTCCTGGATTAAATATGATCCGCAAAAGGAAATAGCAAAACTGAAAATTCCGGTATTAATAATCCAGGGAACTACAGATATTCAGGTGAGCCTCGATGATGCAGGTCGGTTATCTCGCGCCTGTCCCAAGGCAAAACTTCTAAAGATTGAGGGGATGAATCATATTTTAAAACTGGCACCAGCCGATCGTCAGTTGAATATTGCCACTTATATGCAACCGGATCTCCCACTTAAAAAGGAGTTAATTGAATCCGTAGCAAGTTTTATTTCTCACAATTAACAGACAATCTGAAATCACCTTACATACAGACTTTTAGTAATGTATTAGCAGAAGTTGTAATAGTCAACAATTAAAACTCCAATAGCCTGGAAGACAACATTATGAATTGGAAAAAAATTAAAATTTATATTTTCTGTCGTTTGGCATTAGCTGGACGAAGGCTCTAATAATGAAACTTGCACATATTGAATATGGTAGCATCCTTTCTTTCGTACGGGATGATAAATGCAACAGGAGCATTATTTGTACTTTATATTGCCAACTCGATTGAACTTTTGTGCTAAAAATTCACCACTTCGCCAAGCCGAAAACCGGTTTATGCGGCTGGCGGCTGAACGCGGTTGGACACAAGAAAAGTTTGAGACAACAACCGATGTGAAATCCGACATATTGCCCAGGGGAAATAAATTCCCAGAGTGACAATTGTAAGGAGGATTTGCTTCCACATATACAAAAAGTCTGTAACCTGATCTCCGCTATATCCCATGGTTATCTGATTGCCATCAACAACATTGCTTTTTGTGTGTTCAGAAAAAAATCGGAAAAGCCTGATAAAAGCCATCGGAAAGTAGAAACCCAGTGTTAGCACTCCGAGTACAAGTTCGAAAATAATTTTCCCTGTTGTTGGTACAAAATCGACTTTTACCCAAAAAATTGAACTGAGGGAAACCAGCCAGGTGAATATGAATACAAGGAAAACAGCCAAAACCAGTTCAATCGCGATCTTCCACATGGCCTGAAAGAATCCGGTGTCGAGACGGATGAGATAATCTTTATAACGGATTACAACCATCCACTTAAATGTCAGATAAATAATTGTAACCAGACTAGACAGAACCATGACCTGATAGATCCAGATTTCAATGTCAGATTTAAGAATTGTAAACACAATGAACCCTACAACTAAAAAAGGTATAAATATTGCCAGACTCATTATAACAAAAAGGTTTCCACCTGTACCCCGGAAAGCAAATTTATGGGTATTATACACTGCCCCATGAACAAAAAAACGGTGAAGGTTCCGAATAAACCAAGGAAGATAAATCCCTAAAGTAACAATTGAAAGGAGTATGCCTGAAACAATGATTCCTACATATTTTCCTGTATGGAAATCACAAATAACTTTTACCCCTCTGTATTCCAGATTTTGAAGGATTAACCTTGAACTCAAAAATAAGAATGTAAAAAACACGGAAAGGACAATAACAAGATACAGGAAAAAGCGTGTTGAAGGACCCTCAGCAGGCACTTCTGAGGCTGTAAGGTTGCCTAATTCCTGCAAAAGAAAATAAAACGGGATGATGAAGAACGTAAAAAAAGCAATCCAAAGAGGGAGGAACTGACTTCCTTTCAACGTAAAATTCAGATAACTTTTCATACTAATCCAAGGGTATAAAATGACACTTAGTAAAACCGATCAGGTCCTTTTCAGAGGATAAAAATTAAAATATGCAGGCTAAATTCCTTCGATATAAAATTACTAAGTTCTTTCGAAATAAGGATTATCAGATTAAAATCTTAATAAAAATTTGACAAATGGGGTCTGGTTTAATTTCATCAATTCCCGCTGTTTAAAAATCAGGCATTCCTTTCTTTAAGCAATAGCATCAAAAGGAAGATTAAACCAATAACGAAGAAAACCGCAATTGACAAAACAGAATAACGCATATTGCCTGTGATTACCTCTATGATTCCAAAACTGAATGTTCCGGCGACAGTTGCAAGTTTCTCCATAACATCATAGAAACTGAAAAAAGAGGTATGATCCGTTGTTTCCGGAAGCATCTTGGAATAAGTAGAACGGGCCAGTGATTGCGATCCACCCATAACCATACCTATTATGACAGCTGCAAAAATAAAACCTCCGGCTCCACGAATCGTACAGGCATAAACACACACAGCAATCCATAGGATTACGGATATTATCAACGCCTTCAGATTGCTTGTTTTAGCCGAAAGCCATGCAAAGAACCAGGCACCGAACATGGCAATAAGCTGTATTCCCAAAACTGTAGGAATCAATACAGATGCAGTTAACCCAAGCTGTTTTTCTCCAAAAACAGACGCCATAAACATGGTTGTCAAGATCCCCATCATCAGGAAAAAAAATGCCGTCAGATAAATACTTAACCGGAACGATTTTCTGATTTCATAGAATACGATTTGCAATTCCTTGTATCCGTTAGTCAGCAGGCGTCCCTGACCGGAACGTTTCCGGAATACATATTTTGGAAGGTGTCTGAATGTTAAGGATGAAAACCCAATCCACCATACGAATACTGATAGAAAAGATATACGTGCCGGCATATCGGATTCCTTTGTGAATCCAAACCATTCAGGTTTCATTATCATCAAAAGATTAAACAATAACAGGATTACTCCACCGAGATACCCCATCGAATAACCTCGCGCGCTGATGCGGTCCTGATCTTCAGGCTCCGCAATAACAGGTAAAAAAGAGTTATAAAAGACTATACTTCCACCATACCCAAGGGTTCCTATTGCAAAGGAGATGACTCCCAGTTCAATGTGATTAGCATCAAAAAAGAAAAGCATACCACATCCTGCTGCTCCAATTAATGTAAATGCACGCATAAATCCCTTCCGCCTTCCACTGTAGTCGGCCATCGATGAAAAAAGTGGCGAACCTGCAGCAACAATCAGATAGGCGGCAGCAATAGCCCAGGAATACAATGCAGTATTAACTACCTTAAAACCAAAAAATGACACCATGAAATCGGAACCATGTCTGGTTACAGAGTTATAATAAATAGGAAATATGGCGGATGCAATGGTTAACTGATAAACCGAATTAGCCCAGTCGTACATCACCCACGCATTCACAACTTTGGGATCTCCCTTTTGGATAACCCTGATATCTTTTCTTTTGATCAAGATCGGGATTGTTAAAGTTTAGCTGATAAAAATAGAAAATATTTGGTCTTATCTGTAATTATCTTACAATGAATTAACAACCATCTAATTAAAAGGTTTTCAGGAATAATTAATTTGGGTCTGAAAACTGAATTCCTTTTGTATATTCAACTTTGTATTGTCCGTTTTCATCGGAATAAATCATGTAAGCCTCGAGCTCGGGATGGTGTTTTAAAACAGCCATGGCACCTTCGAGGCCAAGAACCATTAACGGAGTGTCGTAGCCATCTGCAGTAAGGGCATCTTTGGCAATTACAGTTACACTAAGCAGGCTGTTTTTATATGGATATCCGGTATGAGGATCAATGATGTGCGAATACTTTCGCCCATTCTCTTCGAAATATTTTCTGTAATTCCCCGACGTTGTTATAGCCTTATTATCCAGATAGATAATAGTCTGGAGATTTTGTCCCGGAACACTTTCACCTTCAACAGGTTTGTCAACGCCTATCCGCCAAATTTCTCCCTTGGGATTTTTTCCTTTTGTCCGTACCTCACCGCCGATCTCGACCATAAAATTATTAATTCCAAGATTCTCAAAGTACCTGTACATCACGTCGACCGAATAACCTTGAGCAATAGAATTCACATCAATTTTAATACCAGGGAGATCCTTTATCAGTTTGCGGCCAACAATCCTTACTTTCTGCATTCCAACATATTGTAAAAGGCTATCAATTCTGGCAGAGTCAATCTGAACCCTTTTTTCCGGACCGAAACCCCATGCATTAACAAGCGGGCCAACAGTAAGATCCAGCGCTCCATGCGTTTCCTTATTGATCTCAAGCGATTTATTAAAGAGTTCAATAAACATATCGTTCAGGACAACCGTCGAATCGTTATGATTGATTCTTGTGACAATTGAGTTGGGAATATACGCAGAAAAAGTAAGGTCAAAAATCTTAAGAATTGAGTCAACCGAAGATTTAATATCCAGATTTTCCTTATCTTCATAGGTAAAGTGATAGGTGGTTCCCTGTGTCGCGCCTGCTATCTTTCGATAAGGACCTGGTTTTTTAGTTCCACAACTTAAGAAAATCAATACTGCCAAAGTAATAAAAAGAGGTCTGGTGATCATAGTAGATGAATTAGAAAATCAATTTAAAACTTTTCAAAGTTAAAAGATAGTTTTGGGTTTAGAACTGGTTTTAAACAAAGTCCTCAAATATTGTAAAAGTGCTTAATCATCCCTAAAAAAAATGCGCCTTGACGTTCAAATAGTACATACTATTGCAGGACTCGTTGGTGTTCCGCCAATATTTCTCAATTTCGGCTATCATAGCGGTCTGCTTTAGTCTTTTCCAATGCGCACAGAATATCGGTGCATGGCAGATTGGGGCATATAGTTTTTTGATTTCTGTCCTGATCTATTTGACGCAGATAATTTTGGTGATCGGCAAAGTCCAGGTAAATATTCAAAAAAGTATTGAATGACATTTTATCCTACTATTACCTCTTCCTGTTGTTCCGTTAGCTTCCTGTGTTGCCGGATTACAGAGATCTTATAAGCCATTGAAGCAATCAGAAAATAGATGATCATCTGACACATGAGAAAAAGAAGTTCAGGTCTCACATCAATTATTGAAACCCCCATCGTCCGGATCCGAAGATAAGCCGGAATCATCGATGTACTTGGAAATAGATGTGCAAGTTGATTCAATAAGGGAGGGATTGATGTTTCCGGCCAGGATAATCCACTAAGAAATAGCACAATGGGCGAAAAAAATACAAGTGCCATAATCGAATGTTCACGCCTTCGAAATAACATTGAGATCGTTAAACCTAGAAAAATAACGGAAAAAAGGTAAGGGACCAATAGAATACAAACATCCGGGAAACTCCCCTTATCCGGGAATCCAAACCATCGCGAGAGATAAATGAGGGTAAAAGCAATGTTGGGAACATATATTAAAAAGTATGCCAGTCCTTTACCAAAAACAACCGAAAACATTCCTTGCCGGACTCTTAATCCAGGCAATATTTCCTGGTTATTGCGCCTCTCCTTCCCTGCCCCGCCGATCATCCCAATCCCAATAAGTAAGGTTTGCTGTAAAATAATCAAAATCATACCTGGCATGACATACGATCCATAGGAACCGGCCGGGTTATAAAGCGTGTAGAACTTTGCAGGCATCGGATCGCGTTGCCGGACTGCCTGTGCTTCGCTGCTTCCTTTTGCCTCCATTCTTTTGATCTCGACACCGGCAGAGAATGTTCCTGCTGATTGTATTGTGCCACTCAGTGTTTCCTTATAGATTAAGAAATAACTTGCATCACAATATACACTGATTGAACTCTGCATTCCTCTCAACAGGTTTTTCTCAAATCCTGCAGGTATAACGATTATCCCTTTTGAGTCACCATCCCAGAATTGTTGTCTGGCTTCATTCAGACCTCCGGCTTCACTGGCAACTGATAATTCTTTGGTCGCATCAATCATTCTCTTAAGTTGGCGGCTGGCAGCTGAGTTATCCAGATCCACGAGTGTAATGGGAATATCGCGAACCACATTATTCTTATATGCGATGGAATAAACCAAAGGATAGGCAAAAACTGCAAAAAAGAGGATCAGTATAGCACCTCGGTCCCGAAAGATTGTTTTAAACTCGTCGGTAAGTGAAAACCAGGTCAGATCAAGGCCTGCAATGAAACTATTTTTGATTTTCAGGATTCGCATCAGAATCAAATATTAAAATCATTAAAAAAATATTATTATTAACAGAACATTTTGTCAATCACGAAACCAGTACTTTGGATGCGAAAGTTTCCTTTTTATCCCGGGAAAGGCCAGAATTCCAAAAAGTATAAATGGGATAAATGCCAGGAATGAAAGGATTACTTCACTTACCGGTTCACCTCTCAACGTCTGACTCATAAAAATATGAAGCCAGAAAGTATACGGAAAAACAAGCGAAAAAAGTTTGGCCAGAGCAGGCATTGCCATTGATGGGAATGTCAGACCCGAAAATGTGAGAGCCATCATCGTGTAAGCACTACCCAATGACAATGATAATCTTAAATTGGCTGTAAGCTTTAAAAATAAGACTGCCAATAACTGATACGAAATAATCAATAGGATTTCAGATAAAAGGATAGTGAATAAATTACCATTGACAGGTGTTCCCAGGAATCGAATTAAGAAGATGTTCATAATCATCATATCCAGAAAGAATAAGATTGTATATGGAAGCATTTTCCCTACCATAGCGACTCCTATCCTATTGTTAGACAGGGATATAAACTCCCCTGCAGTTCCCTCCTTAAATTCCATTCCGAGGGCATAAACGGATCCAAGGAAAATAAAAACAACTGCCAGAAGGGGAAGTAAACCAAGGACAAGAAAGTATGAATAATTCCCGTAAGGATTAAACAGTAAATGAGAATTCACTTTTACAGGTCTGGCCTTTTCAATAGCCTGTTCCAGCGGCTCTCCTTTTTTCATTGCAACCTGAACCTTAATTCCGGCGGAAATTGTTGAGATCGTTGTGTAGAGACCTGACTTCAATGCCCCTCCCTTTACAACATTTGTATTATTGATGTAAATTGCAACGGATGGAGATGTGTTGTTAAGCACCTTTCGTTCCAGATCGGCTGGTAAAACAACAATTGCCTCAATATTCCCCTTATTCATCAGCTCCCTTCCCTCATCCAGTGTATGAAGACGATATTTTACGTGACATACAGGGGCAGCATCAACCATTCGCATGACCTTTGATGAAAAAGCGGTCTGATCCATATCAACTACGGCTACTGGTAAGTCTCTTACGACACCATCAGAAAAAAGCCACATTATTATGAGAAATGCGGTTATTGGAGCTAACAACGTTGAAAATATCAAGACCCAGCTATCTGCTATTCTCCCAATCTCACGTCTGATGACCCTGATAAGTGGTGATTGTATCAATTTTTCAAGCATCTAAAACTCAAATAAGGTTGATTTTCTATCCTGTTTTCCTATGACTATTTTCTTACGTCATCCCATTTTACAAGAGCCGACATTCCCGGTCTTAATCCTGCTACCTTTAATGTGGGAACAGCATGAACTTCGAATGTCTTCATATCAAAATCACCGGATGTTTTGGTCGCATTCCAGGTAGCAAACTCTCCAAGTGGGTTTATATAGCTCACTTTTAGTAATACTTCCTCCATTCCCAAAGCTGGAAACCTCGCTTTGAAAGTTGATCCTTTTTGAATCTTTGCAAGTAAATCTTCCCTTAGATTAAAAGTAACCCAAACATCGTCAAGATCCACGACAGTGATAACAGGATAACCTGCCGGGACAAGTTCTCCATGTTCAGCTATTATATTAGCAATCTCACCTCGGATAGGTGTAAAGATCCTTGTCTCACTCAAGTATGAATTTACTTCAGTCAGGACGCCATCTGCCTGCAATACAAGTGCGCCAGCAGAACCCTTGTCTTCGTATCTTGCCCCTTTTTTTGCTTTTTCATAGAGTGACTTAGCGGCTTTTTCGGTCTCAGTTGCAGCTTTCATCCTTGTTTCTGCCTCATCTCTTTGTTGTTCTGCGACTACTCCGGATTTAAAAAGGTTATCAATACGCCGGAACGTTTTACTTGCAAAGTCAGCGGCTGCCAAGGCTGTCTGCCATGAATTAAATGCAGCCTGAATGTCCTCTTTCTGCGCCCCATTATCCGCCTTTTCCTTTTGAAAACCAGCGGCCTTCCGGACGGCAGAAGCTTGTAAATACTTGGCGTCCAGCTCCGGACTATGGATAGTAAATAATAGGGCGCCCGAAGCAACGTCATCACCCTTATGAACTAATATAGAGTCAATTCTCCCTGTAAGTTTTGAGGCTATTTTTATCTGTGTTGCCTCTGCCTCTCCCTGCACCTCTAAAGGTACTGGTCTTCCTACAATCCAAATTGCATATCCGATAAATAGGATTACTGCAAAAATCGCCACTGCAATCAGATAATGTTTAGTTTTTTTCATGATTTTATAGATAATATTTAATAATTCGTATTTATGTCATTCAGGAGCCACTCAGTGATCTGTCATGCAATCTTAATTTCGGCTCCGCTCGATCGCCTGGCAAACTATCCTCATTTCGGCTCCGCTCAATGACCAGTTATGCAATCCAAAGTTGTAACTTCGTAAGGTCGTTCAGGTCGTCCCGTCGTAAAGTCGCACGAGTCGTCTCTTCACGGTCTTAATATTTTCCTTGAAAAACCCCCGGTCTGGCCATGTAATTTGCAAACTGATCAGACAATCCTGAATAGTAGAGTAATCTGGATAAAGACACATCCCAGGAATAGATAGCCTGTAACCGTTCGATCTTTATTTTTGCTACTGCGAGATTGGCATCTGAAACTTGTGTGGAGGTTGCCATACCTTCTGTAAAAGCCTTCTCACGAACCCGCGAATATTCATTTGTAAATTCCATTGCAGCTTCAAGTTCGTTGATTTGCTCCAGATACATATTCATCTCCTGATAGTATTTAGTTATCGCAGATTGTATATCCGCCTCAGATTTAATATAGAAATCCTCCGCCTCCATTTGTTGAAATTTTGCTGCCTTTACTTTTCTGCTTCGGGCATTGCCATCGAAAAGACTCCATTGCAATCCAACACCTACCATATAATCGGGTAGGAAAGGAGATAAATCCTTATTGACAATATTGTAGGTTCCTGTTGCTGCCAAGGTTGGAAAATAGGCAGATCTTTCAACTTTAATCCCTTGTTGTGCAAGCTCTTTTTTCTTACTGATCTGGCCAAGTAAAGGACTTTTTTCCAAAGATTTTTGTTTAAAATAATTTAAGGGTTCGACCTCTTTGAGATAAAACAGATCTGATATTGGATTAATGGAACATTTACCAGTGTCCGCAACTGTATTTAATACGGCTTCATTCAGGATCTCAACTTGTCTGACGGACTTTTTTAGTTCGCGATCGGCATCTGAAAAGTAAACCTTTGCATTTAAGACCTCAACGTTTGCCAGGATACCTTGCTGTGCGAGTTTCTGAGCATCATCGAGATGTTTCTCCATTCCGGTTTTAACTGTTTCCCTGATTTTAATTGCATGTTTAGCCAGAATTAGTCCAAAATACCGTTCCACCAATTCACCTGTAAGCTCATATGCCTTCTGAACCGACTCTATTTCTGAGGCTTCGAACTTAATCCTGGCTGCTTTATTGGCAGCATCTATTTTACCACCGGTAAACAATGGAAAAACAAATCCTGCATTGACCATACCAAACCTCTTCGCCTGAATAGTCTGAATCCAGTCACCGTTATTAACTGTATTAAGGCCCTCAAGTAGCTTACCACGCACGGCTGTAGTTGATACATCATCGGGTAGATACGGCATCACACCATTCGTCTTTGGATCCGGATTCGGTACCCCTCCAAATTTTCCGTAATGTCCTAAAGTGTTGTATAATGGAGTAATGGCATCGCGAACAGGCGTCAGGTCCAGCTGTATATTATCAGCCATCATAACATACGACGCGTTAAGTGAAATTCTGGGAAGATGCAATGATTTTGCAGCTTTCACTTCCTGTTCAAGCTGAAGTGACTGGTTGTGGTATTGTCTGATCAGATGATTATTCTGAAGCGAGATCCCAAGAGCCTCCTCAAAAGTGAGGTTCTTGATTATGCCCTGATTATTCTGTGCCCTTAGCTCAAAACCTGTCAGTAAAATGCAAAGAATTAAAAATTTAGTTTTCATTCTGTCTATTTTAAAGCGTTGATCGAAAATTCTGATACACGTAGCTGGTCTTCACTTGTCCAGGTGCCGATACCAAAGAAACCTTTCATCCGAAGGTTAATAAATTCAAGAGGATAAATGACAACCATCCCGTAAGCCTCTTCCAGAGTTATGTGTGATCCAATCTCTCCATTTGCAACACCCATTTGGACAACCTGCTTACATAAGTCCTGAATTTGCTGGCGCTGATCATCAGAGACCTGAAAATTGTAATCATGCATAAGCACATGAATAAATTTTATTTTTTCGGGCGACTCCTCTGCCATAATGAAAAACTCTCCAATCAGCTCATTAACCACCTCTTTTATTGTGCTCCGGGTCTTTAAAAGGTCTTCAAGCTTTTCAATTATCCGTGCAATCTTTGAATAAAGCAGCTTTGTAACCAGCTCGTGCTTACTGCGGTAAAAACGATATAAGTAACCTTCAGCCACTCCTGCACGCGTCGCAATCGAGGAAATTGAAGCACCACCATAACCGTTTTGAACAACAAATTCGATAGTTGATTCCCTGATACGCTGAATCTTACCCTCATCAATTATACGTGCCATTATTTTAATTTATTAATGAATGATTATTCATTCATATTTTAGGCGAAAATATATGATTCATGAATACATCCCAACAGAATGAATTAAAATTTACAATAACTTAATATAAGAGGATTTTAAACGATGTGATGCCTCTCCGATTCGTTGTTGATCTCATGAAGAATACAAGCGAAGATTATATTTTATTTCGAAAACTGTGATTATGATGAAATAATACTTAAAATTTTTATTTTTAGCGTTAAATCTAAACAATCAGATATGAGCAAAAATTCCCTCCTAAACTGTTTTTTGTTTTTTATCTTCCTGATTATTAACCAGGACCTTCAATCCCAAACTCCTTATTCGGGTCAGTGGCCATCGTTTCGAGGTCCACGCGGAATCGGATATATTGATAATGTCACGACACCAGTCACCTGGAGTGTTGAAAACGCTCAACATATAAAATGGAAAACCGCCATTCCTGGACTGGCACACTCATCACCAGTTATTTGGGATGATTATTTGTTTGTGACTACTGCCTCGAATACTTTGGCAACCGATTCTCTTAAGATAGGCCTTTACGGTGATATTGATGAGGCAAATGACAATGGAGTACACGAATTTAAAGTCTATTGCATCGATAAGCATAACGGGAAAATAATATGGGAAAGACTGGCCCACAAGGGAATTCCAAAATCCAAACGTCACACTAAGGCATCACAGGCAAATTGTACGCCTGCTACGGATGGGAAATATCTTGTTGTACATTTTGGTTCCGAAGGACTTTATTGTTATGATTTTAAAGGAAATCTTATCTGGAAAAAAGATATGGGACGGCTTAATCCTGGATATTTTGAGACTCCGGGAATTGAATGGGGCTATTCAAGTTCACCGATAATTTATAAGGACCGGATCATTGTCCAGTGTGATATTCCAGTTTCGCCGTATATTACAGCACTTGATCTTGCCACTGGAAATGAAGTCTGGAAAACCTCGAGGGGCGATGAGGTTCAGACCTACGGTTCTCCTGCAGTATATTCAGGCGATGGAAAAACAATTGTGGTGGCCAATGGATTTAAATGTATGTGTGGCTATGATTTCGAAACCGGCAGGGAGATCTGGAGGCTGGGTAATGGAGGCGATATTCCTACGCCAACACCAGTCATCGCAAACGATCTGATTTACCTCAACAGTGCTCACGGACGATTTTCACCCATCTTTGCAGTCAGGCCGAATGCTGTTGGAAACATCACGCTTTCGCCCGACAGCACGAAGAGCAAATACATCGCATGGAGCGTTAAACGTGGAGGTGCCTATATGCAAACACCTTTGATCTATAATGGCTATCTGTATAATCTCCAGATTAACGGTCAGTTAACCTGTTTCAATGCCCTCACTGGCGAGATAAAGTACAAGGAAAACCTGAAGGAAGCGTTTACCGCGTCGGGGATAGCTGCAGACGGTAAACTCTATTTCAGTTCAGAAGAGGGTAAAGTATACGTTATAAAAGCCGGACCCGAATATCAGCAACTCTCTGTAAATGTGATGAAAGATATTTGCATGGCCACCCCTGCGATATCCGGCAATACTCTCTTCTTCAGGACGCAACACTTTTTGATTGCAGTGGAATAGAGGCTCTTAAAAGTGTAAAGACAAATTAATTGCGAAAAAAACAATTGTTTAACTGGCTGATTATTTCTTAACCGAATATTTATACACCGATTCTCCTTTATGGTTTATAAAGAAAAAAGTAAAGTTCGATTTCGATACTGAACAAAGTGTGAAGCCCGGGTCTGGATTACAAAAGAGCGTCCCATCAGTTTTATTGACTTTTCGGGATTCTGAGGCGGACGAATTAACAATATAGTTTACCGCTTTACCCTCGGGTTTGATGTGTTGAAAATTATGGATGTGTCCACAGATATAAATATCGGCTTTTCGATTTTCAAGGATTATTCCCAATCTTTTTTGCATATCGGTGCGCTCTGTTATTGTCTTTTCTGTATCAGCATAAACAGGGTGGTGTCCAATGACAATTTTCCAGCGATCATTTGAAGAGACAAGCGTTGAATCGATCCATCTTAGTTGTTTCTCAAAATCCTGTTTACCAGCATCCGAATAACCGCTATCAGAACGGTATTTATCAATAAGAGGAGCAGTGTCAATAAATACAAACAGACATTTTTTTCGTGATTTACCAATGCATTTCTCAATTGAATAATAGCGGGCAGGAGCTTTCCATCGGTCCGATATCTTTGAATAATCTAAAATTGCCTGGACGCTGCCATGATATTCATGGTTTCCCGAAACTGCATACCAAGGGATATTCATCAGTGATTGTGCAGTGTAAATATTTTCAAATTTATCTTTCCATTCACTGTCGCTTGTGCTTTTCACCCCGTTATCATGAATGGGATCCCCAGCAACAGCAATAAAATTAATCGGGTTTAAATCTGCCTCTTTTCCCATCAGAACTGCAATGTTTTTTTGCTCTGAAATCCCTCTCCTACCCATATCACTTGCAACGATATAATTCAATGTATTGCCGGCCAATTTTTCCGGATTTACGAGATCCTGGGCGTTTACGAAAGAGGTCCACAAAAGCAATGTCAAAAAAATACAGAATACTTGTTTCATAGATATTTATTTAAAAATCATTTTTTCACCTTACCAAAATCATAGATTGCATTTCCTTTGAAATCAATTAACCAAAAGTGAAATTCATTGTCGGTTACTGCGCAGGCCATAAAACCTTCTCTGGGACTGCAGAACAAAGTTCCTTTACCGCCTTTGTCATCGACCTGCCGGGCGATTCCTGCTGAGGTGTTTATGACATATTCCATATTGGTATCATCATGATGGATATGCTGGAATGTATGGCAATGACCGCTAAAATAAAAGTCAACCTTATGTTTCTTCAATAAAGGATCTACTTTATTAATCATTTC
>CAINLJ010000151.1 GCA_903850335.1 uncultured Bacteroidia bacterium | reverse complement strand
GGGAGACCAGGTTGTCAGCCGCTGCAAGGGGAGGGATAACAAAACGGAGCCTGGCCAGGTCATCGTACACATAACAGGTCGCGAATCTTGTTGCCCCGTCAAAGGATACCTTCTGCACGAGCTTTCCCTGGCGGTCCTTGTATTCGATGGTTCGGCTGCGGGTGGTATCCTGTTGACTGTTTTCATCCCATGTGGTAGTCCGGTAAAGGGTGGACGGGGCATAATACCCGTCGTCGGTCAGGGCATTGTTCACAACCTTCCACCGTTTCACCTCATTGGCATAGTTTGCGGAATAGGTGTATTTGACCGAGTGATCGGAGGCAGAAACGGAGTTAGGCTGCCAGATGTTACCCGGGGCTCCCTGTTTAAGTGGCCGGTTCAGGGGAGAGGCTTCAAACTGTGTCTTTGCAAATCCCCTGACCCCGTCGGTGGAGCCATACAGCCCGGTATAGAAATTTTTCTGGGCTATGGTGTCCCCGGTAAGGTATGCCCCGTTGTTGGTTATGTTCAGGGCAAAGGGAAGGTATTTCTTGTCCTGGCGCCCCAGCAGGTCATAATATACCGGTGTGACCAGGTCGAACCCCAGGGGAGAACCAGCGACCAGCAGGACCTGCGAGGTACGGCCAAGGGCATCGTAATAGGTAACGCTCCTTTGCCCCGACTCCTTGCTCAACCCGGGCACAGCCCATTCATTGGTCACCGCTACCTGTGGGCGGTAAACGGTCGTGTAGTTTTTGGTCGCAGTCTGGGCAAAGGTTGAGGGAACGGAAAACAATAGGATTCCGAAATTGACGATTACCCTACAGATTTTGTTCATTTTCATGGTAGTAATCTTAAATACTTTAACTGATCCATGGATAACTTGTAATATATTTATTTCGTAATTTGATGAATGCTGCTTATGGTTTTATGCTCCTCCGAAATTTACAACAACATAATTTATAAATCATCATCCAGGTTGAAATTGGGTGAATGGTATCGTTTTCTGGGTGAACAGTACGAAAAACTGGGTGAATGGTATTTTTCTGGTCTGATTCCGGTGTTTTTCAGGGGTGAATTATGCGTCAAATTGCTCTGAAATTTACCTGAAAAAGCGTGAAATCATGGTTTTGGTGTAGTTTGGGTGCGGCTTAAAGTCACCCCAGGACTTAACTTGAAAATACTCCTAATATACCCTGGCTACAACCCGGACTAACGAACTGTCGGCCTCAATCTTTAAGGGGAAGGCAAAAACTTCAAAATTGGGTTCGTTCAATAACTGATCCAGATTGGTGAGATTTTCGAGTATCAGAATATTGTTTTTTAGTAGAATTTCATGAACAAGGTAGGGATGATGATCCGGTGATGACCAGTCAAGACCAATGATCTTTACTTTTTTTTCTATGAGAAATCGTGCAAGCTCCTCACTGATATCCGGATAATTCATAAAATAGCCAGGATCTTTAAACCCCTTATCCAGACCTGAATGGAATAAGACAATGCCTTCTTCCGGAATTAGTGTCCTGTATTTCTCCATTAATTCAATTTCCTTGTCACCTCTTACATCAATAAGAACCCCTCTGCCTATAAACCGATCAACAGGAAGATTTGATATCATTGGACTGCCTTCAATTTTATGCAACGGCCCGTCAATGTGGGTGCCGATATGCATTTCCGCAATAAAACTGAAATTGGTAAAACCATCCTTATCAATTGATCTGACCTGATCGAGTTGAACAGGTTGGTCCCCGGGGAAAACCGGAGTCGTTTGTCGTACCGTATGGGTCAGATCGATGAGTTTCATGAAGAGCACTGAACGGTTATTTTACTTTAAGCGGCTTGCAACTGGTGCCTTGCGACTGGCTTCTGGCAACATGCAACTGGCAGCTTACGACTGGCAAAAGATTTTACTGTTTTATTTATGACGAAAAAATTCGATGCGAGCAGACAATAAAGCCAATTGCCAATAGCGAGCGGCCAGCTGCTCCCTGAAATGAATTAAATCCTCACAATCGAAGATTCTTTTACCCAACCTTTATTGCCATCCGGAAGGCTGACATTTACCCAATCACCAAGTTTATCTGTTAATTGGACGGTAACTCCCTCGTGTACAATGAATAATTCGGTCCCTGTTTCACTCGGTGAAGACTTAATCCTAACGCTGCGGTCCGTAATTACAGCAGTATTGTGATTAATCAATCTGGATGTTAAGTGTGATCCAAACGAAAAAGTAAGTACAGAAACCGATAAGGAAGCGACTGAAAACCAAAAAGAAAGCCTTTTTACACTGTATTTACTTGACAAAAGGAATAAACCAAACAATGACAGGAAGATGAAAAATGTGACAATACTCAATGTCCCCCAGAAATTGATAGACTGTGAACTGATGAGCTGCTTCCACCATCTGAGGAATCCAGGCTCCGGCAGAGTAACTATATTGTCCACAATTTGAGTGCGCGCCAGATCCATATTATACCGGATATCCTCATCATTTGGGGCAAGTTTTCGCGCCCGTTCATAATTTAGGATTGCATAGGTCGCATTCCCTGTCTTGTAAAAGCAATTTCCAAGGTTATAATATACCTCGGCTGATTCGAATCCCTGACTTACAACATACTGGTATTTACGGTTTGCCTCCGCATATTTCCCTGCATTGTATAATTGATTGGCAGCGGATACCGAATCGTTTACCGCTGCTGGTTGACCATTCACAATCAGACAAGTACTTAAGGTCACCAGTAACAAGCTATATTTTAAAAATAAGTTTTTCATTTTGCACCTTTAATTAATCACTAAAAATGTCATTTTATCTCTTTTTCCATTTGGCTCATAACGTCACACGCCTCATCATAGATCTCATGCATTTTCTGGTTGGCATCACCCGGCGCAAACCGTGCAAACTCGCAGGTGTCGATGATCTGGATAAACCGTGTAACTACAGTCTCGGAAGCTTTGCGCGATACAAGTTCGGCAGAAGCCCTGTCCTTGTTTAACTCAGCAAACGGGATCGTCATTTTGTCGCTTAGATAGCCCCAGAATGCCCTCGTAACTGCTTCGTAGAATTTTTCAGTCGAACCTTCCTTCAGATGGATACTTGCCTCTTTTAACCTTCGCAGAGCAACCTTACTCGCCTTCTTGTTCCTGACCCTTGCCACATTAGCATTCTCCCTGATTCGTTTCTGATATAGGAAGTAGAGAGCCAGCAGGGACAGAATTCCAATCAGGTAAATTAGATAAAAGCCGAAACTGCCAAAAAAGACTTTCCCTTTTGGTGTTAATTCAATGTTCCCCTGCTTAATAAACCGGATATCTTTCCCCAGATATTTAACATCTTCTTTCGACACAGTGCTTGTAACACTCCTGGATGAACTGCCATCTCCTTTTGCTACATGAATCTTAAACTCCTGTGAAGATTTTGTGGTATACCTTCCGGCCACAGGATCGAAATAGACAAAATTGACCGGAGGTATCGTGTAGTCCCCTGCAAACCTGGGCAGAAAAAGATATTCGAAAGAGATATTTCCGTTCAGTCCTTCTGCAGTTGCATTGTAATTGCTTTGGGTCTTTGGATCATAAATCTCAAAATCGGCAGGTAATTTAAGTTTTGGTGCATTGATCAGTTTGATGTTCCCGTTTCCACTTACATCGATACGTAGTGTTATCGCGTCATTTTCCTTCACATTGGTGGAAGTAATTGAAGAACGCAGATCAAAACGACCTACTGCCCCCGAAAAATCTGAAGGCCCTGAAGGTAACTGGTTAACCGTGACTATCACCGGATCACTGGTAACTGTAGCCTTTACATTGGCAAAATTATCGAAGAAATCATCGAAAAAGCTTTTGGGCTGTTTGACACGTTGCTGAACAACACAATCAATTTTCACCTTTCCAATCGTTATGGCACCGGTTTGCTGGGGGAAAAGCAGAGTCTTCTTTAGCGTGCCAACATTGTAAATCTCGCCGTTATAGGATTCACGCTGAAGAGAAATCTGTTGTGGCAAAGGCACATCCTGAGACCAGAACCCCTCGAAACTGGGCAGTGTAATATCTTCGAAGCCATTGAGATTTACTTTTGAATAAATCTTAATGGTTGCCATCGTGTGATCTCCCTTATATAAATTCTTGCGGTCGATGATAAGCCTGACGAAAAGATCATTTTTCGGAACACTTCCCGGTGTGGCTGTAGGCTGTTCAGTTCCTCCCCCTGCTGGTTTTGCCGAACCCTTAACGACCTCTATTGTGATCGGATTTGAGGTTACAGTAGTCCCGTTTACATTGATTGAAGCCGGGTTTATAGTGAATTTTCCATCTTTTTTTGCCTTAAGTACAAACAGGTAGGAGAACGATACGGATTGTGAACTTACTCCGTTAATGATCTGAAATGAACTGCTCTGGGAGGTTGAAGGCCCCATAAGTACATCAAAATCAGATAATTCAGGTAATTTTAAATTTTGACCTTTTGCATTTACAGTGAAAGCAAGCCTGAACTGTTCACCAAGTTCTACTATTTTAGGTGCTTCCATTGTAAAGCTCACCTGCTGAGAAATTCCCTGTAAACTTATTAGTAAAACACAAACTAAAAGATAGAGATGCTTTAGTCTCATAATATCCTTTTATATTTTATTAGTCAATAATATTCAAAAATAGTCATTATTACCAGTTTTTTTCAACTTTCATTTTTTCTGCCCTTTGTGCCTGCGCCTTCTTCACCTTTTCCTGAGTCTGTTTCTCGTCGTTTTCAAGGGCTTTCAGCATTTGTTCGGCACTCTGTTTCGAGATCTTGTTCTGCTGAGGCTGTTGTTGCTTAT
>CAINLJ010000150.1 GCA_903850335.1 uncultured Bacteroidia bacterium | reverse complement strand
TTCAAAAATTACTTTACCATTATCCACAGCACGCCACATCAACTTTCCCTTGATTGGCGAAGTGGAATAACCAGGAGTAGTTCGATCAAGCAGAATTGCTGACAACTCCTTTTTTCCATCCTTTACACCTGTAATCGCCTGAACAGTTATACCCTTCGCCAGAGAGGAACTGCTGTTGGTAATAAACATTTTATCTCCATTAATAACCCACTGTTTATTTTCCAGTTTTGCTTCGGTTTCTACCCCTTTAGCATCAGAACCGGCATTCTTCTCTGTTAATCCAAATGCCCATAATTCTTCTCCTGTGCAAAGGCCGGGGAGGTACCTGAGCCGCTGCTCTTCCGTTCCAAAGGTGTATATTGGTGTAATTCCCAAAGAGTTGTGAGCTGCAATTGTAGCCGCAGGGGAGCTGTCGACCCGGGCAAGTTCTTCAATTGCTATGATATAAGAGAGGTAATCGAGCCCCTGGCCCCCATACTTCGCAGGTAGCGTAATCCCAAATAGACCTGCTTTCCCCATTTTTAGGGCCAAATCAACAGGAAATTCTTCCTTCTCATCCTGAATCACGGCCAATGGTTTAACAACATTTTCAGAAAACTCCCTCACTTTATTCCTGTATTCGATGTACCGATTGTCTAAGAGCTCATTCATTTATTCTCCTCCATAAATTATAGGATCACCCGTTAACCGGGCTCCGGGTTTGAAATTATCTTTAAATATTATGATCTCGAATCCTGATCATACTCTAAAAACAAAAATAAATCAATGTTGTTTAAGTAAATATCAATAAAAATAAACAAATACTATTTGAATATATATAAGTAATTAAAAATCAATACATTAAAAAATATTAAATTAAGAAATATTAATATATATTAACTTATATTAACATTGTTGATTCTGTTTTTATAAAGACAGCTTTTTAATTCCGGATTGTGGAATGATCATCACCTTACTTGCCAGGTTCTTCTTTCTTACCTAATCTGACACGGTAATATAGCTCCGAGGTTTCTTATGACTGAACGATATGAAATTTAGGGAAGTTTTAATATATAATGTCGGGAAAAAATTCCCCGTGAAATCCATATACCACAGGATCAGGAAGTTCTGCTCTTGCAATCTCCAGCATTGTGATGGCATCGAGAATCAGAAGAAACGAACTGGATGAGTTCGTATCCAAGACGATAGACAACAGGATTCCTTCTTCATCATTCTTACTTTTTGGAGAAGGGTAAAAAAACGGCTCACCCGGATAACATCCTTCCTGAAACCAATAGCTGTTACTGCCCGATTGCGTATTTATTTTAACCAGACTATTATAAAATCCAAGCCTCTGTTGGGGATGAATACTTACCCCATAGACAAACTGATAATTACTCTCTGTGTTGAAACGATTATAATCAATACGAGGCAGTTCAATACATGCTTCAGAAAGCATTTGAACCTCTGCTTCTTTTGTACTGAGGTTTAGCCGGAATCGGCGCATGGTTCCAAAAGGCAGCTTCAGATCTGGTTGTTCCAATTCGTGCAGATAATATTTTTCAACAATTGATGCATCATCATAGGCATTAATATCCATGACAATTTCATTCCCTTCCTCCCAGGCATTTACATGATGAAAACAAAAGAATGGATCTGTCTTGAAGTAAGCTTTCACCTTACCGGTTGCTTTCTCTACTACCCAGATAGAGGAACCATCCTGCGGTCGCCAATGATGGTTTTCGATATAAGGTCTTTTCCAAAATAGCAACTCAATAGGAACAACAACAAGCGGACCTGCGGTGATAATAAAATATTTCTTAGTCATGCCGAATCCATGAATATAAGCCGGTTTTTTCACTGGAATAGAAGCAATGGGCTTGCCTCCCGGATTTGCAACATCATAGATCTTATAGTAGCTTATCATCCCAAATTTTACGACAAGATTATAGGCATGCTCGTTTTCAAAATGGGGATGGGCAGTTGTTTTATAGGCAAATGCTCCTGGTACTGGTTCGCTGACACCTATCTTTTTTAACGTTTCCGGATCAAATTCCAACTGCATCGGCGTTTCACCCAGGGCCATCCACTTTTCTCCAATCCGTGCAACGTTAATCTTTGGATTATCAGTCATATTCGGAAGAGAAGGAAAGACATAGGATTGTACTTTCTTAAAAATGGACCGGCACGGATCTGTTGCGAATTCCGAAAATTTAAGATCCCCGCTTTCAGTGGCACCACGATAAGATTCACAATCAATAAACTTACAGAGATAGTCAACTTTCCCACCTCTAATTTCAAATTTATGCAAGGCTCCCATGGCATCAAACCAATGATTTAGCCTATGATTTTTTAGATTAAGCATTCCCGGGCCGTTTCGGATAAAGGTGCCGTTTAGCCAATCAGGGATCTTTCCCTTAACTGGCACATTATTTAAAGAATAAATCTTTTGATTGCGGTTTACCCCCAATTCGAAAAATACATTTGAGCTATTTGAATTACCTGAGTTCATATTCTACTGATTATTAGTCTGATTCATTAACGAGATTTCATGAGCTGCAATTTTTCCTGACGCCATAACAGCCGGGATACCTGCTCCCGGGTGAACGCTGGCACCAACAAAATACAGATCTTTAAACCAATTTGATTTAACCTGGGGCCGGAAATATCCTGATTGTGCCATTGAAGGTTTTATTGAAAAAGCAGCACCTTTATAACTATTGAGTGTTGATTCAAAATGTAAAGGAGTTACTGAATGTTGAACAACAATATTCTTTTTCAAATCAGGCAAATAATTTTCCTCAAGAAAATTAATTATCATTTCTGTGTACTGAGGCATTATCTCCTTCCAATTTATTTTGCCATCCAGATTGGGAACCAATGAAAGGACATAAAAAGATTCACACCCCGGCGGTGCAATCGAAGGATCGGATGCAGAAGGCATATGCAAATACAATCCAAGCTCACGTGGCATCCTTTTATTTGAGAATACATCATTCATGAATTGCCTGTAATTATTGCCCAGAATCAGATTATGATGTGAAAGTTTTGAATCAGTATACCTTTTCTTGGTGCCAAAGTAGATAACAACAAGTGAATTACTATATTGAATGTTCTTTAGCCATAAATCTAAACTACGGGGAAGGTTCTTTTTGGGAACAAGATTTTTATAGGAAAAAGCCAAATCACCATTACAAATTACACTGTCAGTCATAACTATTGATCCATCTGCCATAACCAATCCGGCAACCCGCTTATTTTCAATGATTAAACGAGACACTTCAGTATTCAGCCGGATTGTTCCCCCGCAATCTTCAAATAATTTACAAAACGCCTTAACAATGGCTCCCGTTCCACCTAAACAATAATGAACTCCCCACTCCTTTTCAAAACCAATAATTAAGCCATAAATAGAGGGGGTGTCAAAAGGATTTCCGCCTATCAGCAAGGGGTGGAATGAAAGAACTTTTCGAATGAAATCATTCTTAACATGTTTTGAAGCAAAGCCATACATGCTTCGCCAGGTTCCTGTTTTGAATACATAAGGAAAGATACGAAGAAAACTTAAGAGTGTCGTAAAACTTTTCTCGGTGAAGGGATGGAACCATTGAAAGATGGCATTCATCTTTTTCAGGAATATTCGATACCCAACAATATCCGATGGGCTATATTTTGCAATTTCAGTTTCTGTCTTATCCTGATCTCTCCAATAGTTAAAATGATCTCCATTACCATTGAAAATCCGGTAAAAAGGATCGAGGGGAATGAAAGTCAGGTAATCCTTCCTGTTT
>CAINLJ010000149.1 GCA_903850335.1 uncultured Bacteroidia bacterium | reverse complement strand
TTGTTGCCTCAAAGGGATCAACGATTCACTTCAAGGCAACTGCGACAAATCTGCCTTCAAATATGAGGGTCTTCCTCGAGGATAAGGTTACCGGCACATCTACCCGCCTGGATGACGGGAGTGTCTACACTGTAACGCTGGGTGCAGACAGTCAGGGAGTCGGCAGGTTCTATCTTCACACCGTATCGTTTGTATCAGCAGCCCCGACAGACCAAATCAATGAACTGAAAGTTATCCCGCTGCCACAAAATGACAGGATTCGTCTAGTCGGCCATATCACCCTTCCGGCAGTAGCTTTGGTTTATGATATGACGGGCCGGTTAATAACAGAAAAGGTACTCACTGCAACCGATCTAAACGATATTCCACTTGTAAATGCTGCAAATGGTGTTTATATGCTGAAGATCGATTCGAAGAAAACTCCGGTCACAAAAAAAGTTGTTTGGATAAAGAATTAAGCAAAGACATAGAAATTGTATCTTCAATACAATAAAAAAGTTGAAAGACAATGAAAGCAAGATTAAACGAAAAAACAGAAGAGAAGATCACCCGGAAGGAGGCACTAAAAAAGGCGGGCAAATATGCTGTCTTCACAGCTGCGGCTGCTATTGTGCTCTTGTCTCCCAAGGAGGCACAGGCGGGTAGTGCACCCACAAATGCAGGACGTGGCTATCGTCCCTCATAAATCGACTAAGATAACCGGGAGGATTCTGGTTTTTAGAATAATCAAGGGGACTACACTTCTTCCTATTACCCTTATCAAATGCCATGAACTACCTGGAACGCTCTGTTGGAAATAAGAAAATACTCTGGTTGAAACAGTACAATCGCTATCTTGTATTGGAACTCTCTGCCTATGATGTAATCAAGCGTAAACTTGAAGGTCAGGACAGGAAAATTATATCTGCTCACATTAGCAAGTCTTATCACTTGCCAGAATCTGAAGCCAAACGCTATGTTGGAGAGATTGTTACCATGATAAAGCAATTATCTGACTATAATATAGGAGATCGAGGCAATTCGTTAAACCCTTCATCAGTAGATATCCCTAATCATTTTTATTCCACAAAGTGTTATAAAATCAATGAATTGACCTTTCATGTTCAATATGGATCGTATCACCTTGAACATTTGAACCATCAAAAATTTGCTCATCTTGAAAGTAATTTATCCAATATTCCTGATCATCAATTTCAGGTATTTCAAAATGGTGAACAGTCAGTATTGCTGGTAAACGGGAAGATTATCGGCCAATGGCTACCAGAAAATGACCATTATTTGTCTGGAAAATTCTCAATGGAGCTGCTTAATGCGATGTATCATAGGACTGAATCGGATTGGATGGGAGTTTTTCATGCATCCGCAATCAGCAATAAAGAAAAGTGTATGTTGTTTCTTGGGGACTCAGGTAGTGGTAAAAGTACTACGTGTGCTGTTTTAATGGCCTCGGGTTTTAATCTGCTTGCTGATGACTTTGTCCCTGTCGATGGGTCCACCGGCTCTGTGTATTCTTTTCCTGCTGCTGTATCAGTTAAGAAGAGCGCAATCACTTCATTGATAGATTTTTTTCCGGAGTTGGAAGCTGCAGATGAATTTGCTTACCCGGAGATGGACAAGACAGTAAGGTTCCTCCCTCCGGTACTTCAATCTGATAACTCTTCAATGGGCTACCCATGTAAGGCTTTGGTCTTCGTGAAATATAAGGAGGATAGCGGGATGACGATTGAAAAACTACCAAGTGACGTCGCCTTCCCAAAACTGGTCCCCGATTCCTGGATATCCCCAATCGAAGAGAATGCATCACGATTCCTAGACTGGTTTTTGGGCATTTCCTGTTATCAGCTGATTTATTCTGATAATGACAGAATGGTAAATGCTATCCAAAAATTATTTAGTGATGACCTATAGTTAGGCGCTCTTCTTTATAGGTAAATGTCTTTCAATGAGATTCTCTTTTTAGTCGTTTACGTAATCCAAAGTGGTATCGGGCACATATAAAAAGCTATAAGGAACTTCTTTAAACAATAATTATATTTGTTATGTTATTACTCTATATTTCTGAAGGATAGGGAGAATACGACTAGAATTGAATTCTTTCATTCTGTAGGAACTGTATAACCATATTAATAACTTCAAAAAGTAAAATTTATGAAAAAATTAGTTGCAGAATTTGTCGGAACCTTATGGTTAGTTTTAGGAGGATGTGGAAGCGCTGTGTTAGCAGCAGCGTATCCCCAGTTAGGAATTGGCTTTGCAGGCGTAGCAATTGCCTTTGGATTAACTGTTGTTACAATGGCATATGCGATCGGGCATATTTCTGGTTGTCATCTCAACCCGGCAGTATCGGTAGGCCTTTGGATTGGTGGTCGGTTTGAAAGAAAAGAGCTGCTGCCTTATATCGCTGCACAAGTCCTGGGAGGCATTTCCGGTGCGGCGATTCTTTATCTGATTGCAAGCGGCAAAGCTGGATTTGTGACGGGGGGATTTGCAGCAAATGGATACGGAGAACATTCACCCGGAGGATACAGCATGCTTGCTGCCCTGGTATGTGAAGTAGTAATGACCTTTATGTTCCTGATTATTATATTAGGTGCAACACATCCTAAAGCGCCAAAAGGTTTTGCCGGATTGGCAATCGGACTTGGTCTAACTCTTATTCACCTGATTAGTATCCCCGTTACAAATACATCTGTAAATCCTGCCCGAAGCACGAGTCAGGCAATTTTTGCAGGTGGTTGGGCTCTTGACCAACTTTGGCTATTCTGGGTCGCTCCAATTGCAGGGGCAATTTTAGCCGGACTTCTTTATAAATTTATGTCACCTGTTGAGGAGTAAAGAGGATAAGATTTTTACTATTGAGAAAGGATGGAACGTTAAGTTCTGTCCTTATCAATCCTTTCTGCTACCAATTTTGAACTGATCATCGTTATCGGCAAACCCGTTCCCGGAACAGTAGATGCTCCAACATAAAAAACATTTTTGAAGTGTTCATCGAAATTCCTCGGACGGAAGGCTCCAATTTGTAACATTTTATGCGATAATCCCAACCCGCTTCCACGGTGGAGGTTGAACTGATTTTGCCAATCTTCGGGGGTATAAATAGTTTTAGATATAATTTCAGGCAGAATATCTTTCCCGATCCGCACTGAGAAATCAGTAAGAATACTGTTTACAATTTCATCCTTATCATCCCAATTTTTCTTAAAACGCAGATCTGGGACAGGACAGACGAAGAAAAGTCCTTCGCATCCTTCAGGGGCACAATCAGGATTGTTGCGCGATATAACATTCACATAATAATAGGGTTTCTGGATTGTTCCTGTTGACTGAAAAATCTTATTGGCGTAGTCCTTGAAATTATCTCCCAGATAATAATTATGATGCTCAACCTGTGGAAGTTTGCATTTTAGTCCAATATAAATGGTAAGCGGTCCCATAGTCCACTCCATCTTATCAAGTTTAGCTTCCGAATATTTCGGACGCTTAAATATCTTACCCCGGAAAGAAGCCGCGTCACTGTTAACAACAAAAATATCACTTTCCCATCTATTGTTGTTTTGGTCAACAAGGGCTTTAAGCTTTCTTCCATCAGAAACAAACCCAATGATTTCGGTATTATAAGTGATTTTTACCTTCTCTTTCTGAAGTTCCCCTAAAATCCCTTCGACGATTTTATACATTCCACCTTCTACATTGTAATAGCCATCATGCTGAAACTCAGTGTAAGAGAGTAGGGTATATACAGCAGGAGTGTCGAAAGGAGTTCTACCGAGGAAAAATGCGACAAGTGAGATTATTTCTCGCGCGTCATCCGATGAAAAATACCGGCAAACCTGTTGCCAGAAATTTCTGAACAGAATCGGCAAATGAACCGGATTTACTTTCATCAGGGTCAGAAGATAGGAAAAGATAGAGTTGTAGTTCTCCTTTATCACAACATCAACAGTATCATTGAATAGAGCTTTGCCATTTTTAAGATACTTATGCATTTTAATTTCAAAGTCCGGCTCAACATCTTTAAACTGCTCAGAAAGTCGGTGAATATCCTTATAAAGCCGGTATGTTTTAGAATTTTTGCTAAAATTCACTGTATAAAGGGGATCTAACTCTACATATTTAAATGGGAGTTCTATATTGCAATCTTTGGCAAATTCCTTGAATTCATAAGACATACTGAAGAAACTCGGTCCGGTATCGAATGTAAAACCATCCTTTTTAAGCTGGTTTAGTCTGCCGCCAGCCTGGCTATTCTTTTCAACAATCCCGACCTGATAACCTTTTTTTGCTAACCGAAGGGCGGTTGCCAAACCACCGATTCCGGCTCCTACAACTAGCACACGTTTTTCCATTTATATTGTTTAAATCAATCTTAGTTTAAAAATTAAATAGGCCCTTAAAAGTAAAGCCATCTTTAGGGTTTCAGAAATCCTAATCCTGGTAACCATTAATTTCCTTGCCGGAGTATGTTCAATCTTTCTCACAAGGCATCTGTAATAATAAAAAGCAATAAGGACAGCTAATTTTGCATTTTTAGGCAAATCGGAGATCCCCTGTCTTGCCGTATTAAAATCCTTTTCAATATCAATTATAATTTCCTTCTTGACATAATCATTAAATGCTCCATTTTCTATCTGTGGGAAATATTGTCTGTCCAGAGATTCCGTATCATTTTTAAGATCCCGCAGGAAATTTACTTTCTGAAACGCCGATCCAAGTCGCATTGCCGGGGCCTTTAACTTTTCATACATTTTACGATTACCTTCAGTAAAAACAGCAAGGCACATCAATCCTACAACATCTGCAGAACCATAAATGTAGGCATCAATCTCATTTTTACTGATATACCTTGTTTTATGAAGGTCTGTTCTCATGCTTAAAAGAAAAGCACGAATTAGCTCGTCCGGGATCTGATATTTTGTCACAGTTAGCTGGAATGAGTGTAACACCGGATTTAAGCTTATTCCATTCTTTTGAGCTTCATAATAGTCTTGTTCAAATTTATTGAGCAATGATTCTTTATCATGCTCCAGGAAGGTATCGACAATTTCATCCGCGAGACGGACAAAGCCATAGATACTGTAAATTCCTTGCTGTATTTCACGATCCAGAAAACTTACAGCTATTGAAAATGAAGTACTATAAGAACGGGTAACTAATTTGCTCGCTTTAAATGAAACCTGATCATAAATATTCATGTTATTCATTTGAATAGTTTTAATAGAAATTTATTTTTCCTGAAATCTCTTAATTACTATCTTAATTTGGTAAACAGACTACAAAATATATCTGGAAATAACCATTTTTAAGATCTCTGAGGTACCTTCACCAATTGAGAGCAACCGCTGATCGCGGTAAAATCGTTCAATATGGTTTTCTCGAAGGAATCCGAATCCTCCATGAATCTGAAGTGATTCACCTGCGATTTCACGTGCAATATCAGAGCAATATAGTTTTGACATTGCAGCTTGCTTTCCAAAAGGTAATCCGGCTTCTTTTAGCCGGCAGGTTTGGTAAAGCAGATTTCTTGCCAGTTCAATTTTCATGGCCATCTCTGCCAGTTTAAAGGAGGTGACTTGGAATTCTGCCAACGGTTTTCCAAATTGTTTTCGTTTCTGAGCATAATCCAGGGCCATTTCATAAGCTCCCTGGGCAAGGCCAAGACCAATTGCAGCAATAGACAACCTCCCTCCATCGAGTGTCGAAAGCATAATCTTCATCCCTTCGCCTCGCTTCCCAAGAATATTTGATTCTGGAACACAACAATTTTCAAAAATTACTTTACCATTATCCACAGCACGCCACATCAACTTTCCCTTGATTGGCGAAGTGGAATAACCAGGAGTAGTTCGATCAAGCAGAATTGCAGATAACTCCTTTTTTCCATCCTTTACACCTGTAATCGCCTGAACAGTTATACCCTTCGCCAGAGAGGAGCTGCTGTTGGTAATAAACATTTTATCTCCATTAATAATCCACTGTTTATTTTCCAGTTTTGCTTCGGTTTCTACCCCTTTAGCATCAGAACCGGCATTCTTCTCTGTTAATCCAAATGCCCATAATTCTTCTCCTGTGCAAAGGCCGGGGAGGTACC
>CAINLJ010000148.1 GCA_903850335.1 uncultured Bacteroidia bacterium | reverse complement strand
TCTGAATCTGTGATTTCCTCTAAATCAGGATTTTGCTCCATAATTTTCTCATATTCCTGTTCACTGCAGGATTCTATTTTCATAGATAGCTCCTGGTATTTCTCAATAATAGGTTCAATTTCTTCTCTGTTCATAATAATTAATTTTAGGCGTTATGAAATACTTATCTAAAAAGGCAATTGAAATTGGCAATGATTTGTGCTAATTCTTCAGCAGTCATAGGGGCTGGAAATTACTTAGGTTAAATTAATTAGGTTGCTCTAAATGTAAGAAATCTTTTTGTCGCTATTGAACAAAAATATCATACTTTTAAATTTATTATTCAGCGGATATTTGAGATCCCGGAAGTAGTTTCTCGCCCCAGTTCTGGTGGGTCACTTTTACTTCGAATCTGAAATTTTTTAACCGGATAACATCGGAGATGGAGTAGTCCATGTCCACAAAAAGAAGATGAGACCAGTAACAAAAGTATTCGATTGCACTAAGTTCCGGAGCGTCTAATAATTCAATATTCCAGTTAAAGTCCAATCGATCGTCTTTTATGCGGAGTTCCTCATCGCTCATTTGCCAATCGAGACCTTCAGAATAAGAGAAATGGAAACCGGACAGTATTCCAAAATCAGGACTGGTATAGTCCAAAACATCTGCCATGGCTACATAATCCGATTGTCCGCTATTTTCATCTTCGCCAAGAACTAACACGGATTCTTCATCTCCGAAAGGAAATGACATTGACCCTTCTATATCGAAATCATCGAGAAAATCATCCCCTTCCTGCTTTAGTTTCAACATTTGCCGGAATAAAAGTCCACAGCGGTTAAGCACCATTGCGCTACCCTCGGTTAATATTCGATTCACCCGTTCAATATGCCTGACTGTCTCTGGGGTAAACTTAAAATTTCTGTCGATCAGCCTTTTGCGCTGCGTCAAACAAGCCTGTAACCGATCGTCTCTTACTGATTTGCTTCTCTGGAATTCCAGGTATAATCCTTTTATCCTTGTCTCTAATTCTGACAATGACAGTTTTTCGATTTCATCGTAATATTCTTTCCAGTTTTCAAGCATAGCAAATGAATTATATTGTTTTATTGATTTAGCATCAAGTAGTCCATCCATTTGGAAAATTTTTTCTATTCGATTTTATTGATAAGATTTTCCCTGGCGAAATCTTTCGTTAAAGGCGTTCTTAAAACCGATGATTTGGCAACAAGAGTAATTAGATTTCCAAGTAATAAATTAATATTTTTATCTTGATCCTGAACCAACTCATCAATTATCTCGGTTGGTACATTTAGAAGAAATTCGTCCAAATAACGTTTCAATATTTTAATCTTTGTTTCAGGACCAGGTGCATAGATTGATACTAAAACACTTTTTGATAGAATAGAATTAAGTTTTTCACTTTCAAAAAAATTATTCGGCAAAACATTGGTTGTTAATACAATAATTTTGTTCTCAACCAGGAATCTGTTTAATATACTTCCATATACGTCTGATGTACTCTGTTTGCCTTTCAATAAATGAACATCATCAATTATCAGCATATCGTGGTCTAAATAATAGTTTACTAATTCATTGCGAGAATTTTCCCTCACAGATTTGACGAGATTTTCAATTAAGGTTTCACACCTTAAAAACAGACTTTTTTGATATTCATGATTTGGGTTTTGCGAATTTGCAATTGCTTCAACAAGATGAGTTTTACCACTCTCTGACTTTCCATATATTATGAGAATATTCAAAAATCTAATTATTTCTCCTTTAGCAACCAATTTTGCTAAAGAAACAGCTGCAGAATTACTTTCATCTTCAATAAAATTATCGAACCGATGAAAACGGTTTGGTTTATCCTTCCTAAAAGATTTAAAATTATTTTCCATGTTGTAATATATATGTTAATAATATGATTGATTGAGATCGCTGTCAAATTTGCTTTCGAGCCATTCAACATAGTCTGGTGTAGGAATTTTGATATAATGAGATCCTTGATATTCTGGAGGTAAAAATCCAACATAAACACAATTTGCATACTTTATATCATCAGAATCATCTGAAAATCCCATGTTTTCTGATTCTAGTTTAATAAAATGTGAATTCCCGGTTTCTGATTTGTATTTGATTTTTGGATCAATTTTCATATCTATAATTTTAAAGTGTGACAATAAAACCTATCAAGAATCCCTCTTTAATTCGTAATTTTTTTACCGTAAACCGAATTCAGTAAAGGATATTTGCAAATTATTGGCTTACCAATTAGTTTGTATTCTTCATGTTGGAATGGATTTAGGTTGTTTACCATTGAAGCATTTATAAATGTTGTGTCATTAATGACTTCAATTCCGTTCTGACCATGCACATGCCCAAAACAATGGACCTTAGGTCGCACGCTATCGATTCGAAGACGCAATTCTTCACATCCCATTCCACCATCCAGAATTCCTTTAGGCGGTCCATGGGTAATAAATACATCAGTATCGAGTGGTATTTTGCTCCAGACTTTTTTAATCTCCCTACCTTCTCTTTCATTGAATGCCATACCTAAAAAGTAGGGCGTAACCGGTGATCCCCAAAACTTAATTCCTTCTAACTCTGTTCCATTATTTTCAAGATATATAATACCGGAAGGAATTAATTTCTTCAACTTTCGAAGCGTTAACTCCTCCAAAAAGAGATCATGATTTCCTCCAATAAAAATCTTGTAGGTAAAAGGTTGCTTAGAGAACCAATCCAGAAATTCAATTCCTTCATCCTCTGTCCCATATTCTGTAATATCACCGGCATGAACCAGAACAGTTCCTGCATTCAACCTAAGCCAACCATGCAACCCGTGGGTATCTGAAATAAAAGTGATATCCATTTCAAAAATTTAATTATTCATTTATTTGTTTCGTCAAAATCCAAGTTATTCTTTCCATTTGATTGGTTTTCCCAATTGTATTAATGCGTTAAAACTCATCAGAAAATTTTCAAAGTCTCGAACACATCGTGAATGCGAATAAGCTTCTTTTGCATACTTCTCTACAAATTCATCTGAATATTCTTTTTTCCCAATAAGTTTTAGAGTCTCCAACGAAGGATAGGAAGTATTCGCCTCAATAACAGAATCAGTCTTAAAGTATAGTGAAATCTGTTTGGAAGTGATCTCCTTGCTTGCCGAAAAAATGATTCTACCGCCTCTTTTTATAAATCCGGTTAAAATTTCTTGCAGCCAACTAAGAGACGGTGAAGAATTTGGATGTAAGGGAGGGTGCTCAATAATATTGTCGAGGTATTCAATTAAGCAAAAAGAGCAATCCTGAAGGGATTTTTCAAAACTATCCTTGTAATATTTGGAAAGATTATGTCGCAAGCAGGATTTAAAACCTGGCCATACAAATTTGATGTCGTTTTTTAGAAGATCATTTCCAGCACCTACTAATAAATGAGACCCACCATTCCCACTATCACTCCGAATTAATAAAATATCCACCGAACATTGTTCCGTAATGAAATGCTTCACTATTTCCACATCTTCCTTAGGGTTGTCACTAAAGAACCCTTCCAATAACATAGTTCTAAAATGACTATTAAAGAACTCTTCTAATAAATTGATTTCCATGATTTTTTATTTAAGCTTTAAATCCTATTGAATTACCTCTTTTGACTTGCTGAAAATCCGCCTCTTCCTGGTTGTAAATGGCAGTCAGAGTCATTTCAGAATCAAGCTGAGTATTGAACCCCAGTTTCATCGAGAGCGCCTGGGCCTTGGGTACATCAAGCTCTTTAAATTCATATTTGGCAATCAATCGCCCTTTTCGCATTAAAGCGTTATCAATCTTTGAGATGTCAGTATTGAATGAACAAATTACCTGTATATTTAAACAATCAGAAAGTAGACCATCCGAAATATTGAGTAAAGCCGAGACTGGTGAGTTTCCATTTTTCTCCCGGTCGACAACGATGTTTTCGGCATCCTCTATCACAAAAATAGAATTGGGATTGTCGATCAGAATCGAAATAAGATCCGGATTTGTGATCGCATTAGCCATATTGGGTGGAAGAAAAATCACACTCTTCTTTACCGATGAAATCAGAAAACGAATGTATGAAGTCTTGCCTGTACCGGGCTTGCCATGCAAAAGTACCAGCCCTTTATCGTTTTTCTTAGAAAGCCGTTTCAGAATAGTCTGGTGGATTTGCTTAAAATCATCATTGTAGTTATCGTCAATGCTTAGTTTCGGTTTGGTGATTTTCATCACTTTAGTCTCAATTCCAGATCGAGTGCTAACCAGAAGTGATATCTCTGAACTGTTAATGGTTTTCCGTTCCTTGAATTTTTTGATCTCCCGGATTATTGCCTCAACCTTAAGAATATCGGTATTCCGGTAAAGAAACCGGACGATGGAACTCTGTGTGTCGAAGTACACGATAAGATCATCGTACAGAAAATAAAAGATGTCATCAATTTCAGCGCTTCTTTTTTCTCCGTAATAAATCCGTGCAAAATGCGAGTCTTTGATTTCCTGCTCATAGTTGTTTGCAAACCAGACATTCGCCTTTCTGCAATTTATTTTAATCTCATTGATAAAATTTGGGATCCGATTGAATTTAGCAATAAACAAGTGTTTTTCATTGAGATACGATCTTGATCTGTCGACAAATATATTTGTCAGAGGGATATCCGCAGAAGGCTGGTTTGATTCAAATGACATTCGTCTTCCACCATAGTAATTTTTAAATAAGAGAGTTTCTGACTCCATAAACTTGTTCTTTGCTTAGGAGTCAAAAGTAGGAGCAGAGTCAGACAGGGGATGTCGTAGTCTCGGCAGATCAGAAAAAATCCGAGAATATTTTTAGAGCAGAATTTTCGGCGGTTTCTGCGAGTCAAAAGCCTTAATGTTATTCAAACCTATTTTTGGGATTTTATTTCCTGTCATACCATTGTCGGTCAATCACATCATAAATGTAATAGTCCTCGTTTATAGGATGAGGAACCTCAATCATTTTCTTTTCTGCATTTGTTGAAACATAATGACTATCATCCCATTCTTCAGCCTCAGAATCGTGTCGTAAATAAGATAATCCAAAAGCTACAACAAGCATATAGAAATCTTGCGACCATTTATTGAATGGATTTTTGACCTTATCACGATCAGGAATAAAATTATCGACACTATACGGTTGTAAATTGACTTGCGTTGAACCATTATCAAAAATCAAGATTTTTTCCCAGGATTTCAATTTTGGATGTTTTATTCCACCACCATAAACTATACAAGGCTTCCCATCAAAAGCTTTAAGCACATTTCGATATTCAAACTTAGGGACTAATGCATGCCATACAGGATCGCAAAATAGGATCTTTAGTTCCTTATTTATAAGTGATTTTACTTTGTTTGTACTCCGAATATAATTAGAGTCGTTTTCGCATCCATTTAATTCAATCAGCGAAATAATTTCCTTCTCAATCCTGCAAATCTCAACTTGATTTACATCTGCTTTTTTCGAACAGCCCAGATAAATATTATTGCATGCTACCATAAGTGACTCAGAAGCAAGATATTTAACTCTATGCTCAAAATCTATGTTAAAAAAAGAAATATCGGATGTGCCTCCACCTATGTCGATAGCTGCATATAGCCCTCTATTTAATTTTTTCGTTTGAATAAGGTACAATAATCCGGCGGCGCTTTCAGGAGAGACGGAAATTTTATGCTGACCCAATAAATCATAGAAATTATCTTTGGAGTTTTTTATGTCGTCATTTACCCTCTTAACCATTTCAAGTAATTCTGCTTTTTTCAGGGCCAAATATCGCTCATGTGAGTATTCCAAGTGTTTTTGGATGATCTCTGAAATCAAAAGAATCATTTCAAACTTCCGGCGGCGGGCTAAGTTTATTTTCTTATTCCATTCTGTTGGTACGCCAAGTCTGACAAAAGATTCAACCTGTTCTGCCTCAGTCTCCGTCTTCTTTCCAAACAGACTGGCCAGACTGAATTTTTTCTTGACAGGTAAAGCATTCAATTTTAAATAATCCTTTACATCGAGGAGTATTGATGTGATGTAAATTACAGATAAAAATTCAGGCGCAAATTCTCCAAAATTATCCGCTGAATTATAGAGGGACTCTTTGTAATCGGTTAAAAGATGAAAAATAGGGTCCTCAGCAGAAGCAATCTTGAAATAATTAAAAGTTCGCAGAATATCGTCACCGGAATAATTTCCATACCTGAAAGTTCCATCTTTTAATAGAAACACACACGACGGTAAAAACAAATTTGAATTACCTGAATTTTTGAACTCAAAAAATTCGTGAAGAGATGGAATCTTATCTAAGTGATTGATGCATACCTTAGATTGATAGGTGCCAAAATCCAATCCAATTACAAATTGTCCCATAGGTATTAACTAATTTCAAAATAAGTTATCGACACAAGGGTGTTATCCATTTCAATCCTGGTCTCCAGAATTGATTCTTTACGTTCTTTATATTCGTTCTGAATTTGAAGAAGGTTGCTTTTCCACATGGGTAATACTTTCAGATTTGAAACATTCTCTCTAATCTGATCTCCTATACGTTCGATACGATAGGAATAATATTGGTCGATCTGTTTGGTCGACCTGATTTTAAATGATTCTATTTTTATCTCTTCCTCTTCTTTGAATTTATCAATAGTCTCTCTTAATTTCTGAGTAAATGTGGGAGTTAAGTAGTCAATAAATTCTGATTCAAATTCAGCAAATTGATCAATTCGCTCAGCATATTGTTGAACTTTCCCATTTAGAAAGCCTGCATCATCATCACTCAAAATCTGAATACCATCACCGGAACCTAAATAAGTAATGACCGGGTATAAATAATCAAACGATTTCGTACTGACCGGATTCTTCCTGTGAATTGTTATTTTATAAACTGCCATTAAATAATCTCCCTCAGATGCCTGAAAAGTATCCTCAGAAACATTGTGGACCGCAAGATGGGCCTGGAAAACCTGGTTGACATGAAGTTTCTGCTTTTCAATGTAATTTGCAACTGCAATAGTTATGGGATGATAAGCATTGATGTATTCTATACCCGGGTTCTCCCTGGCATAATTCTGATTGAAAGTCAATAGTATTTTTCGCTTTTCCAGATTTGAATTTCTGAATTTACCATAGATGATTTTTAAATCCCGGTTTAATTCAAGGTCAATATTTTCAAAAATAAAGCTTAACAGAATACTTACGTTGTTGTTAACGAAGTCAAGTTCATATAAAAATTGATTTGTCTCTTTGAAAATTATCCCGCCAAGTTTATTCTCACATAGCCACTGAATAAATTTCTTGATTTCAAATTCGGTGATGTATTGCTTGTTTTTAATGATCTGGTTGATGGCGTTTTGAAAAAACACATCGTTTACCATCGAATCTGTTAGTTCCGTTTTAATCTCATCGAGGTCATTTTTTTGCCTTTCAAGGGCCAGCGACATCGTTTCAATTAACCTGGTTTGCTGCTCATCTGAAAGCTTCTTGCCATACAATTCTAATTCAAGGTTACTAAATGCCTTATCGAATGAAGAATCTTCATCGGCCAAAATACTCTCCAGGTCACCAATGGTCTCCTGAAAAATATGGATGCGAACTAACAGACGATTATAAATCTGTTCTTCTATGGTATCTTTTAATACCAGGTTATAAATATGAATGAGATCTTCTTTCTGGCCAATCCGGTCAATACGCCCAATTCGTTGTTCTACAACCATCGGATTCCAGGGTAAATCATAATTTACGAGTGCATTGCAGAATTGAAGATCAACCCCCTCTGTACCTACCTGTGAGGATAAGAATACCTTAATACTGGCATCATCTCTAAATTGGTTAATGACAGCCTGACGATCTTCGGTAGGGCCATAAAGCAAAATGCATTTTATTCCTTCACGTTCCAGCCTGTTTTTCAGGTATAATAAAGTTCTTCGGAAAAACGCAAAAACAATGAGCTTCCTGTTGTTCTTTATGACTACTTCATCAACAATAGTTTTAAATTTGTCAAATTTGGAATCCTTTCCATGCCAATTAGTTATACCACTTTTGATTTCTTCTTCCGTATTATAAAATGCGGGAAGGCAACTTGAAATCTGCCGTTTTTTCGAAACTAAAGCCAAAGGAACACCTTCATACGCATTTATTACCTCATCGTAAGCCTCCCTCTCCTGAGCCGATAGGCGAATCATAAAACTATGAGGTGTACGAGTTGTAAATGTCCCGTCTGTAGTGACTTCCCTTTTCCGTGTCCGGGAATAGATATGATTTAAGGTATTTAAATCTGTTAAGTCTTTCTGAAGGGAGGTTAAGATTGAATAATCAGATTTTCCGGACTGCAGATTTCTGGTCACACGATTAAAAAGTGGATCTTTTGCAAAATAATCTCCAATTTTGATGTTGTCGTCAACTCTGAATTCTTCACCAATCGAAACCGAAAATGGAACCTCCGAATTGACCAATTCATCATGTATTTCGAGCAAATTTTCATTTTTGTTAAGCCTTGAGACGGCTTTAATAAAAGGTTTATTGATATTTACAGCATTTTGAAACTCTTCCCACCTGTAATAAGCCTTTTCATCAATAAGCTTTATCAGGTTGTATAAATTCTCAATTCCGGTCATCAATGGAGTGGCAGTTAAAAAAAGGCAGGCTTTTGAAACATCAATTACTTTTTTTATTCCCCTGTGTCTCAAATTAATATTGCGTAAGTAGTGGGCTTCATCGCAAATGAGCAGATCAAAAAATAAGCCTGCGGATTCGATTGCCAGTAAAAAGGGATTTTGTTCAACGGAATAGTCCTGACCCAGGGGCTTAACCCGAACCATATCATAGGTTACGATTACTTTAAAATCTTCGCCTGTGGATGCTGCGTGATTTAAAGCTGATATTAATTCCTTTCGGTTCCCCATGATTTTAAAATAGAAATTGAATTTTTCCTCCATTTCGAATTTCCATTTTTCTTTGAGCGATTTTGGGCAAACGATTAAGGCGTTCTTTAATTCTTTTCGCCCTGCCAATTCCAATAAAATATGTCCGGCTTCAATTGTCTTTCCCAATCCGACTTCATCGGCAATTAAAATCTTCCTATTCGGAGAATTTAACAACTTCACAAGCGGTTTATACTGATATGCTTTAAATATGGTTCTGGATGCCAGCAATGTGGATAAGGTATTGTTTGTTGAGTTCCTTACCTTATGAAATGTAGAGACCAGGCTAAGTTTCTCATAACTTTCGCATTGATTAGCAGCTAAAAGTTGCCAGGCATTCTGAACCGGAATAAACTTTCTGAGCTTACAGACAAGTTGAAAACAGCCCTGAATAAGTTGAAGGAGAGCTATATTGGTTTGTACGATCTGAGAATGAAAGAACTTCAGGAGAATATCTATTTTAATAAATTAACCCCTGAGCAAAAGCATTCCATCCTGTTTAAACACCAAATTTTAGCAAAGCCGGAGATAAAACCGTTGGATGCAACTGCTCTTCTTAACCAATTACAGAAGGCCGGTCTTTATGCATGGGATACCAAAATAGCTGCTTTGCCCGGTCAGTTTCAGTCGGCATTGGATGAGGCAATTGTTATTTCAGCGCCGAAAGCAAAAACGTATAGTTTACCCCGCACAACCATCAATAGTCAGGCAGATATTGATACCTACATCACCGAATTAAAAACTGAGTTAGAAGAATTGTTAAAGGATTCAAGTTCTATAATATTGAAATAAGGATGGAAGTGGAAAGGTAAAAAAGTAATAAGAATTAAATATTGATGCGTTAAGATTATTAAACATTAAAATATTGGTTGAACGGATATTGCGGTGCTCTGCACCTTTTGCTGCTTTGGTAATTATTTTTCTACAAATATGTCGCAGCGCTGCTGCTTAATATCTCATCAAAGCAGGTGCAGAGCACCCCAATATTTGTAGCTATAAATCAAGTAAATAGATGAAGGTGCAGCGCACCGTAATATCTGGTTGGAAATATGAGATTAGCAATTTAGAATAATTGATTATCATGAATAAAGGAGAAAATGATCCAGTGCAACAAGTTGCTGCACTCAGGCAGATTGATTCAGTCAAACAAGTTGTTAGACTGAATAGGATAAATGTACAAAAAGATTCAGTGCAACAAGTTGCTGCACTCAGGCAGATTGATTCAGTTCAACAGGTTGTTGGACTGAATTTCAAAATTGCCGATTCATAAAAAATAATAAAACAAATAAAGACCTAAACTAATGCCGGTACTAACCTCCCAACAACGCGGCACCCTGGAGACTGCCGTAAAACAGGCGCGAAAACTCGCAGAGACAGGTGCCCGAAATGCTTTGCACAGTCTAGCCGTTGACCATCCGGAACCATTTTCACACATGAGCCCCGATCAGAGAGCTCTGCGCAACAGGTTAAGGCATAAGGCACGATTACTCGGAGATGATTTACCCTCAACAGGCAATCAGCAGATCGATCGTTTAGGATACGAGCTGGCTTACGAAAACTGGCATAAGATGTTGTTTGCAAAATTTCTGGAGAGTAACGGGTTGTTGATGCACCCTTCCGGTGTAGCCATAATGATGGAGGAGTGTGAAGAGCTTGCCCGCGAGGAGGGATTTATCGACAAGTGGGATGCCGCTGCGGCTTATGCTTCCAAAATGCTCCCGGCCATTTTCCGGACCGATGATCCATTGATGCAGATCCAGTTTGCAGCCGATGACCGGATCAAACTCGAAGCAATTATTGATGCTCTGGACAGCTACATTTTTACCGCAGATGATGCCTTAGGCTGGGTTTACCAGTTCTGGCAAAGCGATGCCAAGGCTTCAATTAATGCCAGTGGTGATAAAATTGACGGGGCCAAACTTCCGGCAGTAACACAATTATTTACCGAGCCTTATATGGTTCACTTTTTAATCGACAATACTCTTGGCGCATGGTGGATAAGCCGCAATCCGGGCGTTACTGCCCCAGTAAAATTTGAATATTTAAGGCTTTTGGAGGATGGCACACCCGCTGCGGGCAAATTCGAAGGTTGGCCAAACAAAACCTCAGAAGTTACCTCATTAGACCCCTGTATGGGCTCCGGCCATTTTGTGGCCTCCTTATTCCCGGTCTTTGCCACCTTGCGAATGTACGAGGAGGGCTTAACCAAAGAGGAAGCCACCGACAAGGTAATCACCGAAAACCTCCACGGTTTGGAGCTCGATCCCCGGTGTACCCAGATTGCCGCCTTTAACCTGGCACTTACAGCCTGGAAGTTTTGCGGACATTACAAGGAGTTGCCCGAGATGAACCTCGCATGCAGTGGTATTGCTCCCAAAGGTAAAGTGGAGGATTGGGTAAAATTAGTGGATAAGATTGCTGACCCGGTCGATAAATCCCGTATGGAAAATGGAATGCGCATGCTTTACGACCATTTTCAATTGGCACCTGAACTGGGAAGTTTGTTGGACCCTACAACGATGAGGGCCGATGCCTTTACAGCCAGCTTTGAACAACTGCAACCGGTTTTGGCTAAAGCACTGGAAGGCGAAGCTGATAAAGATATGGTAGAACGTGGCGTAATGGCAGCAGGAATTGCTAAAGCAGGTGAAATCTTGGCACAAAAATATACTTTACTGATTACAAATGTTCCTTATTTAGGGAACACCAGATTAGTTGAAAAAGGAATAATTTCAAATTACGGATTAAAGTATTATCCTGAAGCAAAAGCTGATTTGGCTAATGTATTCTTAGAAAGGATGCTAAAATCAAATTTTATTGGTGGTATTTCTTGTACCGTAATGCCGCAAAACTGGCTTTTTTTATCTACGTATAGAAAATTCCGAGAAAAGGTATTAAAGAACGAAACTTGGCATTTTGTAGCAAGACTTGGGGCAGGGGCCTTTAGTCAAATTACGGGTGAAGTGGTTAAAGCAATTTTAGTATCTATTTCTCGTCAGAATCCTTCGAAAGAGCAGCCTTTCTTTGGATTAGATGTCTCAGAAAAACTCACAGTATTTACAAAAGATAAAGCACTAAAAAATTCTGAACTTAAATTGATTGACCAGTCGGAGCAGCTCATGAATCCAAGTGCGGCATTAAATCTCTCAACAGCGCATCCTTTGAATGAAATAAGGCTGAATAATCTAATCGATTTTCATAAGGGTATTTGTTCCGGTGATAGAAATAGATTTATTAGAAATTTTTTTGAAGTTCAAATCTTAAAAGAATGGCAAGCTTTTAGAAGTAGTTCAATCCATCCTGACAATCCTTTTTCAGGAGTTACAGAAATTTTTTATTGGCAGAATGGAGAGGGTGATTTTATTGAATTTCTGCATCAAAGACTAGGCGAAAGTATTGGTGCATGGTTAAGAGGTGAAAGTGCTTGGAACAGAAGAGGAATCACAGTAAGTCGTGTTTCTACAAAAAATGTCATAATTTATAATGGAGAATTGTTTGATGATAACATAAGCGTATTTACACCAAAAAAAACAAAAGATATTGCTGCTCTATATAGTTTTGTTAAATCCGATGAGTTTTATGAAAAGATAAAAGCAATTAACCAGAAGTTAAGTATTGATAATGAGTATTTCTCAAGAGTTTCGATTGATTTAGACAAATGGCTTGAAGTATCAAATAGATTATTTCCAAATGGATTACCAAAAATTTATATTGATTTCCCAGATGAATTTTATTTTCATGGACATCCGATAAATGCAGAGAATCCATTGCAAGTTGCTGTAGCTCGACTTTTGGGTTATCGTTGGCCAGCCGAAAGCGATACAGAAATGGAATTGGCAGACGAAGCCAGAGAGTTAATAAAGGCAGTAAAAGCTTTCGATCACCTCACCGATGAAGATGGGATTTTTTGTATTCCATCGGTCAATGCCGAAGAGGCTGGCGCCGACCGTTTGCGCTCTTACCTGCAGGAGGTATTTGGGGGAGAATATACTAATCAGACCATTAGTGAGTTGTTAACTAAAGTGCAAGCCGCTTCCAGCGGCCTGGAAGATTATCTGCGTAAAGAATTCTTCTCCCAGCACTGCAAACTATTCCAAAACCGTCCGTTTATCTGGAATATCTGGGATGGGAGGAGTGATGGGTTTTCGGCATTAGTCAATTACCACATGCTTACCAAAGAAAATCTGAATAAGCTAATTTATACCTATTTAGGCGATTGGATTCGTATGTGCGATGCCAAAATGAAATCGGGAGAGAGTGGCGCCGAGGGTTTACTCAGTGCGGCCCTTAAACTTAAAGAGAAGTTGGAAGCTATCCTTCAGGGGGAGGCTCCTTACGATATTTTCGTAAGGTGGAAACCGCTCAGTCAGCAACCCATCGGCTGGGACCCCGATCTGAATGACGGGGTGCGGCTGAATATCCGTCCGTTTGTCGAAGCAGGAGTCTTGCGCTCAAAATTCAATATCAAATGGGGTGTCGATCGGGGAAAGAATCCTCCCGGAAGTCATTGGGGCGAGGTAAGGGATAATGATATGCACTTGAGTTCGGAGGAGAAGAGGGAGGCAAGGGCAAATCTATAATGTTTTGATTCTGAATTTGATTTTTGTATTACATATTTATAAAGAAATAATGCCATGAATAATCCGTTTGGAATTTCCGATGAAAAGCTAACAGATATGATAGTTAGTTATGATGCCTGGATCAAATCAGATCCTAAGGAAGAGAATTATCCTAAAAAGTTCAGAGATCTTTCCAGAAAAATTATAGACGATTTTCTTACCAAAGACGCATTGTCACAGATGAGTGATGATGAACTTTATGATAAGGTTTTCAAGTATTCCAGACAATTGGAGGGGCCCGTTCAGATAAAACTTGGAGAGCCAAGGATAAGAGGCGCACTTGACGAAATAAGGCGTAACTTAATGTATATAATGACTACATCGGATTCACCTTTTGTGGTAGCACAAAATATTCTTGCAGGAAAGTATAAGATTGAAGTTTTTGCCAAAGCATTCTGGAGCCCTATCCTTCTGGCTCAGTTTCCCGATATACTTCCTAACTGGAATAATAAAACAGAAAATTTCCTTAAGAAATTTGGAATCAATATTTCATCTTCGAAATTATCCATAGCCGAGAAGTATAAAATACTTTCAGAAGCATTTACCCTGTTATCCGGATTAAAGGAAGGAAACGACTTCTATAATATAAATCATTTGATGCATTATGGCACTATAATACCGGAAGGAATAAAAATAGTTGATGAGCTCACAGGTAAAGAGGTTATTGATCCTGTAAAAACAATGATCATAAAGTACAAGGATAAGATCCGCAAAACAAGGCTGAAAGACGAAATCTATAAATGGGAATTACTTAAAAAGTATCAGGGCAGGCCAGATTTGAATATTGATGATTTTTCATCCGAAATCAAAAGCATCGATTATAGTAATTTGATTTATCCAATGGTGAAAGCAGTAAGGAATCATCTTGCCGATACTGTTTCTAAAGAATACCGTGCCTGCCTGGTCAAATTGTTTAATGAAGAGGAAGATCTTAAAGTAAGGATTAAAGAATTCGATTCTGATATGAACATTGCATATCAAAAAAGTGAGGGCCGGCATGGGCATCAACATGATGAAAGAACCATTGCAACATTCCTTACCTATCACACCCCAAATAAATATACCTTTTTTAAGAACTCATACTATCAGGATTATTGTAAAATGACAGGGGTTGAGCCAAAGGCAAAAGGTGATAAATATTTTCATTATTTGGAATTGGTTGCTGATCTCAGGGAGAGATATATTCTTCCTGATCCTGAACTGATAAATCTTGTTAATGGATTTTTGAATCCGGATTGCTTTGCTGATGAAAATCATCTTGTTTTGGTTCAGGATATCCTGTATCAGATGCTTAGTAAAGAGGGTGACGAACCAATCGTAGTAGAAGAAGAAAAAGTAGAGATACCTAATTTAGAGAAAAACATGCCTAATATTCAGTTAAATACCATATTATATGGCTCCCCAGGAACTGGTAAAACGTTTCATAGCATTAGTCATGCGGTGGCTATCGTAGAAAATACACCTGTTGATTTGATCGCTAAGGAGGATCGGGTATTGGTAAAATCTCGTTTTGATCACTATGTTCTGGACGGCCAGATTGTGTTTTGCACCTTTCATCAAAGTATGGGCTATGAAGATTTTATTGAAGGAATTAAACCAATGCCGCCCATTCCAAATGAATCTTTAAATTATGACATTGAATCGGGTATTTTTAAAAGAGCTTGTGCAAATGCTGCTTATTTGTGTTATAAAAAATGGTCTAAAACAAAGGGAGTTCCGAAAGTCTATAGCTTTGATGATCTATACCGTGCTTTTCTCGATTCAATTATTCCTTTGGTAAATGCAAAAAAATATCCTATTTACAAATCTATTAACGGCCGGGATTACGTGATCTATGAAATTAAAAGTAATTATTCTATTGGAGCAAGGAGTAAGGAATCAACTGATCCAAAAGCTGGTCCGCTTACAAAGACAAATATGGAAAAGTTATATAATAGATATTCTGAATTTGGAGAAATTAAAGATGTGAAGGAGTTTCGTGCTTTTAAAATTAATATAAGAGAACACGAATTTTGTGCAGTTTTCGGAGGTTTAAAAGACTTTGAAAAAATATATGCTTCTGATAATATGCTTTTTGCGAATGATAATGGAATTGATTCAATTGAGGAGGATCAAAAACAAGAAAAATTTGATGCAGGCGTTTATTATGATGCAATAAAAGAATTTGGGAAAATAGCTGAACCGGTTGTTCTAATTATTGATGAAATTAACCGTGGCAATGTTTCTCAGATATTTGGTGAGCTTATCACTTTAATCGAAGAAGATAAACGCCTTGGTATGGAGGAATCCCTGGAAGTTATATTACCCTACAGCAAGATGAAGTTTGGTGTACCCCCAAATCTTTACATAATTGGAACAATGAATACAGCCGATCGCAGCGTTGAAGCATTGGATACTGCCTTGAGAAGAAGATTTTCTTTTATACACATGGAACCCAAGGAAGATATATTAACGAAAGATCTTGATGGTGAAAATATTAATTTGCAATTGCTGCTCCAATCTCTGAATAAGCGTTTAAGAATTTTAAAAGATGAGGATCATACTATCGGTCATGCCTGGTTTATGGGGGTAAAAAATATTAAACAATTAAGGGAAGTCTTTGGAAACAAGATTCTGCCACTTTTACAGGAATATTTCTATAACGATTACGAAAAACTGGGGTTACTCCTGGGCGATGCTTTCTTCAAACCTCATATTCAGGTAAATAGTACTATTTTTGCCCCCTTTTCAGGAGGAAATGGTTTGGCAGGCCAATACGACCAGGCGTGGCAATACCAATTAAAACCCACAAATGAATTAACCGTTGAAGATTTTAAATCGCTGGAGTTTCTAAATAATCAAGCTGTAGCCGGTGAAGAATAATAAGCCCATACAGGTTTTTGAGTACAAACAACTCCTTATTGGGGAGCATGGGTTTACTAAGTCCCACTGGGAATCATTAGGCTGGTATAACGAAAAACATGGAGGTGATTTTTTCAGTTTAACACCTAAGGGTGTGAGATTTAATCAATATGTTGGGGTAATACAGGTTGGAAATTTAACCATTGAGATTCTGCCAAAGATCAGTCAGGTTGTTGAAAAAGGAGATAAGGATAAATGGCAATCGGTATTAATCGATATGTTAAGGGAATGTAGTTGGATGCAGATCTATACACATGATAAAGCCGCTTTGCGATTTAAATACAACAGTATTCTGGAAGCTTACCTGGAACTATTTATTCAGGAATGTGAAGAATTAATCCGGCAGGGCTTGGTGAAGAAATACAGGGCTGTTGATAACAATTGTGGAGCGTTAAAGGGAAAACTGCTTTTCCAAAAACAGGTTCAAATCAACCTGGTTCACAAGGAGAAGTTTTTTACGCGGCATCAGGTATTTGATCGTGAAAATCTGTATAACCAACTGCTTTTAAAAGCATTGAAACTCATACCTGTCCTAAGTCAGAGTCCATTTCTTAAGGATCGGGTATATAATCTTTTATTGTCGTTCCCCGATTTAAATGATATTTTAGTTACAGAGGAGACCTTTCAAAACCTGGTCTTTGACAGAAAGACAACCCGGTACAAAGAGGCCATAGAGATTGCAGCGATGCTCCTTTTAAACTACAGACCGGATATTAGCACGGGTCATAATCATATTCTGGCTATCCTTTTTGATATGAATGATTTATGGGAGGAATATATTTATCGTCAATTATTTAAGAATAAACCATCTGACTGGATTGTCGGTAAACAGAACTACAAGAATTTCTGGAAACTTACAAATTCAAAAAGTTCCAAAATAATTCGTCCTGACATTGTGATTCATAATAGAACCAGCGACATAAAGATCATTCTGGATACAAAATGGAAAATTCCGGATAATAATATTCCGGCAGATGCCGATCTAAAACAGATGTTTGTTTACAATGAATACTGGGGTGGTCAAAATGCCTTATTGGTTTATCCCAATGCGAATTATTCAGATAAGCCGGTTTATTATGAAGGATCATTTTCGCTGAAGGATAAATCATTGACAACGCATCGATGCGGTATTATGAAGATGGCGGTTTTGGATCATGAGAATAAAAATCTGGACAGAACCATTGGTAAGCGGATTAATAAGTTCTTGAATGATAAGATATTTATTTGAATTACTGCATATTTGACAAAGTATCAAAGGCCAGCGATACCGTTGAAATCTGTATTTGAAGAAACTCTCAGGAAGGCAACCGGGACGAAATGAGGGATATTGATTTGTATTTGGAAGAAAAAAGGGAAGAACGGGGAAATAAACCTGAAATAGCTAGACATAAAAAAACAGCATAGATAGATATATGTACTAAAATGTGTATTTTTGGTACAAATAAAAATAATATGGGACAAAAAGCACCGGGTTATACACTTGATTACCTTCCTCCGCACAGAGACAAGGTAGAAACAATTGAAATACTTCGTCATACCAGCAGGGCTGCGGCAGCGTTGGCTGAACTGAAAGGGATTGCAAAGACAATTCCTAATCAGGCTATGTTAATTAATGCCGTTGTACTTCAGGAAGCAAAGGATAGTTCAGAGATTGAAAATATTATCACAACTCAGGATGAGTTATACAAGGCGCTGATTATTCATCAATCAACTGTTACATCAGATACCAAGGAAGTTGTTAATTATCGAAGGGCAATCTTCCATGGCTACGATTTCATTAAAGCACAGGGATTCCTCCGAATAAACGATATTCTGAGCATTCAGCAACAATTGGTTAACAACACCGCCGGAATCAGGAGTATGCCGGGCACGGTCCTTAAAAATGATACCACCGGAGAAGTGGTCTACACCCCACCGCAGGATAAAAACGAAATTCTTGATCTATTATCGAATTTTATTACCCATTTTAATCAAAACGAGCAGGATTTGTCCCCGTTGATAAACCTGGCTATCCTCCACTATCAGTTTGAGAGCATCCACCCGTTTTATGACGGAAATGGAAGGACCGGCAGGATTCTGAATATCTTGTATCTGATTCTGAATGATTTGATTGAAGTCCCCATTTTATATTTGAGTTCCTATATTACCGAAAATAAGCCTGAATACTACCGGCTTCTGAATCATACCAATCGTACCGGTGAATGGGAAGAGTGGATCGTGTTTATGCTCAAGGCGGTCGAGAAAACATCACTAAAGACGATAGCTAAAATTAATTCAATCAGGGAGTTATTGGATCTAACCATTGAGGAGGCACAGCAGAAGGCCCCTAAGGTCTATAAGAAAGAGCTGGTTGAATTGTTGTTTGAAATGCCCTATTCAAAAATTGAACTGGTGGTTAATAGGCTTCAGGTTGAACGCAAAGCTGCGTCGAGATATCTTAGAGAATTGGAGTCGATAGGAATACTTGAATCGCAACGTGTCGGAAGAGAGACACTTTATATCAATAGACGGTTGATTGAAATATTAAAATAATAAATAGGAATTCCATCAACGATATAATAAACAAAGAAAATGGCACTACCAGTAAACATATCAGAATTAGTACACGGTAAAGTAGTTGAATGGGAACGACTTGAATTTAAGGAAGGGTGGAATCCTGAAGACGTGTTGCATTCGGTGTGTGCATTTGCAAATGATATCAATAATTGGGGAGGGGGTTATATCATCATTGGAATCAAAGCTGTCGAAGGTATTCCTCAATATCCTCCAAAAGGTTTGTTATTAGAAAGTTTAGACCGGATACAAGGTGAATTAATTGGTGTATGCTATAAAATTCAGCCCAATTATCTTCCCATTACACAACCGTATGAAATTGAGGGAAAGCATATTTTAGTTGTTTGGTGTCCTGCCGGCGATATGCGTCCCTATTCTTGCCCATCGACCCTTGGAAACGATGCAAGGAGGCAATATTATATCCGGTCGGGTAGCCGCAGTATTGTGGCACAAGGAGATAATCAAACGCACCTGATTGAGTTAACTGCAAAAATACCTTTCGATGACCGTATCAATCAGGAAGCCAAGCTTAATAACATGGAACTGGGCTTGATTCGTGAGTTTTTGCAGGAAGTTGGGAGCGACTTATTCGAAGAAAGCACCTCGATGCCCTTTGCCGATTTGTGCAAAGCGATGCAAATTGCCCGTGGCCCGGTTGAATTCCTAAGACCTGTAAACGCCGGGCTCATGTTTTTCAATAGCAACCCGCACCGTTTTTTTAATCGGGCATGGATTGAATTGGCCATTCATAAGGACGAAGCAGGTCGGAATTATATTTCGGAAACTTTTAAAGGCCCTTTGCACAAGCAAATACGTAATTGTCTGGCCTACCTGAAGGACAAAGTACTAAAAACTGAGACCAGAAAAATTTCCGGTCAGGCCGAAAGTTTGAACATCAGCAACTATCCTTACAATTCTTTGGAAGAAGCCATCTGCAATGCGGTTTATCATAAAAGTTATGCTGATGAAAAACCTATTGAAATACAAGTGCTTCCTGACCGGATTGAAATCTTAAGTTATCCTGGCCCTTTGCCCCCGATCAAAAATGCCGATTTACAACAACGAAGGGTCATTGCAAGGGATTACCGGAACCGGCGAATTGGTGATTTTTTGAAGGAATTGAACCTCACAGAGGGAAAAGCCACAGGAATTCCAGTAATTCGTGACGAAATGTCGAAAAATGGTAATCCGAAACCAGTGTTTTATACTGACGATGAAAATATATTGTTTTTGGTCACTTTGCCATGTCATAAAGATTGGTTGGTAACTAAGTCAGTAACTAAGTCTGGGAATAAATTAACCCGTGAAGATGTTGATTTGTGTTTTAAAGAAAAATTTGATTTTCAGCTATTAAGCATGCTTTTAGATAGCGATTTCAGTGATGTCAGAGATTATGTCAGAGATCAAATAGTAACTAAGTCGGTGTCCAAGTCGGTGTCTAAGTCGGTGTCTAAGTCGTTAGAGATAATCGATTTTCTAATCGAAGAGAAATCAAGATTTGATATTTTAGCCCATTTGGGGCTTATCAACCACTCTAAACATTTTAACTACTATATTAAACCATTGCTGGAATATGGAATTATAGAGATGACCTTGCCTGATAAACCCAACAGTCAATTACAAAAATACCGTCTGACATTAAAAGGGAAACAACTCTTAAAATCATAAACATAGAGAAAAAAGGATCAGACACAACAACCGAAATCCGAATTAGTGATTTCTTGAAAATACTCAGTATAAAATGAAGAATAGCATATTTGACAAGGTAATTCTGGCTTTAAGGCAAGCAGAGCAGCACAACAGCAACATCATGGTGAAGCCTGAGGTAATATTATGGCCCGATCCGGAACGGCAGTGGACAGAGGTGATTCCTGTCTTGCAAGGCATAATCCCACAGCTGGTTGTTTTCGGTCCTTATGAACCTTTAAAGAAGCAGGGTCCTGCCATCTGGTTAAAATGCATGGTGGCCCGGACGCTTCCTGAAGCTGATTGGGACGAACAGGCAACACCAATTATTTACCTTCCGGGGGTGGCTAAAAACGATTTGAGAAATGTGGAGCATGCCGGTCTTGAATTTCAGCCATTGCTCGAATACCAATATACCGGGACCCTGTTTACCCAGGAAAATGGGAAGGAGTGGTCGATCCTTGCGTTTGTCGAGAATTCGTACAGCGGCCTCGGATTAAAAGTTTCAAAAGATACTGCGACCAGGGATGCTTTGAAGAAAGCCTTGCCAACAATTCTTCAGGATGGAGAGGTTTTGTATGGAAAGACGATTATCGATGCAGAGTATCTTAACAACCAACTCCTCCCCGATATTATTCCGACAATCTTAAAATGGATGTGCAAGGGGGATTTCATCCTTCAAAATATGGATCAGGGGAAAAGGGATGTTTTTGGAAGCCTGTGTCAGTCACAATACGATTTTACACCCGATCACCGCAATATTAAAGCCATCGCCGAAAAATTGGGGTCGCAACGCAATGGCTGGAAATATATCTGGCAGCTGTATGCCACTGCCACGCGTAAATATCCCGAAATTGGAGGACTTCTGAGCCTTGCAAAACCGGATGATCTGGGAAGTGGAGTATTTGCACTGCCCGATGAGAGCTGGCCTCAAGTCAATGAGAAAAAAGAGGAGGAGTTGCGTAAAGCGCTTGTAAAGGCATCGAAACTTCTGCCTGTTGAAGCTCTTGGATTGTTAAAGAACCTGGAACAAAGCCATGGGGCTCGCAGAAATTGGGTCTGGTGTGAACTTGGTAAGGCTCCCCTGGCTAATGTACTGGAGCATTTAGTCAGCATGACGGCAAAGGCAACAATACCACTCCCATCCGGCACTATTGATGAATTAAGGCAATATTACATTACGGATGGCTATCTAGCCGATCAGTCGATGCGCAAGGCAATGGCTGCCGTAAAAACAGATCAGGATAAAACCCTGATTAAAAGCCTGATTAAATGTATTTATCAGCCATGGATTGAATTGATCACCCTTAAATTTCAGGAGCTTGTTGCGAAAGATGCATCAATTTTCACCAATCAGGCGGCAGTGGCAGAAGATGAATTGTTTGTGCTTTTTGTCGACGCTTTTCGGTTTGAACTGGCTCAGGAATTTTGCAAACGACTGGAAAGCAATAATTATAAAGTAAAACTTGAGACCGGGTGGTGTGCCATTCCCTCCTTAACTCCCACGGCAAAGCCTGCAGTTTCTCCAATGGCGAAATCGGTATCGAAAGTGAGCGAGATTAATGAATTTCGTCCTCAGCTTCAGACCGGAAAAGATATACAGACGAATGTTTTCCGGGATGCCTTAACACTGAATAACTGTAACTATATTACCGTGGGTGGTGATATCAATCCGGAGGTTCAATGCTGGCAGGAGATCGGCGATATAGATAAGAAAGGTCACGAGGAGCAATCGGATATGGTCAGGCGAATCGAAGAGCTTTTTGAACAGGTTCAGGATGTGATCGGTCATGCCTTTGACCAAGGCGTAAAACGGATCAAAATCGTGACCGATCACGGCTGGTTGCTTTTACCCGGTGGCTTACCAAAGACCCAATTGTATGCAGGATTAACTGAAACAAGGTGGGGTCGTTGTGCCTTAATCAAGGAGGGGGCAAAAACAGATTTATTGCACCTTCCCTGGCGCTGGAATCCCTCCATATTTATTGCCTATGCCCCAGGGATCTCGTTTTTTAAGCTCAATATGGAATATGCTCATGGCGGTATTTCACTCCATGAGTGCCTGGTCCCAACCCTTTATATTGAAAATCAGAAAGGATCAAAAACAGCAGCAAAGATTCAAGACATTAAGTGGGTTAACCTTCGGTGCACTGTTACAACTGTTGAGGCCAATAAAGGGGTCACTTTTGATATTCGGACAAAATATAACGATGAAACCACATCGATTGTGGCCTCGAAAAACAGATCAGTAACAGACAACAGAGGTTCGGTAGTTGTGAACGATGAGGCAGAATCTCAGGCGGCAACCATTGTACTCCTGGATGAAACTGGAAGAATCCTTCATAAAAAACCAACCACCGTGGGTGGATAAAACTGAACATTATGGAATTAGATAAAACAGACCAATTAGCGGCAAAGGCCTTTGAAGGTTTTATTGTACGGAAGGATTTGCTGGAACAATTCCGCAAAACCTATCCCGTGCCAACCTATGTCATCGAATTTCTTTTAGGGCGTTATTGTGCAACTACTGATGAAGCAGAGATTCAGGAAGGATTGGAAATTGTAAAGCGGCAACTCCAGGCCAGAACCGTTCGTCCTGGGGAGGAGGAATATTTTAAGTCGAAAGCGAAAGAGAAGGGTTCTATTAAAATCATTGACATCATTACAGCAAAGCTGGATACTGCCACTGACAGTTATGTGGCCACCCTGCCGAGTTTAATGCTCAACAAAGTCCGGATTTCAGCTGAAGCGGTAAATGCAAACGACCGGATGCTGACTGGTGGATTCTATGCTGAGGTAGAGCTTGAATATGATGCAGCTATTGCCCAGGAAAATAGCGGCAGACCTTTTGGAGTTGCGAATATTCGGCCAATTCAATTGTCGCAACGAAACGTCCTGGATATTCTCTATAAAGGTAGGGAGATGTTTACGCTTGAAGAATGGAAAGATTTCCTAATCAAAAGCGTGGGCATGGAACCTACGGAATTAAGCCAGAAAGCTAAAAATGTATTGTTCGTAAGGATGATCCCATTCCTGGAACGTAACTACAATATGATTGAGCTTGGACCAAGAGGCACCGGTAAATCACACCTTTATCAGCAGATCTCGCCCTACTCACATTTAGTCTCGGGAGGTAAGGCAACGGTAGCAAAGATGTTTGTCAATATGGGAAGCGGTGAACGAGGTCTTGTTTGCAAGTATGATGTGGTTTGTTTTGACGAGGTTTCGGGTGTTTCGTTTGACCAGAAAGATGGCGTAAACATCATGAAGGGATATATGGAGAGCGGTGAGTTTAGCCGGGGTAAGGAACCTATCCGTGCAGACGGTGGAATTGTAATGGTTGGCAACTTTGAGGTAGATGTGGAGCATCAGCAGCGAATCGGCCATTTGTTTGGTCCTCTCCCTCAGGAGATGCGCGATGATACTGCTTTTATGGACCGGATTCATGCTTTTGTCCCGGGATGGGATTTCCCCAAATTAAATAAGCAATACTTTACGAGTCATTTTGGATTGGTCAGTGATTTTCTGGCAGAGTGTTGGACACGATTAAGGGACATAAACAGAATCTCTTCAGTCTCCTATCGCATTGATTACGGCGGTGCATTAAGCGGACGTGATACAACTGCAGTCAATAAGACTATGAACGGATTGCTGAAATTGATGCAGCCAAGGCCGGATGCTCCAATCTCCGACGAATTATTGGAATGGGCCATCAAGGTTTCTTTGGAATACAGAAGAAGGGTGAAAGAACAACAAAAAAGAATTGGTTCAGCGGAATTCCGGAATACCCATTTTAGTTATCGCATCGGAGAAAGCGGTGTTGAAACATTCGTCACAACACCCGAGGTCCACAGCGAAAACACAATTGGTGAAGATCCATTGCCTCCGGGCCAGATTTGGGCACTGAATGCAGGTGGTCAGGATGAATCGACCGGATTATATAAAATTGAAGTTAACGCTGGTCCCGGATCAGGTGTCAAGATTCTTAATAAACCGTCACCACCTCAATTTCAGGAATGCGTCAAATATGCCGAACAAAATCTTTACAGCAAAACGAGGGAACTGATTGGCGACAGAGATCCGCGTTCGCATGAGTTTGCCATTCAATTAAGGGCATTTGACGCATCAAAGAGTGGCAATGGCATGGGAATGGCTGTCCTGATCGCTTTATGCAGCGCCATCCTCGAAAAGGGAACCAAAGGTGGGTTGGTCATTGTGGGTCAACTTAACCTGGGCGGTTCGATTGATATGGTCTACAATGCAGTAAACCTCGCAGAGTTATCTGTCGAGAAAGGTGCCACGACGATTCTTATCCCCCTGAACGCTCGCAAACAGTTGAACGACCTTTCAGATGATATGATCACGAAGATTAATATTCAGTATTATACTGATTTGAAGGATTGTTTAATAAAGGCGTTGATGGATTGAAAAATACGATGCTTTTACAACTGGTGATATTAGGAGAATCGCATTTTAAGTGGTCTCATGCATAAATAGTTTTTTAAACCTTTTTATTTAAATTACCATATCAAACCTATGAAGACCACGTTATTTAATCTGTATGAATTACAAACAAAAAGTGGTACTGTCATCATTGAATTTTATGCAGGTGATATTTTTGATAGTACATCAGATATCCTTTTACTCTCAGCATATAAGGGAATGTTTTTTCCCAAGACTGGAACGATATGGGGTAGTCTTTACTCCAAAACAAATATTTCTGTTTTTGAGTATGACTTAACCAATAGTCACAGATTTTCTGAAAATGTTCTTTCCTTTAATACCAGGGAAAATCCTTATTTTATTAAGTTAGTGGCACTAGAACTATCTGACCTAAACAGAAAATATAACTTCACTAGTGCGAAATTGGCTTCCAGGTATCAGGAACTTCTGCACTTTCTTGAGAATTTTCCTGCAGAAACGGATGAGAGCATATCTCTGCCACTATTAGGTACTGGCAATCAAGGAATCTCATTGGAAGAATCTGTTTCTCATCTTCTAAAGTCTTTTAATCAGCTTAAGAACACCAAACTGAAAATTATCCGGGTCTTTGCTTATAATTTCGAGACTATTGGAGTTTTGAATAAAAAGATAAATGAATTTTTGAGCAGAAATGAAGTTATTCAAACAAATCTGTTTAAAGCGGTAATCAACGAATCATGCAATTCCGTTACTTCCCAAATTTCAGATCTGTCATTAAGTACCTTAAATAATATCAATTCGTTAGCAAATTCAGAGCATTCTTCGCTTCAATTATTAGGACTGATAGGAAGACGATTCGCCGAATTAGTATGCAATAAATTGCTGGATATCTATCAAATTGATCTAGAGCCTTCAACTTTAAGTTCTAAGATAAGTGCATTATCGCAAAGTCTAAGACAGGAACGCCCAATTATTGAGACTCATTTGCGATTGTTGCAAATCTATAGCAATCAGGTTGCACATGCCGGAAATCCAGATCTAAATCAGCAGGATGGTGCATCAATAATACTTTCCATCTTAAGAATTATTGATTTCTATGAGTATAAAATTAATAATTAGTAAATTTATTCAGTCTCTTTTTATTCTTTTAGCCTCTTCTTTTCTCTAGAAGACCGATTATTTGCAGGTGTTATTTGGATCAAATTATTACCAAATTAAAAATTTTCAATTGCTTTTTTATCTGTGCATATCCACTGCATAGATGGGTCTTTCCTTTGTTGTGAAATTAATGAATAACGCATTTGACTTATTTAATATTAACAACAAAAATTTAATCTTATGAAAGCGACGAAGATCTACAACCTGATTATTTTGGATGAAAGCGGTTCTATGGAAAGTATTAAGACGCAAACTATCAATGGTTTTAATGAAACAGTTCAGACAATTATGGCTGCCCAAAAGAAGTTTGAAGCCCAAAACCACTTGGTAACTTTAGTTAGTTTTAATAGCAACGAGGTAAAAACAATCCTTGATCTTTCTCCAATTTCAAGAGCAGAAAAGTTAACTGTAAATAACTATAAGCCTGATTGCAATACTCCATTATATGATGCCCTGGGGCTCTCACTTTCCAGGTTGCGTCATCAAATAAATCAAAAGGAAGAGCATCAGGTGCTGGTATCAATTATAACTGATGGTTACGAGAATGCTTCACGCGAGTTCTCCGGCAAAATGATAAAACATCTCATTGATGAACTTAAAAGTCTGGGATGGGTGTTTACTTTTATTGGAGCCAACATTGATATTGAAAGGGCTGCTTCCCAAATTTCTGTAAATAATTACATCTCATTCAACCAAACATCAGAAGGAACAAAGGATATGTTTGCCAGAGAATCAAATGCAAGAATGAACTTCTTTGATAAAATGTCTAAAGGGACCAGCAAAAAGGATTTGTCTGACAACTACTTCGATAAAGAGCGCTCGTAATGAGCATTCTTTATCGAAATAAATAAATTCAGAAGAATTTACAAATTTGATAAATACCGATTATGAAACTGGAAAGAACGATTACGAGTATTTTTATGATGCCAACATTGAAAATTGATGCAGATGTTGTCAAGGCAATGAGATTCGATAAGGCAATAAACTTCATAAATGCCTATTCATATGATAAACTGCGAACCAATTACCCGGATAATGCAGTTTTTCTATTGTTCAAACCTTCCAATCTTTTTAGATTCAAAGAGCTTTTAGAGATAGAGTATAAACGGAAAGGTTCTACTATTGCGGATCATTACGATTATAACGGAGGTTATGTGGTGGTTGTCTATTTACTAAACAAAAAACTCAATGATGATTTTGAGCAAATTAAAAAAGGGAAATATTCAAAAACATCACCAGAATATCAAAATATAATACCCAAAACAGTCAAGGTTGGCATATTTGAGAAGGAGGAAATAAGTCTGCAATACAGAATATTTAACAAGACGAAGGATTTAGTCAAATTTTGGGAGGATCAATTTGATATGGTCTTTGATGCTCAACAGGAGATTTGGCACGGTTTCTTTGACGAAAAAGAGACTTTGAACTTTGCTAAGATCCAGGTATACGCCTAAGAATTTCTCTTTCTAATACTGGTTTAGTGCAGTTATTAGCCTCATCTTTAATCTGTCAATTAATGTTTGGGGTTGAACCACTTTTACGTTTTCAGCATACGATAGGATCAAACTTTCAAGTTCATAATTGATCATCACCGATAGCGTAATTTCAGCAGTATTCTTATCCAGCCATTTAGGTTTCTTTTGAGACCCATGAAGTGGTTTTGTCTCCACGTAATGCCCCGACTTACCATAAAAATGCAGAACAACTTTCTCAATTGTTAAATCTACTGGTTTGGTAACACCTATTATATCATCAAAATATTCATTCCATTTGATTGATATGTTTTCTTGGTATTTGCCAGTGATTTCCTCAAGAGAGACAATTCGGTCTAAAGCTAAATTCCAGTCATACTTTTGGTTCTCTGGATTAAATCCAAACAAAAACCATCGATTGTTATATTGCTTTAAAAAATAAGGGTGAAGTATAATTTCAAATGGCGCTTCACTACCGAATGGTCGATAGGTAATAGAAAGCACTTTTTTATAAAAGATGGCACTATGCAAATCGCCTAAGAGTTCAATCCCTTTAAGGTATTGATTGCTATCAAACTCGATAACGGTATTCGTATTCTCGTCAGAGGGTAATCCTTGACGTAATTTGGATACCATTTCGTTGATCCATTCAAATTGGGGCATACCTTTAAACTGGGTCAAAATATCTACAGCTGATTTTAGGTGGTTGATTTCGACCTCATTCAGTGGCATGTTGTTAATTGAGTAAGACATATCCACGTATCGGTAATATTTTTTTCTACCATCTTCAAGCCGGTCTAATTCAATTTCCCAACCCTCTTTGCTCTCCATAAAAGAGATATCGTCGAAAATCTGTCGACGACTAATCCCATTTGAGTTGGGATCCATCTCCAGGAGCATGCTCTCACATTCAGCGATCAGGTCGTTTATAAAATACCGTTTCCCAGGATTGCGAAAGCACCGATCAAGCACTTTATAGCGAATTAATGCGAATTTATTGGTTGCCATAATTGTATTAATTATATTGTGCAGATAGGCTGAATACTATATGATTTATTTTGCAGTTCAATGTACTGATGTCCCTAGTGGCACAAAGTTAATTGAAAATAATTATATTTGTGCAGCTACACTGCACAGTTAAAATATTACTTTGCACATTGTTCTTTGAAAGCCTGCTGCACGATATTGATTTGTGCCAACTGGAAGCTGTCGCAAGATTGTTTCAGATCGGTTGGTGTTCCGAAGAAATTCGGGATGAATGTTTCTTGGTTATTTTAAGCTCGAACTTTTAGTAAGTCAGTTTAGTAATAATCTTTAAATATTTCTTTTTATTATATATGTCATTTAAGAAGAATAACGCAGCAGGCTTCATTGATCTTTATTATTAAATATGAAACTGGAACAAGCAAAAATCGACCAAGTTAGAATTGCTTTCGCAGAAATGCAAAACAAACAAGATTTGCTTCATTTAATGAATGAGGTAAAGCCTTGGATCTATGGTCCGAACACCGTTCCTTTTCAACTCAGACAATTGACCTGGTATTCCAATCCTAAATTAGCCAAAAAACGCTATACAGAGTTCAAAATCAAAAAAAAATCCGGTGCTGAGCGATCTATTCATTCACCTGTAAAAGGACTAAAGTCAATTCAAAAAACATTAAGTTTTATCTTGCAGTGCATCTTTGAACCGCACGAGGCTGCTATGGGATTTGTTCGGAATAAATCTATTGTAGATAATGCAAAACATCATATAGGAAGTAGGTACATTTACAATATTGATTTAAAAGATTTTTTCCCTAGTATTTCACAGGGCAGGGTATGGAAGTGTTTGCAAATAAAGCCGTTTAATTTAAATGATATTGGAGTAGAAATCGAGTCTAAATTAGCATTTGAGATCTCATCTTTTGCTGATATTTTGGCAGCAATCGATCCAAGCCACTTAAAAATTATTAATTCACCCAAGGGCAAATATTTGCATTTATTGAAAACAGTAGAGGGCATAGAAAGATACTTTACCATAAAATTTGGAGAAGGAGTTATTTTGCAGGGCATTACTGTAGAGGATAATCTTCGACATTTAATGGTCAATTCCAATGATTTTGAAGTTTATTATGGTGAAACAAAGAATAGGAATTGGGCAACATTAAAACCTAAAAAGACAGAACATTTAAACAAGAAATTGATTACTTCATCAAGATTAAGTATATCAAATTTAATTTCTTCAATTTGTTGTACGGAGATCGAAGTAGAGCGTCGTGATAAATTAGGAGATTGGAAATTAGTTAAACTGAGTGTATTGCCGCAGGGTGCACCCACATCTCCTGTTATTACAAATATAGTTTGCCAAAGGCTTGATTTTATTCTTACAGGAGTTGCTAAAAGATTTGGTCTAAAATATAGCCGGTATGCTGATGATATCACTTTTAGTTCAATGCATAATGTTTATCAGCAAGAAGGTGATTTCTTAAAAGAATTACATCGAATAATAGTGGAACAGGGATTCCTTATTAAGCAAAGCAAGACCAGGTTGCAAAAGGAGGGGTATAGAAAAGAAGTTACTGGACTTTTGGTTAATGAAAAAGTGAACGTCCAGCATCGCTATATTAAGCAGCTAAGAATGTGGTTGTATTACTGGGAAAGATATGGCTATGATAGAGCTTGTGAAATCTTTCTACAACAATATATGTCAGAAAAATTGTACGTCAAAGGTAAGCCAGACATGGGAAGTGTTATAGGTGGTAAATTAGATTACCTGAAAATGGTCAAGGGGGCCAATAATGAGTTGTATGTGAAATTAAAGACGAGGTACGATTATTTAATTGGCCGGTTCGATTCAATTACAAGCATTATAGATATTTGGGAACAAAAAGGGATTGAAACAGCTATGAATAAATTTTACCCTAATATTGTAAATTTAGAGAAGGAGAAAGATGAATTAATTCAAGGTGGGGATGAATTAAAATCAAGGGAGAAACCAATTAATTCGTTTGATTTAGTTGAAATGGATGATTTAGTGTATCCGTCCGACCAACCCATCTTGACAGTCATTGCCCGGTGGCATAGCTTTGAGCAAAAAAGTTATGTCAGAAGAATTCAAGACCTCAGCTATGTTTAACCTTGTTGAACAATGGCAAAAAAGTGGAAAGAGCCAAAAGCAATTTAGTTTGGAGAAGAATATCAAGTTGTATTCTCTTACCTACTGGACTAAAAAATATCATCAATCGAAGAATGCTTACCAAGGTTTTGCTACGGTGACTTTTACTCCGGAAACAGAATCTGTTACTTCGGTTCCTAAAATTGAGATTGAACTCTCTGGTGGCGCTATTGTCCGGATATTTTAGACGGTGATGTTATTTGGAATCTCTGGCAATGCACGCCTTTTTCTTTATTGCCTGCCGGCTGACATGCGCAAAGGGTTTGACGGTTTAAGCGGACTTGTGACCAACAAGCTTGGTCAAAACCCCCTTTCGGGTGATATCTTTATTTTTATTAACCGGACACGTATGCTGATCAAGATTTTGGTCTGGGATCAGACCGGATTTGCGATTTGGCACAAGCGGCTCGAACAGGGAACTTTTGAGATGCCGCTGATCGAAAAGACACAAAATTCAGTAGAAATCAGCCGGCAGAAACTGATGCTGATTCTGGAAGGAATATCTCTGAAAAGTGTTCAAAGCCGCAAGCGTTTTTTATTGAAATAAGATGATAATTTAATCAGAAAAGTGGTCTGAAAGCATTGTAAATACAGGGTTTTTTCTTAAATTTACAACATGGAAAAAGGCTTGGAAATACTTGTTTCAGAACTGCAAAAACAGAACCAAATTCTGCAAACTGCCAAGCAGGAAGCTGAACAAAAGACTCGGTTTTTTGAAGAAAAAACAAAACTTGCCGAAGAATCCGCACAAAAGACCAAAGAAGAATTTAAACACCTGCAATTCTTATATGATCGTAAGCATTCGGTGAACCGCGTGTTTTAACTTGTCTTTAGGCGTTTTAATTTTGTCTCTAATATTCAATAAAGACATGCGATGTTAAAAGAGAGACAATTTTTATCGATCTATGAAGGGTACCTGGAATCAGGTCTGACTATCCGTGATTATTGCGCCAACCAGAACATGAAAGAGTCCATGTTTTATTATTGGCAGAACAAGTTAAAAGGACAACTACCACCTAAGAGAGGATTTGTGCCCGTTGTTTTTGATAATGCACAAAAGACCCGGTCATCTCAGGTACCGGCACCGGTGCAGAACCGGCCGAAGACCATTGCGGATCAGGTAGCAGCCAGCCATACGATTTCCTGTGAGATAAACTACCCCAACGGTGTCAGTGTAAAACTGAACGGTTTGACAGACCCTGAGCTCTTACGGTCGTTGTTGCTTTTAACCCATCAGTAGGATGTTCTGCCTTACTTCAGCAATGCAGTATTATCTGTATTCTTATCCTACCGATATGCGCCGGAGTTTTTATACCCTGAGCGGAATGGTAACTAACATGATGGCGCGTAACGTTCAGGACGGAGACGTGTACATCTTTATAAACCGCCCTTGTACCAGCATGAAAATCCTGCACATGGAATGCGGCGGTTTGGTGATCTATCATATGAAACTTGAATCGGGCTGTTTCAACCTGCCTGTTTTTGATCAAAGTACCCATACATTTCAAACCAGCTGGCAGGATCTAATGATGATGGTACAAGGTGTTACCAGCAATAAAAAGGTGAAGAAAAAAAGAAGAAAAAACCTTTAAAATAACAGGTAAAAACTTGTTTTTTATTTGGCTAAAAGATTGATATTTACTATCTTTGAGCTATCAAAGACAAGGGAAAATGACAGCTGAAGATGAGGTTTTTTTGCAACAAATTCTGGAGGAACGGGACAGGCTTTTCCGGGAAACATCCAGGCTTGAAAGCGAGCTTGCCAACTTTGAAAACTTCGGCTCAGAAAGAGCCTCTTACCAACAACTGCTGGGCGAAAAGGATGAGATCATCCGAAGACTGAAACAACAGGTCGAGATGCTACTGCGGAAGATTTGGGGAAAATCCAGTGAACGATTTATCCATGAGGATCCGCAGCAAAGGCGCCTCGATTTTGAAGGACTTGACCTGCTTCCGGAAGAAGAAGAACTTGCCGCCAGTGCCAAACAGGAGATAGAACAGTACAAGACAATCAGTGTTCCTTTAAAGGCTAAAATCCACCCGGTACGCAAACCTCTGCCGGAAAGTCTTCCAAGAGAAGAATGCCACATTTATCCGGAGCATGCTGACCCCGAAAAGTGGACGGAGTTGGAGCCGGAGATCACCGAAGTTTTGGAACGCGACCCTGCCAGATGGTATGTACGCAGAATCATCCGTCACAAATATGTACTAAAGGACAAGAGTCTGGATGTAGAGAAGCAAATCATCACAGCTGCGATGCCTGCACTGCCAATCGCTAAAAGCTACGCCGGTGCAACCCTTTTAGCCGATATCATCATTGACAAGTATGTAAACCATCTTCCGTTTTACCGCCAGATCCAGATGTTTCAACAACAAGGGATAACCATCTCCCCGGCCACCATTAACGGGTGGTTCCAGGATGTGGCCGACCTGATGAGACCGATTTATTACCGGCTCATGGAGATGGTACTAAGTTCCGACTATATCCAGAGTGATGAAACCACGATCCCGATTATCAATAATGAAAAGCACACGGCAGTAAAAGGATACCTCTGGATGGTCCGGGCGGTGATGCGAGACCTGGTTTTTTTCTATTACGATCATGGTTCCCGGGCACAAAAGGTTGCATTGCAAATGTTCAAGGATTATCAGGGAGTAATCCAGACGGATGCTTATGCTGTGTATGATATTTACGAAAATAAGAAAGGTGTTTTGCCAATTGGCTGCTGGGCACATTGTCGACGTCGATCT
>CAINLJ010000147.1 GCA_903850335.1 uncultured Bacteroidia bacterium | reverse complement strand
TCGTGTATTCTACAAATATAATCAGTGCTCTGCACCTCTGTCTCTTTGGTAACAAAACTTCTGCAAATCGCTGTTTATGAAATAAAAATTCAATTTTATACCTTTCCCCACAACTTTTTTATCTGATCCATGATCAGTCATGATTTAGCCACCGGGTTGCTCTTCGGGACTTGAACAATCACCTGGTGGCTTCAAACAAAAAACCCGGCTAATTATTAACCGGGTTTTTGTAAATTAAAAGGATAGCTTCCTTATCTATTTCCATTCCTTATCCATTTCCAATGAAATCAGAGTTTCAGCAATTTCTTAAGTAATTCAGGAATTTCCGAAGGTTGTTTTGCTACCTGGACACCAACGGCTTCAAACGCTGCAATTTTTTCGGCTCCTGTTCCTGTACCGCTGGAGATTATGGCTCCGGCATGGCCCATTCGTTTTCCAGGAGGCGCTGTCAGACCACCAATGAATGCGACTACAGGTTTAGTGATATGTTCTTTAATATACTGTGCAGCACGTTCTTCTGCGTCGCCACCAATCTCGCCGATCAGGACTATAGCATTAGTCTCAGGATCCTCTTCAAACATCTGAAGTAATTCTTCGTAATAAAGTCCGGCAACAGGGTCACCACCGATACCAACACAGGTACTCTGACCGAGTCCGCTGTGAGTGAGCTGATAAACCATTTCGTAAGTAAGTGTGCCACTCCGGCTCATCAACCCGATATTGCCCTTCATGAAGATGCTTCCCGGAAGGATGCCTACCATTGCTTCGTCAGGAGAGATTAACCCCGGACAATTGGCACCGATAAGTTTAGTCCCTCTTTTTTTGAGATAAGGAGTGACCCTTACCATGTCGAGTGTAGGAACACCTTCAGAAATTGCAATTACAAGTTCTATACCGGCTTCAGCAGCTTCAAGAATTGCATCCGCAGCGAAGGGTGCAGGGACAAAAATAACCGATGTATTGGCACCTGTCGCCTTAATTGCATCTGCTACTGTATTGAAAACAGGAACGCCATGGACCGATTGTCCACCTTTGCCAGGAGAGATACCTCCAACAACATTTGTTCCGTAGGCAATCATCTTACTTGTGTGAAAACTGCCATCCCGGCCTGTAATCCCCTGAACCAGCAATTTTGTATTCTTATTAACTAAAATGCTCATATTTAATGCTTTATTAGATTATCTTAAAAAATCCTGACTAAGGGCAATTGCTTTCTGTGCAGCCTCACTCATCGTTTCAACGATAGGGAGGTTGGCATTTTTCAAAATTTCAAGTCCCTCCTTAGAATTGGTTCCGGAGAGCCTGATCACGATAGGAATCTGAATTTTTATTTGTTCCAGGGCTGCAATTAATCCCTTTGCCACATCATCGCAACGTGTAATACCTCCAAAGATATTGATCATCACAACTTTGACACTCTTATCTGATAGAATAAGGTTCATCGCATCAATAACTTTCTGAGGATTAGAACTACCTCCAATATCCAGGAAGTTGGCCGGTTCGCCGCCATATAATTTAATCATGTCCATGGTTGCCATTGCCAGTCCGGCACCATTAACCATGCAACCGATTGAACCTTCGAGGCGGATATATGAAAGACCTTTATCCTTGGCATCGATCTCCTTCTTTTCGTCTTCGGAAGGTTCGTTAAGTGCAAGGATTTGGGGCTGACGGAATAACGCATTGTCATCAAAGGTCATTTTGCCGTCCAAAGCCAGCAGATTTCCGTCCGAGGTAATAACGAGGGGATTAATTTCTACAAGAGATGCATCGGTGTCAACGAACACCTTGTATAATTTTTGAAAAAGTGTAACTGCCTGACTGATTAGCTTCGGGTCGTCAAAGAGAGCAAAGGCGATCTTCCGTGCCACAAATGGAGCAATACCAAGATCCGGGTCGATTGTGAATTTGAGAATTGCCTCAGGATTATCTTTTGCAACCTCTTCAATCTCGACGCCACCTTCACGACTAACCATGAAAACTGCCGATTTTGTGTTCCTGTCGATTGTCAGTCCCGCGTAGATCTCACTGACAAATGAGACACCCTGGGCAACGAGAACTTTTTCTACAGTGTATTCTTTAATTTGCATGCCCAGTATCTGTCCTGCTGCTTCGGTTGCCTGTTCTGCATTCCGAACCAGTTTAACACCACCTGCCTTTCCTCTTCCTCCCGTTAGAACCTGTGCTTTAACAACGCACGGATAGCCCAATTTTTCGGCTGCATCCTGTACCTCACCGACTGAATAGCAAAGTATTTCGTTAGTTACAGGAATTTCATAGCGGGCTAATATCTCTTTAGCCTGATATTCATGAATTTTCATTTCGATATTATTTTGTTGTTTACGATTCTTATTAGATTTGCCGTGTAATGCTTATTATTTACTACTTGGATGAGTATGAATAATTAAGCCCAAAAATAGTTTTAAATTGCATAACTGATTTAAAATTATGGAACAAAAAGATAAATTTTACAAAAACTCATTGGAGCTCTTAAATATCAGCAATTTATATACTTATAGATTAATACTTTGCAACTAAAAAAGTTCATAATATGACATCCAAAATTTTCATGAAAATCCGTTCTTATACGGTCATGGTTATAGGTTTAGCCCTTTACGCTTTTGGTATTACCTCATTTTTAGTTCCCTTAAAAATTGCAGGGGGAGGTGTGACTGGAATTTCAATGCTTATTTATTATGCCACAGGATTTGGAACTGGATATACCTACCTGATAATTAATGTCTTTCTTGTTATGATTGCGATAAAAGTCCTGGGTGTCAATTTCGGACTGAAAACGATATTCAGTATTTCGATCATCGCGGTTATGCTTAATGTAATGCAGGAATTTGTAAAGGAGCCGATCCTACAGGACATGTTTCTATCGTCAGTCCTTGGGGGAATACTTGGTGGTGTTGGTGTTGGTTTAATATTTAATGAGGGTGGAAGCACAGGAGGAACGGATATTATAGCAATGATCATTAATAAGTACCGGAATATTTCTCCCGGCCGCATAATCATGTATTGTGATGTGATCATCATTGCATCCTCCTTTTTTGTGCTTCACTCTGTTGAAAAACTTGTCTATGGATATGTCTCCATGTGGGTGGTTTCGTATTCGATCGACGCCTTTCTTACGGGTGCCCAGCAATCGGTCCAGTTGTTTATCGTTTCGGAGAAGTATGAGTTGATAGCTGATTTTATCAATCACGAATCCCGGCGCGGACTTACTGTCTTCGATGGTACGGGCTGGTACACAGGGCGAAATGTGAAAGTAATTATGACAGTTGTGAGGCAGAGGGAGTCGCCAGAGATTTTCCGAAAAATAAAGGAGCTCGATTCAAATGCATTCATCTCGTTGAGCAAGGTGATGGGAGTATATGGAAAGGGGTTTGATAAGCTGAAGTATTAAATGGGTATACAGTATTAGGCGAATTATATTCACCTTTTTTCGTACTTTAACCGACTTAAACGGAACTTGTATTTATTATTCTATGCCTACACTACACTGGATAGGGAAAGATAAAGTTATTAATCACCATTTGGATGTGCCTTATAAAGTTTTGGAGCACACTTACCACTTCGATAACGGAACCCAGACAACCTTATCTCACAAGGATGAAATTATAAGGAAGAATCCGGATGAGGAAAGTAATAATTTTGATCCTGAAGACCCAATTCCACCGCAGAGAGTTATGGGCGAGGTCATTGTCAATTCCGGCAATCAAATTATCCACGGCGACAACCTTGAGGCGCTCAAACCGCTTCTCCCCGAATACGAGGGAAAAATCAAATGCATCTATATCGATCCGCCACCCTACAACACCGGCAACGAGGGGTGGGTCTACAACGACAATGTGACTGACCCAAAAATAATGAAATGGCTGGGGCAGGTGGTTGGGAAAGAGAGCGAAGATTTAAGCCGGCACGACAAGTGGCTCTGCATGATGTACCCGCGGCTTAAATTGCTCAATAAATTACTGGCCGACGACGGGGCAATCTTTATTTCGATCGATGATAATGAACAGGCGAATTTAAAGTTGATCCTTGATGAAATTTTTGGAGGAAGAAATTTTGTTGCAAATATACTTTGGCAAAAACGAACCTCTCCGGATGCAAGATTAAATCTAGGGCCGGCACATGATTTTGTAATTTGTTATACAAAGACTTATAATCCTTCACGTAAGCAATTTAACTTATTACCTCCATCAGATTCTCGAGTCAAAGATTTTAAAAATCTTGATTTTGACTCTAGAGGTTCATGGGCTTCAGTCGATTTGACAGGGCAGATTGGTCATGCAACAGAAAGTCAGTTTTATGAAATTACTACACCAAATGGAGAAAAGTATTTTCCTCCTAAGGATCGATGCTGGGCGTTAAATGAATTATCATTTTTAGATTTAAAAAAAGATAATAGAATTTGGTTTGGAAAGAATGGTAATTCAAAGCCTAGCCTGAAGAAATTTCTAAGGGAAATTGAGGGCATTTCTGTTTGGACTTGGTGGTCAAATTTGGAAGTAGGTCACCACGCTGAACCACGATTTTCTGGCAGCACTAAAAACCTGGGCGGAGCAATATGTTATCTAAGCCGATAACTGTGTGCTCATCAAAGACTTTATGACACGGCATCATCTGATATTTAAGAAGATACCCAGAGATATAACCAGATTTTAAAATTGGGAATATGGATAAGTCAATGAACAAATTCGTACTGTACACTTCCCCATCAGGAGAAGTGAGGGTCGACGTTTTTCTGGAGGATGAAACGGTTTGGCTCACACAAAAGGCTATGGGAGAGTTGTTTCAAACAACACCACAGAACATTACCATTCATCTTAAAAATATTTTTGAAGAAGGAGAATTAAGTGAGTCGGCAACTTGTAAGAATTACTTACAAGTTCGAAAAGAGGGGGAACGCATGGTTGAGCGTAATCAGAAATATTATAATCTTGATGCTATTATTTCTGTTGGTTACCGGGTTAATTCATCCAGAGCCACCCAATTTCGTATCTGGGCCACAAAAACGCTGAAGGAATATATTATCAAGGGGTTTGTCCTTGATGACAATCGTTTAAAGCAAGGGCAGACCGTTTTTGGCAAAGACTTTTTTAAGGAGTTGCTCCAAAGGTTACGTTCCATTCGTGCAAGCGAAAGGAGGATATACCAGCAGATTACTGATATTTTTGCAGAATGCACAATTGATTACGATCCAAATTCAGAAATAACCAGGAACTTTTATGCGATGGTTCAGAATAAGTTTCACTTTGCAATTACCGGAAAAACTGCTGCCGAGATTGTTTTTAAATCTGCCGATCATCACAAAGATCATATGGGACTAACCACCTGGAAAAATTCACCCGATGGAAGAGTCTTAAAGTCGGATGTTTTCATCGCCAAAAACTTCCTGCCTGAGAAAGAGATCCGGCAATTGGAGCGGACAGTCACAGGTTACTTTGATTATATCGAGGGACAGATTGAGAGGGAGAACACTTTTACAATGAATCAACTGGCTGAAAGTGTCAACAAATTTTTAAACTTTAACGATTACAAAGTTCTTGAAGGGAAAGGAAAGATATCTCAAATTCAGGCACAGAAAAAGGCGATTACAGAATTTGATTATTTCAATAAAATACAAAAGATTGTTTCCGATTTCGACAAGGAGATTAAAAAGCTGGATAAGCAATAACATCCGATGGAACTTAAGCCCTACCAACAACAAGTCATTAACGATCTTCGATTCCTTTGCCTACGACAGGCCCAAGGCGGTTGTCTGGCTGGTCCCTTCCATTACGATTCTCGACCAGACTATTAAGAACCTGAAAGATACTTCGCACACCTACCGTCAAAAGATTAATTCACATTTTGGGAATAAGGTTGAGATCTTTGAAAAGTCAACCCTTTTGCAGGGGTCCGGATTTAACGCAACTTCAATCAGAGAGCAGCTGAATATTCTGGTTTTTAGCTTTGATAGTTTAAGGGCCAAAAACAAAGATGACAGGAAGGTATTCCAGGAGAACGGAAACCTCCAATCGTTTGAAAACCTGTTAGGTAATGAAGCCGAAATAACCCTTGTTGCTGTTATCGATTTTCTGAATCCGGTGGTCATCGTTGATTAGAGCCACAATGCAGAGAGTGAGCTCAGTGTCGATATGCTTAAGGTGATTAATTCAGCTTTGCAATTGCAGAAGCGACTTGAATTGCAAGCCAGTGAGGAGGAGATGAAGGGTGGGAAATATAGTCGTCCGATTGTTTTGTTTCAGGCGCAACCTAAAAGTGGCAAGAATTTTAAAGACGAAGTTGAATCGAAAAACCTTCCTATCTTACCTAATGAAATACAACAACTTGTGAAGACCTATGAGATAAAGGAGATTTTTAAGCAACAGGCGGCTCAGATTGTTTTGCCGCAGTTTTTTCTGAAAGTGCCAGCCAATGACCTTTTTGGAAAAAGGGAGGAGGAGTGGCCTTTGGAGAAGGAGAACCTTCTGGAGGGTTTTGCCTTGGGAAAGTCGGATACCAATATTGCCTTCGACAGTATCACTTCTGAACTTTACAAAGTTGATCTGGATGAAACTGTTAAGGAGCACACACCAACTTTTATCAGGCTCGACGGAGAGGTAAAGGATAGTCTGGTATCGTATATTTTGGATCCATCCCGAAATGATGGGCGCATAAAAACGACTACAAAATTCATTATGGAGGTGATCGGGAACATGTATCCTATTCCGGACAAGGAGATAGAAAGGTATATTCAGCGTGTTTTGGAAGATTTTACAGATGAGCAATTTTCCGATTTTTACAATCAGAAGTACACCTATACGAATAAAATAAAGATAAAGATCAGGATGTTATCGGATGTATTTGCAGAACAAAAATTTAAGGATTTTCTTGATACTGATAAGGTTTTTATAAAGCCGTCTTATACTTTACCCAGTTATATATCACCCGGTGAGACATCGAAGAATATTACGAAATCACTCTATGAGAGGGAAGGCGGGATGAACGGATTTGAAGAAAGGGTTATTAATGAGATTGGGAATATGCCAAATGTTGCCTTTTGGACCAGTAATATTGAACGGAGGGGCTTTCGGATTAACGGATTTATCAATCACTATCCTGATTTTATTGTTCAAACGAAGAGCGGAAAAATCATTTTGCTTGAAACCAAAGGGGATAATCTGGATGCCGAACAGAAAATCAAACTTGGTGAGTTATGTAAAAGTAAAGCGGGAAATAGTTTCCGCTATTTTATGGTTTATGAGAGACGAACGGTTGATGGTGCATATAGATTAGAAGAATTTTTAACTATCATAAAAAAACCTCTGAAATTGTGTCGGGAGAGTCTTAATGGTTCATTTGCCGGATTCTTAGCATGGAATTTGTTTTAATGGAAAATTGAAAACAAATTTGCGATGTTTTCACTGTCATTTTTTAATTACAGCTATGGCTAAAATGATCTCAACTAAGCATTATATTATTCTTTTCCTGGTTATTCTAATTCAGATTAATGTATCTGCAAAGAATATTTCAGAGGTGCAGAATTCCAAAATAAACTCAGCGGCAGTCACGTCTGAATATCCACATATTGAATGGGTTACAACATGGCCTTCACCAGGTAAAAAGCAGCATAGCAAACAATTTAAAGACAATTTTAATTCAATTTTATTTGGGATAAAGCCACCTGCCCTGCGTAATCCGGTTTCTGTATTTGCCGAAAATACAGACGATTTCTGGATCCTGGACCAGGGGAACAAAACAGTGTTTCGGGTACAACAAGAGGTGGGTCATATCCCCCAATCGATCGCAAAAAGCGAATTTGATATGTCTTCACTTGTTGGAATTTGTTCCGGTCCTGATAAAAGTTTATTATTTACAGACTCACATGCGAGAAAAATATACCGGTTATCTCCAGACCGGAAAAAGCTGGATGTACTGAATAAAAATTTAGCGCTGGAACAACCGACCGGAATTGCATATTTATCATCGAAAAGGGAAATATGGGTATTGGAAACCAAGGGTCACCGTATAGCCGTCTTAAATGAAAAAGGAGATGTAATCAGGAGAATCGGGAAGAGGGGTAATGGTCCGGTAGAGTTCAATTATCCCACCCATATCTGGATCGATTCAAAAGGAACTATTTATATATCTGATACCATGAATTTCCGTATTCAGGTATTAAATTCAGATGGAGGAGTAATCTCAGTTTTTGGGGAGGCTGGAGATGCATCGGGTTACTTTGCCAGTCCCAAAGGTGTTGCAACAGACTCGTTTGGTAACATTTATGTCGTTGATGCCCTTTTTCATGTGGTTCAGGTTTTTGATATTAAAGGAAATCTGCTTTATAAATTTGGCAATCAGGGTCATGGGAATGGAGAGTTTTGGATTCCAACGGGTATATTTATAGATAGTCATGATCGTATTTATGTTGCCGATTCATACAATTCGAGGGTACAGGTTTTTCAATTAATTTACACAAACAGGAAATGAGAAAGGCTTTAATTTTTTGTGTCATACTATTTCACGGCTTTTCTGTACAGTTAAACGCCCAATCTATAGTGACAACAAAACACAATTTGTCTGTAAGCGGCCCCGGGACGGTGAAGGCAACCGGCGAAACAGAGATCTGCATCTTTTGTCACGCTCCTCATAACAGCCGGCCCTTAGCACCATTATGGAACAGGAGCGATCCAGGATTAAATTATACGCTTTATACAAGTTCTACACTTCAGGCTTTGCCGGGACAGCCTGATGGATCATCCTTACTTTGTCTCTCCTGTCACGATGGAACTGTTGCATTGGGGAGTGTTATAAGCAGAACCACTCCGATAACAATGGCCACTGGAACCTTTATACCCGCTGGTATAACTAATTTGTCGACCAATCTTCGCTATGATCACCCGATTTCCTTTGATTATACTTCTGCTCTGGCAACTTCTGACGGACAACTAAAGGATCCTGTTAACATCACAGCACCAGTTTCCCTAAAAAACGGAAGGATGCAATGTACTTCATGTCATGATCCTCACAAGGATGTTTATTCGTCTAACTTTCTGGTGACACCTTCGCCCAATTCAAATTTATGTAACAGCTGTCATCAACGAACCTACTGGACAGCAAGTACCCACAATACCTCTGCAAAGACATGGAATGGGACGTTATCCAATCCATGGCCTTTTACATATCCTGCAATGACAACAGTTGCACAAAATGGATGCGAAAGTTGTCATAATCCTCATAATTCAGGTGGAAATGTATTGAATTTAAAATACCAGGCAGAGGAGAGCAATTGTATGGATTGTCATAATGGTAATGTTGCTGCAAAAAATATTGCAACTCAGCTTGCCAAAACATACAAGCACAATGTCGCTGGATATATAGGTGTTCATGATGCCAATGAGCCTTCAAAAGTTACTTCAATGCACGTTGAATGTGTTGATTGTCATAATCCTCATGCTTCCAATGCTGCGACTGCGACCGCGCCTGCAGTAAACGGGTTTTTAGCGGGGGTAAAAGGGGTAGATCAAAGCGGAGCTGCAGTAAGTACTGCTGCCAACTCTTATGAAATCTGTTACCGGTGTCATGCCGGCAGTTCAGGCTCCGCACCCTCCTCAACAGCCAGGGTCATTAGTCAAAATAACACGCAGCTTGAATTTGCGTCGGGAAATCCATCTTTTCATCCGGTTGCTGTGGCAAGGAATAATACGGAGGTAACGACTAATTTGATTGCTCCGAATTCGGCAAGTACCATTATTTATTGCACATCATGTCATGCAAGTGATGGGGCAGGAGCACCTGCTGGTCCGCATGGTTCAATATATCCTCAGATTCTGAAGTTGCAATATATTACCACTGATGGTGCGAGAAGTTCGAATGGTACTGTAGAATCAGCAGCTGCTTATGCCTTGTGTTATAGTTGTCATAACCGGACAAATATCCTGGCAAGCAGTGCCAGTAATACGTTTTCCTATCATAGTTTGCATATTGTAAGTCAAAGGGCTCCTTGCAATACGTGTCATGATCCGCATGGAATAAGCAGTACTCAGGGAACTGCAGCTAACAATTCGAATCTTATAAATTTCAGGACAGGAATTGTCACTCCGTCATCAGGTGGGATAATCAGGTTTACAGATACCGGGTTGAGACATGGTAGTTGTACGCTGACCTGTCATGGTCAGGATCACAATCCAAAAACATACTAAACCTTTTGAACAAATCGATATAAAATGAAAAAACTCAGTTTTAGACTACGGATTGTCGGCACAATCATCATTGTTGTGAGCATATCCTCATTTATTTCGATTACCTTTTTTAGTCATATACTAAAGGACAAACTTCTTTCTCACACGGAAGAGACCTTTAGCCAGATCAATCTCTTAAAGGATCAGTATTATTTTACTATAACTCAGCATGATGGCCGTGTTATTCGGAATATGTTAAAAGAATCTGAGAAAGACAAGAATGTACTTAGAACCTTTCTTGTAAACGCCAAATCGAAAGTTATATTCCCTGAAAATTCTAAAGCACTATATCCCGATTCTGCTATAATCAAGGAACTTTACAGGGGACAAAAGAATATCTCAATGAAGACGTATGCAGACGAATTTGTACCCTATTATCGTGTGTTTATTAAATTGCATAACCGGCATTCTTGTAATGCCTGTCATAGCAGGGTACAGAATAATCTTGGGATGATTGTTATGGATGTATCAAGCAATGAGACAAAGGGGATACTTAATTTTGCACGGCAATTTGGGATCTATTACACGCTGTTTATTTTACTTTGCATAACAGCTCTTGTAGCTTATTTGCATTATAAATTTATCAGACAATCGCTCAGTCAGTTTAAATCGAAAATAACCCTTATAAATGAGGGAAATTTGTCGACTCGTCTGGAGATACCTGAAGTGAGCGAGCTTGGGAATCTCGGCAAAAGTTTCAATGATATGGTTGATACCTTTGAAAAAACCCAGATAGAACTTCAGAAGTACCATAAAAAAGAGTTAAAGCAATCAGAAAAATTAGCTACAATTGGTGAAATGTCGGCCAGGATAGCTCATGAGATTAGAAATCCGATTACGGGAATATCACAGGCAATGGAAATCATCATGTCTGAGATGAAAGACGCAGAAAATAAACCGATCCTTGAGGAGATTCAACGTCAGGCTAAGCGGGTAAACCAGGCTATTTCCAATTTGCTGAAATTTTCTCAGTCAAAAGAACTCCTACTGGTCAGTGGCGACATAAACAAGGTTATTAATTCCATAGTATTCTTCCTCGAAAATCAGGCTCATAATAAGATAATTAATTTGAAATTAGATCTTTGCAATGAATGTCCTCCTATACGGTTCGACCACGAACTTATTGAAAATGTCCTTTTAAATCTAAGTATAAATGCGATACAAGCGATTCCTGAAGATGGAACAATTAAATACAGTACACGTTATGATGCAGAAGCAAAAATGGTTATAATTTCAATCAGCGATAATGGAGGGGGGATTTCGCCAGACGTAGGGAAAGAAATTTTTAAACCATTCTTTACAACCCGCACCCAGGGGACAGGGCTTGGTCTTCCAATATCGAAAGATATCGTAGAAAGACATGGAGGTGATTTATGGTATGAGAATAATAAAGATTCAGGATGTACTTTTTTCGTTTCTTTGCCTGAATGAAATACAGTTGTGAAGTAATTTATTTTAAGTATGAAGCAGCTAAAAATCCTTATAATTGACGACGAAAAGTTGATCCGGTGGTCAATGGAGAAGCATTTATCCTCGAAAGGTTACCTGGTTTTCACTGCCGAAACGGGGGAGGAGGGGATCAGACAATTTGAGTTAAATTCCCCGGAGATTGTTTTCGTCGATAATAAATTGCCGAAAATGCAGGGATTGGAAGTGATAGCAAAATTAAAATCTATTGAAGAGGAAACGATCATAGTTTTTATAACTGCCTATGGTTCAATCGAAACTGCTGTCAAAGCAATGAAGGCCGGGGCATCAGAGTATGTCAATAAGCCATTCACGTTTGAAGAAGTTGATGTTGTTTTGGAAAATATCAATTCGAGATTAAAAATAGGTAAGGAGATTCAGGTTCTGCGACGGCAACAAAAAGATATTGTGACCTTCGATCACATCATTGGTGAGAGTGCGATATTCAAACAGATTCTCCAGCTCTCTAAAAAAATTGCAAAAACAAAATCAACGACTGTATTATTACTGGGAGAAAGTGGTACCGGGAAAGACATGTTTGCCCAGGCAATTCATAATGAAAGCGACAGGAATAAAAATCCTTTTGTTACAATAAATTGCTCTTCACTTGTGGAAACGCTCCTTGAAAGTGAACTTTTTGGTCATGAAAAAGGTGCCTTCACAGATGCCAAACAGATGAAAAAAGGACTCTTCGAAGTTGCTGACGGAGGCACAGTCTTTTTGGATGAGATTGGCGAAATTAATCAGGCGACCCAGATTAAATTACTTGGAGTCCTGGAAAACAGAGTTGTCCGGCGACTTGGGGGGACTGTTAATATTCCTGTCGATATTCGGGTTGTGGCCGCAACTAACAAAGATTTAAAGAAGGCTGTAGAAGAAAAAACTTTTAGGGAGGATCTCTATTACAGGCTTAAGGTTTTTCAGATTACACTTCCGTCGTTACGTGAACGGAAAGAGGACCTTACTATACTTGCCGAGCATTTTATAAATTACTATAACGTGCAGTTTCAAAAAAATATAGGTAAGTTAACTGAACCTATAATTCAAATTCTAAAACAATATGACTGGCCGGGAAATATCAGAGAACTGCGTAATGTTATGGAACGCGCAGTGATACTTGAATCATTGAATACCCTTCAAACAGACAGTCTTCCAACAGATATTGCCTCACTCCATGAGGGAAAACGATATGGTGCAATTTCAAGATATGTGGATAGTCCTTCTGCTGAAGTTACGTTAGGGTCCCCGGAATTTGGATTTTCAACTGAAGGTCTTTCATTATACGATATAGAGAAACAACTCATCAAACAGGCACTTCAAAAGATTGATTATAATCAGACTAAAGCAGCTGAGTTACTTGGAATCTCCCGGGATACACTTCGGTATAAGATAAAAAAATACCTGCTCTGACAATAATTGGGTTAAATGGCCCAGTTGCTTATGGGTTAAATGCCCCTTGAGGGTTTAATTCTGAACTTTACCTATCAAGACGCGTAACTAACTAATAATTAGTTATTTATAATATTTAATTTGATTTCTTGTCTGCCAGGGTGAAGGTTATGATGTCTTATTACGTTATAATTACTTTGGTGCATATGGAATTTAGTTTCAATTGTCCTCCACATACATATCATATAATCAATAGTTTATACTATAAATGGGCCGATCTTTCGTCAATTTTCCCAAATTACCGATGCCATTTAAGAGCTAATTCAAGTTTTGCGGATAGGGAGCTTCCATAACGCGCACTAAATTTTCTAAATACTTATAGATTAGATATATAAATGTTTTGGCACGCATGTTGTAAGTTGTATGTCGGATTCAGTATGTATCATCAAAAAATAAGATCTATGAAAAATTTAAGAATGTTATTTGTTTTATCAGTTTTGCTTGTATTGGCTCAGTTTGGATATTCCCAGAGTATTGCAGGTTCAAAGCACGATTTTACCGGAAAGGCGTGGAATACAACCTCCGAAATTTGTATTGTTTGCCATACACCTCACAATGCGAATACCGCAGTTACTGATGCTCCTTTATGGAACCACCAGCTTTCTGCGACTTCAACGTATGGTGTTTATTCGAGTTTGACGATGAATTCTGTAGCTGGTCAGCCAGACGGAAGTTCAAAGCTATGTCTAAGTTGCCATGATGGTACTGTTGCCCTTGAAAATTTCGGAGGAATAACTACAGGTACTAACATGATGACAGGTACTTCAGTTTTAGGTACATCGTTGAGCAATGATCATCCGATTTCAATTACCTATGATGCTGCGCTAGCTACTGCCGACGGAGGTCTGAACAATCCAGCAACAGCACTTTCAGGTCTTGGTGGTACAATTGCCGCCAACATGTTATCTGGTGGTAAATTGCAATGTTCATCCTGTCATGACGTACATAATGGAGCCGGCGTAACTCACCTGCTATTAAAATCGAATAGTGGGAGTGCATTATGCCTGACTTGCCATAAGAAATAAATAATTTTGAATTGTGGGTTGAATGAATACTTAAGAGGGCGGAGAACATTCGCCCTCTTTTTCTGTTTTAACAAGGAAAAATTCAAATTTCACTTATTTGGAAGTGCGAATATCATAAACCAGTAAATATATTTAAAATGATCATCAGGTCCCTGTTGTTAATATTAGCTGCATCACTTATAATCTCCTGTTCCAGGAAGGTTTATCCCACAGCCAGTTCCGAAAATATAGTTATTTTTCCAGCGCCTCCCGACACTGCAAGGGTTCAGTTTCTCACCCGAGTAAGCACTTCGCATGATATAACCGGAAACCGTAATTCATTTTCTAAATCAATGCTCGGTGAAGAGAAGGATTTACTGATTAATAAACCTTATGGTGTTGCGGTTCATGGAGGCAAAATACTTGTTTGCGACACTTATATTCATGGACTTGCCATTATAGATATGAAAAAGAGCAAGTTTGAACAATTCATTCCAAAGGGTAAGGGTGAATTGAAAGTTCCTGTAAACTGTTTCGTTGATAGTAATGATAATTTATATATAGCCGATTCAGAGCGGAAGCAGATAGTATTATTTGACTCGAAAGGGAAATATCTGGATAGTTTTGGAGAAACAGCAAATTTCAAACCGACAGATGTATTTGTGCAGGATAATAAAATCTGGGTATCAAATGTTGAGGGGCATAAAATTTTTGTCTATAATATGGATACAAATCATTCACTTCTAAGAACTTTTCCAAAAGACAATAGTAAAGCCGAAGGAAATTTATTCTCTCCTACAAATTTGTATATTGCAGATAATAAGGTATATGTAACAGATTTTGGTGACTTTAAGATAAAAATTTACACACTTGAGGGTGAATTTATTGAATCAATCGGAACCTATGGGCAGAATCCAGGACAATTTGTGCGACCCAAGGGGATAGCCGTTGACAGGGAATCGAATTTGTTTGTAGTCGATGCCGGTTTCGAAAATACTCAGATCTTCAATAAGAAAGGAAAACTTTTAATGTCCTTTGGTGGAAGTTATAAGAGTCAGGGAAATATGTGGTTACCCGCGAAGGTGACATTGGATTATGATAATCTGGAATATTTTCAAAAATTTGTCGATCCCTCCTTCAAATTAAAATATCTGATTTTTATTACCAATCAGTTTGGCCCGGATAAATTGAACGTTTACGGGGCTGTTCGACCTCTTAAGCCAGGCGAAAAACCTGATAAAAGTAGTTCAGCAAAAAAGAAGGAAATTAACGGTCCAATGTTTAAGTGAATTTAGAAGGAAATTTAAGTTCCGCTCATATTAATTATTCTTCAGGCAATCAATAAGATGAAATTGTCATCTCTGCTTTTCTTCGTACTGCTAATGAGTCTGTTTGGGTGTTCGTCACAAAGTCAGATTAAAGTACTATCATTTTTCTTTGACGGGGTACCAAATCCTTCACGTGAGGTGGGTGTTCATCCGACTGACACATTAGGCAGAAAAGATACGACTGCAATAAAACAAACCACAATGGGGAAAATGTTTCCCAGGTTATTTTTTCATGCTCCATACAAAGCGCAGGAATGTAGTTCGTGTCACGATAGGACCAGAATGGGAAAGCTTAACAATTCCTTGCCAGAGTTGTGTTACCAGTGTCATGATGATTTTACAACTAAGTTTAAGGTATTGCATGGACCCGTTGGTGGAGGACAGTGTGTTATGTGTCATAGCCCCCATCAGTCGATGAATGAAAAATTGTTGATCAGATCTGGTCAGGCACTTTGTCTTTATTGCCACAATTCAGAAACGGTTCTGGCTGCAAAAGAACACCAGGATATTAAGGATGCCAATTGTACTGACTGCCATAATCCACATGGCGGAGATGACCGCTTCATCTTACGTTAATGCTATGAGACTTAAGAAGAAATACATATTTGTGCCGATATTGAGCTTATTAATATCAGGTAATGCTATTTCTCAGAATGAGGCTTTCCATTTTTGGAAACTACATTCTCTGTCCGGCGAGGCAAAGCTTTATGGGCATTATCGGGAACAGGAACGCAATGGATTGAATTTTAAGGAGTTTCAAAAAAGTTCCTTTTATTCAGGCGGATTATTACTCAGAACGAGCAGTTCCATAGTACATCCGAATTTCTTGATGCTTGACATTGATGCCGGTTATACGCCGGAAAGCAGCCGGGATAAATTCATCATAACTCCCAATCAGGCTGAAGTCAGAACGCTAAAAAAGATCGGTATTAATGGTCAGTTTTTACAGCAGAAAAAGGTTAGTCTTAATTTTTTTGAGAACTATGATGAAAGCTATTCCACACGGGAAAATCTTTCAAATATAAAATCGAAAAACCGGCTTCTCGGAGGAATTTTAAATTTAAATAACAAAATCATTCCTATTACTTTCAATGCGTCAAGCAGAAAATGGGATGAGGAAGAGGTAAAAAGCGGTCGTAAGTATACGCTCGATCAGAATACATATGGAGCTCAAATGAGCAAATCTTTTTCGGCACACGACAGAAATTCGTTCAAATATTCACATGATGAATATGTAAATATTAATCAGAATCTTTTTCGTATAGCTAATACCACTGAAAATCTTGATTTTACAAGTTATGTCTCCCTGGGTTCAAAAAGAAAGTTTAATCTGAACACCTTGGTTTCAGATTTTAATCAAAGAGGCAACATGAATTTAAGGCGGTTACAAGCGAGTGAAAATATTAATGCCGGATTAACAAAGCGGATAACATTCTTTGGTAATTATAGTTATAATAAGATTGGTCAGGATTTTAGCAATCTGTCCCAACATAGTGTGGACGCTCACCTCCAGCATCAGCTTTTCGAAAGTCTGCAATCTAAAATAAATGCGGATTTTAATTTTATTAACCACACTGTTTACCAGGAGTTCAACCGGCGGGCAGGCATTGAATTCAACTACACAAAAAAAATACCAACGGGTCAGTTGCTAATCAATTACCGGTTCGACAGATATCATCAGGACTATAAATCGGATCCATTCCTTGTTTATGTCGCTAACGAAAGTTACGTTCTTTCGGATAATAAAATTAACCTTCTGAGAATTGCTGATATTAATATAGAATCTGTCGTTGTGAGGGATGTGACGGGAACAATAATATACCAGAAGGGAATTGATTATCTTGCAATAAGTCGTAAGAATTTCGTTGAAATCAGGAGAATTCCAGGTGGTAAGATTGAGGATAATTCCACCGTATACGTTGACTATAATGCTACTCAGCCTGGTTCATACAAATATGACTCGAACACACAGGTTTTTTCGACAAGTATTTACTTACTAAAAAATTTGCTGTCACTGAATTACAGGTACTCCACTCAGGGCTACTCAAATCTTGAAAAAACAGACCGGGTAACCTTAAATTATTTCACCCAAAATCTTGTTGGTTGCCGTCTGGATTTTGGATTTATCGAGACAGGTGCCGAATATGAAGACTATAAAAGCTCGATTCTTCCTTACCGAAGAATGCGGTATTATGCAAATTTGCAAAAAAAGATCAGGGAGAAGCTGACTCTTATGCTAAATGGAAATATGCAGGATTATGTAATGCTTGACGAGCCAGTAGCTAAATATCAAAAATATAGTGATGTGACAGGAAAAATTAACTATTCAATCTTTAAGCAGACAAGCCTGAATGTCGACCTGATGTATCGAAAACAAAGCGGAAGAGGGATAGACCTGAATCTGGTGACAGCAAGAACAGAGTTAACTTCAGCTTTTAGCCACCTTCAGCTTACACTTGGTCTGGAACTTTACAGACAGAATTACATTGGTGAAATAATTAATTTTAATGGCACGTATTTGAAAATATCACGAAAGTTTTAAATATGCAAAATCGAATAATTAGTCTGATACCTATCTCCCTTATCAATCTTGTATTTCTTTTTAATCCTGCATTAAGATTGGAGAATAAGGCAGTTGTAACCTGGCAAACTGATTCATTGCGTCAAAATGATGAACCTAAGTGCAGCGACTGCCACCTTGATCTTATCACAAAAAAAACGGTTCATCCGCCAGCTTCTGAATCCTGTGAAAATTGCCATACAGTCAAAATTAAGGAGCATACAGATGGAAACGGTAAAGGATTAGGCCTTAGTGATAACGTTCCCGGATTATGCTATACCTGCCATGATGGGATAAAAAATTTCCTGGATACAGTCAAATTTGTTCATCAGGCGGTTAAGAGCGTAAAAAGTTGCACAGGTTGTCATTCACCTCATTCGTCGGACGAGAAAAAATTATTGGTATCAGATGAAAAGAAGATGTGCCTGGCATGCCATAACAGAGATGTAAATGAAACTGGCAGGAAAGTTCTGAACATGGATAAGCTATTGACATACAGCAAGGTAATTCATCCTGTTCTGGAAAGTGATGGCTGTATAGTTTGTCATAATCCGCATGGGTCAACCAATACAAATATGTTAAAGGATACTTTTCCAACAGGGAAATATGCACCATTAAGAAAGGAGGTTTACGGTTTGTGCTGGCAATGTCACGACAGTGAGATGCTTACGGCACAAACAACTTCTGCCACAAATTTCCGGAATGGAAACAAGAATCTTCATACCGTTCACTCATTTGAAAAAAGCGGACGAACCTGCACAATGTGCCATAATGTGCATGCAGCACCAAATGAGCATCTTATTGAAAATAAAGTCCAATTTGGCGAATGGGAAATGCCGCTTAAGTATGCTCCCCGTCAAAATGGCGGTTCATGTTTTCCGGGGTGTCACTCCGGGAAATCTTACACCCGTTGACATTTTTCACCGATCGATTTTAGGATACAGGGAACAGATTAAATGAAAATTCCTGCCTGAAACAAGTCATAAGTTTTCTTTTCGTATTTTTGAAGCATTACCAGTAATACTTTACAAATGACAAATCGCCGGAAATATGTGATCAGCGGAATAGCGATCGCAGGAGTAATTTTTTTAATGACTTTTGTCTACTTACGTTTTTATTATAAAATACCACCATTAGGAGACGATCTGGTAGTACATGTGCCGGAACCTAAGATGCTTTTTGGATTAAAGGCTGACTCCTTTCATATTGAAGAGAATAATGTTGCCAGAAACCAGAATCTTTCAGATATTCTCCTCGACCGCGGTGTTTCAGCCCAAACAATTGACCAGCTGGCAAAAAATTCGGTTAAAGTATTTGATGTGAGAAAGATGCGCGTTGGAAACAGATATACAATTTTCTACTCCAAAGACTCTAACCGTACACCTCAATATCTTGCTTATGAGAGCAATAGCGTTGATTACTTTATCTATTCATTGACAGGATCACTCCTGGTTACTGCCGGCAAGCAAAAAGTAACTTCGAAGCGGCAGACTGCATCGGGTGTCATCAATAGTTCGTTGTGGAATGCGATGAAAGAAAGTAATATAAGCCCTCTGCTGGCGATTCAGTTATCAGATATTTACGCATGGACGATTGACTTCTTCGCGATTCAGCGAGGCGATAAGTTTACTGTAATTTATGATGAGGATTTTGTCAATGGTGAATCAATTGGAATAGGGAAAATATATTCGGCTTCTTTTACTCAGGGAGGAACAGATTTTTATGCGATACGTTTTACTCAGGAGGATGGAGATGGTTTCTTTGACCAGAAAGGGAACAGTCTGAGGAAGGCATTCCTCAAGGCACCTCTGAAGTTCTCGCATATAAGTTCCCGTTTTTCTAACAACAGGATGCATCCTGTTTTACGTATTGTGAGGCCACATCATGGCGTGGATTACGCTGCGGCAACCGGAACCCCGGTTCACTCAATTGGTGACGGCGTAGTGATTCAAAAAAGCTATCAGCCGGCCGGCGGCGGAAATTATCTGAAAATTAAGCACAACTCTGTTTACACGACAAGCTATATGCACCTGTCAAAATTTGCAGCAGGACTGAAGACCGGATCTCATGTGCGACAAGGTGAGGTGATAGGCTTTGTTGGCTCAACAGGGCTGGCTTCGGGATCACATCTCGATTTCAGAGTCTATATGGGAGGCACTGCTGTCGATCCGCTTAAAATAAAGTCGGAACCTGCAGAACCCGTTAAGCCTGCTAATCTTACGAAATTTAATACGGTTCGTGATTCAGTCCTTCAGCAACTTGCAATTAAAAGAATTTGACAATCAGATAATTACAGATATAATTTATTGAATGCAAAGGCCTTTCCGGATGATTTTTACTTCCCCTCAGCCAGACTAACATCAGCCACGAACTGTCTGATCTGTTGTTCATCTTCCTTTTTACAGATCAGGAGTGTTTTCTCGGATTCAACAACAATGTAATCATTAAGTCCCTGAATTACAGCTATCTTATTGTCCGGCATGTTAATTAAACATTCATGTGTGTCGTAAAGGAAGATCTTATTGCCAGTTACTGCATTATCGGATTCATCTTTTTTGTGATTCTCATACAATGATCCCCATGTTCCAAGGTCTGACCATCCAAAATCGGCACACAAGACGTACACGTTGTCTGCCTTTTCCATCACACCGTAGTCAATAGAGATGTTTGGACACTCTGAATAAACTTTATTGATATACTGAACTTCATCAGGTGTGTTGATGTGTTTTTTCCCGTAATCGAACAAGGCATTTACTTCAGGTAAATGTTTTGCAAAGGCATTCAAAATGGCTTTTGCAGACCAGATAAAGATCCCGGAATTCCAATAAAACTCCCCTGTTTCTATGAATACTTTGGCCATTTTCCTGTCTGGTTTCTCGGTGAAGGTCTTAACCCTGAAAAGATTCTCACTCTGCCTGAAGACGACTTTTTCAGCTACCTGAATATACCCATATCCGGTTTCAGGACGATTAGGTTGCAAGCCAAGGGTTAGAAGCACGTCGTTGTGGGTAACATAGTCCAGACCGTTATTAATCTCTTCGAGAAAATAGTCTTCTTTAAGGATCAGATGATCGGAGGGGGCCACAATTACATTTGCATCCGGGCAGGTGCTGAGAATTTTATAGGTAGCATAGGCAACACAAGGGGCAGTATTGCGCCTCAGTGGTTCAGAAAGAACCTGCGAACTTTTTAACTCAGGCAACTGTTCAATGACAAGATTTTTGTGGCTCTCACTTGTAACCACAAGGAAATTCTCCGGAGGCACAATTCTTGAGAAACGGTCGTAAGTAAGCTGAAGAAGTGAACGCCCAACTCCAAGGATATCTAAAAATTGTTTAGGTTTCCCGGCAGTACTTAGCGGCCAGAAACGGCTTCCAATGCCACCGGCCATAATCACACAAAATTTTTTACAATTTTCCATAAGGTTATTTTTATCAAAATTATCTATTTTTTTGAAATATATTAGCATTAAAAGATAAATAGAATTTAGTTTTAAACTAAAACACAGGGGAAAAACCAATTTAAATTTATATTCCGTTAAAATTGATAGGTTAAGGAAATATAAAATAAAGTATTTATATGGTTAAATATTTTATTCCTTATTTTTTTTTCAAAATAAAGATATCGTTATTTTTTTTAACGATTATTTTGTATTTTTCGCCAACCTTAAAATGGTAATTTGTAATCTATTGAATTGTAAAAGCATAGGTTGCTGAAGAATTTAATTAAATTTTTTCAGGGACCGGATTGCCATTTTCTTATATCTAAATTCTAAATGCAATTGAATGAACTTATTTTTAAAATTTAAGTCCTCTCTGAACTGTTTACTAACTTCGGGTTTTATACTGTTTATTTCGTCTTATTCGGTTTTTTGTCAGGAAACCCGTTACAATCCGATCTCCACAGCAGTCCCCTTTCTCACAATAACTCCCGATTCCCGTCACGGGGCGATGGGTGATGTTGGTGCTGCAACATCTCCGGATGCCAATTCCCAGTTTATGAATCCGTCGAAGTTCGCCTTTGCCAGTGACAAATGGGGTTTTGGACTTTCATTTACACCTTGGTTACGGAGACTTGTGAATGATGTTAACCTTGCCTATGTTTCTGGTTTTTACCAGCTTGACCCGACCCAGGTTATAGGTGCCTCCCTGCGTTATTTTTCTATGGGGCAGATTAATCTTACAAGTATTGACAGAACTCACGTTGGTACTGTTAGTCCTGCTGAATTTGCACTGGATTGCAGTTATTCACGCAGGTTGACGGACAATCTTTCGGGGGGTGTGACACTGCGTTATATCAGGTCTGATTTGGCTGCAGGTTTTGGGGGTACGCAAACAGATTCATATAGTGCCGGAAATGCTTATGCTTCAGATATTTCATTCTTTTATAGGTCTAAGACAGGAGGTGAAGGGTCAAACAGCTCATTGGCGGCAGGTATAAATTTCTCGAATATTGGATCTAAAATCTCTTATAATCAGGGATCTACAAAAGAATTCCTTCCTGCTAACCTGAAATTGGGTAGTACCTACACGGCCGATCTTGGAGATTCTACCTCTTTTTCCCTTTCACTCGACTTTAATAAACTGCTTGTCCCAACACCTGCTAACCATGTTGACAGTTCGGGGAATATTGTACCGGATTCAAATACGGGGAAATCTGTTATAAGCTCCATTTTTGGTTCCTTTTCGGATGCCCCCGGGGGAATGAAGGAAGAACTTCAGGAGGTTACCATTTCTTTCGGTGCCGAATACCTGTATAAAAAATTATTTGCAGTAAGAGGGGGTTATTTTAATGAATCACAATACAAGGGTAACCGGAAATATTTTACTGCCGGGGTCGGAGTGAAACTGAATATCGCAGGTATAGATATTTCATATATGATACCTGCTGAGCACAATAATCCACTGGCTAATACGATACGGTTTACCTTACTGTTTAATATGGATTCATTCCTTAAACGCAAGAAAGCAAATACAGTTAATATGTAGATCACTCAGCCGGAAATCCTGTGACATCCGATTGGTAATTTGTTATTCCACTATAAACCTGAGTTGTACAAAGTTTAGAACGACCTGATTTAATGAAAAAAATAAGCCTGACAATATGAGATTAATAGTATCGCATCACCCTACTCCTGCAATGAAAACACAAACTAATATGATCAGCCGAAGACAAAGCATATTATCGCAGTTCCTAACGCTCTTATTTTTGACTGTATTCGTACTTTCAGGAACTGAAGCCTGGGCTCAGTCAACAACATTCACTGCCAATGGTAATTATACCGTTCCTGCCGGAGTTACTTCGGTAACGGTTGAAGCCTGGGGTGGTGGCGGTGCCGGAGGAGGAACAAACGCTACAAACAGATCAACCGGTGGTGGTGGTGCCGGTGGGAGCTATACAATCAGTACTGTATCGGTAACCCCGGGTGCTGTGATTGCTGTCACTGTAGGTGCAGGTGGAACAGGTGTTTCATCCGCAGCAGGTGGTTCAGGTGGTACCTCCTCTTTCGGAGCTCTTGTAACAGCTATTGGTGGAGCAGGCGGTGGTCTGGGTGATGCTACAAACCTAAACGGAATTGGTGCCACGGCAACAACGGGCACAAGCTTTGGCGGCGGAGCCGGAGGTACAGGTACGGCCACAGGTGCTGCAAGTGGAAATAGTGGAGCAGGTGGTGGTGGGGCCGGAAATACCGGTTCAGGTGGTAATGCCTCGGGAGCAACTGCGGGAACTGGCGGTGCAGGAGGAACAGGTACAACCGGCGGTGCCGGAGCAGCTGGTACAGGAACCTCAGGTAATGGTACCGCAGCGGCTGCGCTTAGTGGAGGCGGCAGTGGAGGTCGTAACGGGACTACCGGTGCAGTGAGAACCGGAGGAAATGGCTTTAGAGGTCAGGTTATCGTAACAGTTGCATTGCCTACTTTCACCTCAACAGGAACGGGTGGAAACTGGAGTTCTCCTGCAACCTGGGATCAGGGAGCAGTACCTACGGCTGGAACTAATGTTGTTATTGCTGCAGGTGCACCGGTATTAGTAGACGTTAATACTGCCACAATCAATAACCTGACTATCAATGATCAGCTAAATGCAAGTTCGTTTGATGTTTCTGCAACCGGAACCCTTACTATGTCGGCTACCGGTGTATATCTTGTGGGCGGAATTATGCCCGCATTCTCCTCCGGTAACCTTAACGGAGCCAGTTTAGTCAATTATGACGGGGGTACCCAAAATGTAACCGGATTAACCTATGGTAATCTAACTATAACCGCAACCTCTGCAACAACAACCGCTAACGTAACCGTTGGTGGTAATCTTTCGGTTGCCACAGGTAGTACTTTTGCAACAGGCACAAACTTTACCCTGAGCGTAACGGGAACTACGAGCATAACAGGAACTTTAACGCTTGCTGGTACAGGGTCCAAAACATTTACAGGAAATGTAACAGTTAATTCAGGGGGGATATATAATGAAACCGGAATAGCAGCGATTGGTTATGCCGGAAACCTTCAAAATGACGGATCCTATACGGCAAATACAGGTGTTCATACTTTCTCGGGAACTGCAAAGACGATAAGCGGAGCAAATGCTATTGCAATACCAAGTATAACAATAAGCGGGACTACCACTAATAATGGTACTCTTACTATTGCCACAACATTTGCAGGAGCAAGCACCCTGACTAACAGTGCGGCGGGAATTTTAAATATTGGAGCAGCAACAGTAACACCTGCTCTTACAGCCACAGCAGTAGGAAATACTGTTAATTACAACGGAACAACACAAACGCTTAAAGTAACTGCATATCACCATTTAACTCTAAGCGGAGGTGCCAAGACCTTTGGTGCAATTACTACAGTAGCCGGTAATCTTACACTCAGTTCGGCAGCGACTGCAACAACAGGAGCTGCCTTAGCTATTGGGGGTATTCTAAACGTTCAAACAGGAGCGACACTGGCCACCGGAGCCACAAATACATGGACATTGGGTGTAACCGGGACAACCTTAGTAACCGGAACCCTGACCCTTGCAAATACAGGGGCTAAGACATTTACCGGGGATGTAACAATTAACTCAGGAGGTGTTTGGAATGAATCAGGAGCTGCCTCAATTAATTTTGCCGGCAGCCTCCTGAATAATGCGACGACATTTACTGCAAATACCGGAACTCATACATTTACAGGGGTAACAAAATCTATTGGCGGTTCAACAACGAATACAATTCCGACTGTCACATTCTCAGGCACAGGTGCCGCTTATACAAATACTGGAACCTTAACAGTTGCCACATTACTCACAGTTACCAGCCCTGCTGTTTTGACCAATACCGGGACAATAACTGCGACAACAGCTCTTTCAGGCACTGGTAACTTAACCCAGGGAACAACAGGAGTATTAAATATTGGTGGTTCTTCCGGTCTCTCAACCATTACGGCAACTGCCATAGGGAATATTGTTTCCTTTAACGGATCCGGACCACAAACAATCCCCGCATTTAATTATTATAGTCTTACAAGCACCGGAACAGGTGCCCGTACACTTGCCAGTTCGGGAACAACAGGGGTCGCGGGAACATTTACCCCGGGGACAAATAGCTATACAGTTACTGGTAGTACGGTTAATTTCAATGCACCCGGAGCCCAGACAATTCCCGTATTCCCATATAACAATCTGACGCTTTCAAATTCCGGGACGAAAACTTTTTCCGGAATTACAACTATTGGTGGGGGTCTCGTAATATCCGGCACTGCTCAGGCTGACCCATCCGGTTTTGCTTCAAGTGCAGTTACCCTATCATTAGGCGGTGTTTCAATGCCTTCAGGAACATGGGGAAGTGTGGCCTCTGGATCCACACATCAGGATAATACCTGGTTCCTTTCAGGGTCAACGGGATCCATCAATGTAACCGGTGGCTGTACTGCGGGAACCTGGATCGGTGCAACGAGTACAGACTGGAATACTGCAACTAACTGGTGTGGTGGCGTTCCTGTATCTTCCACTGATGTAGTAATCCCGTCGGGAACACCTTTTGCACCAACTATCAGTGCAACTGCAGTCTGTAATAATCTAACGATTAACAGTTCGGCTGTACTTACAATCTCCGGATCCAATACATTAACTGTGTCTGGAAATTGGTCGAATGGCGGCACGTTTACTGGGGCTTCAAGCACCGTGTATTTTAACGGAGCCTCTCAGTCCATTACCGGTGTGACTACTTTTGGCAATATAACATTCTCAGGTTCAGGTACTGTGACTTTAGGTTCAGCATTAACGGCAAACGGTGCACTGACTATTAATAGTGGTGTAACATTAACAACAGGAAACTCTGCAATAACATTTGGTGGTGATTTTATTATTAACAATGGTGGTGCATTTACTGCCGGAAGTTCCAATATTACAATTTCAGGAGGAGCCATAACTCAGGCTATTGCCGGATTTACAACAACCGGAAACGTTACGCTGTCAAAATCCGCAGGGGCAGCTGCCCTGGGGGGGAATGTTGACGCAGCAGCACTGATTATTAACGGTCCCGGAAGCCTTAACCTGGGTTCGGGCAATCATATTTTCTCAGGTGATATTACACTTTCCGGAGGAACGCTGAACGGGGGCTCAGCAACATTGAATGTAAACTCTTCGACTGCAACAGCCTGGAATGGAACCGGATCAATATTTGTCCCGGGTACAAGTACTGTTGTATTTGGTGCCCCGGGAGTGCAGACTCTCGCTGCATCAGCTACCTCTTTCAACAATTTAACGTTTGGGGGATCCGGTATAAAGACTTTAAGTTCTGCCACTGCAGCAAGTGGAACAGTACTCATTAATTCTGGTGCAACAGTTGCTAACAATGTTTCACTCTCTGCCGGATCATCTTTGGATGTGGCTGGCACGTTAACACAGGGTGCGGGCTCTACCTTATTTATTGGGGGTACTGCCTCAGTTACAGGGATACTGGATGTAGTGACAAATCACAATAATGTCAACTATTCGGGTGCCGATCAATCTATTCTGGCACTTGGTTATTATGATTTGACTCTCTCCGGATCTGGGACTAAAACTTTTCCCGGAGCATTGACGGTTGGTAATACACTAGATATTTCCGGAGGTGCAAAGGCTGACCTTCTATCCTTTAATTCCACTGCAGTTAACCTGGCGTTTAATGGAGCAGTACAGGCTGTTGGTACCTGGGGAAGCAGTACAGCCTCACCAGTACCGGCAAATGTAGATGATAACCATTTTATTGCAAGCCCGTCATCAACAGGAGTATTGAGTTTGTCAGCTGTTACCTGTACTACCGGTACGTGGTTAGGAACTGCAGACACTAACTGGAATAACGGGGCTAACTGGTGCGGTGGATTACCAACATCTTCAACAAACGTGATCATTCCTGCCAGTCCGATCGGTGGACTCCAGCCAACGATAAATGCAGGTGCAGGTGCTGTTTGCGGCACTCTGGTTAATAATGGCACGCTAACTATCTCCGGATCCAATTCCCTGACAGTGACAACAGATCTTACAAATAATGCCACGATAACTGTAAATGGAACAGGCAACACAATTAATGTCGGGGGTAACTGGAATAATGCTGCGACCTTCAATCCGGGCACATCAGGAACAGTCAATTTTAACGGTGCCGCACAGTCAATCTCAGATTTAAGCGGCACTGCAACTTTTAATAGTTTGTCAGTTTCCGGATCCAGTGTAACCAGCCTAACATCAGCCTTAACGACAAACGGTGTACTTACAGTTACTGGAAGTGCGACCTTAACGACTGCTGGGAATACTGTAACCCTGAATGGAGATTACGTGAATTCAGGTGGTTCGTTTTCCGCAGGAAGCTCTCCTGTAATAATAGGAGGCACTAACACCCAGGCTGTTGCCGGGTTTAGTACGACAGGGGATATTTCGATGACGAAAACTGCCGGAGTTGCAACTTTAGGCGGGAATGTTTCCGGAGGAAGCCTTACCTTAAATGGCTCCGGAGGTACTCTTAATCTTGGCAGCAGTACGCACACAATTTCCGGAAACTGGATCAGGACGGCCGGAACACTGCAGGGTGGTAGTGGTACTTTAACCGTAGGAGGGAATACAACCAATACAGCGGGTACGTACACGGCTCAGACTGGCACTGTAAATTATAATGGAACCGGTGCCCAGAACATGGCAAATGTTACGTATAATAACCTTATACTTTCGGGTTCAGGAGCCAAGGACATGACCGGAGTTACGGGCATTGGCGGCACTCTTACATTGAATGGAACGACAACTGCGACAACCCCTGCTTCCGGATTAACAACAATAGGAGCGATTGCTTTAAGTGGATCTTCGGCGATCTTAACAACGGGATCAAATCTAACGATTACAAATGCGCTGAATATTGGGGCAGGTAATTCATTTGTTGTGGGATCAAATTTCACCCTAAGTGTTAGTGGAACTACAACGCTGAATGGAACCTATACGGACAACAGCAGCGGATTAAAATCTTTCACTGGTGATATAACCCTTAACAGCGGAGGTGTATGGGACGAAACCGGAGGTTCTGCTTATACAATCAACGGGAATTTCACAAATAATGCAACTACATTTACTGCTGGAAACGGAACCCATACTTTTAGCGGAAGCGGCACAAAGACTCTTGGCGGAGCAACATCCTCAGTGATTCCAAATGTGACAATTACAACTGGTGCCTATTCAAACAGCGGAACATTGAATGTTGGGACACTTCTCACAGTTACAAGTCCGGCCGTTCTTACAAACAACGGAACAATATCTGCCTTAACTGCATTATCCGGCACAGGTGGATTTACAAACGGACCGACAGGTATATTAAATTTAGGCGGAACTGCAGGAATAACGTCACTAACAGCATCAAGTACAGGAAACACCGTTAATTACACTGGTATATCCGGGCAGACTTTAAAGGCAGTTACTTATTATAATCTTGGGTTATCGGGTGCCGAAACTGTTATCTTCCCGGCAGCAATAACGATTGGTAATAATATTTCTATTGGAACCGGAGCCCTTGCCGATCTTGGAAGCTATCAGCATACAGCAATATCCTTAACTTATAACAGTAATACTTATACAACAGGTACTTTTGGTTCTACTTCTTCCTCGGCAACAACAAAAGATAACAGCTACTTTCTTTCTACTTCAACAGGTGTCTTAAATCTTTCGGCCACTCCATGTACACCCGGACTATGGACCGGCGCCTCCGACACCAACTGGAACAATGCACTTAACTGGTCCTGTGGGTCAGTACCTGATGCGATAACCAATGTGAATATACCAAACGGAGTAACCGGCCCGACAATTTCGGCCGCCGCTGTATGTAATAACATCACGATAGGATCAACAACTTCGGTTACTCTTTCAGGGGCTGTAACTTTGACAGTTAACGGAAACTGGACAAACTCCCGTGGAACTGCAGGTTTTGTAGCAGGGACTGGAACCGTGGCATTTAACGGAACAGCACAAACGATCACCACAACCGGAACAGGGGCTTCTGTTTTCAACAATGTTATCATCGGCGGAACCGGGTCTAAAACTATTACAACCGCAACCTTTACGGTTAACGGAATTCTTTCAATGGCGGGCACGTCCGCATCAACACTATCTGTTGTTCCTACATTTGGCACTGCTGCGACTCTCGAATACAATAATGGAAGTACTTATACATCAGGAGTTGAATGGCCTGCTACCTTTAGCGGGACCGGTGGTATAATCATCAATTCAGGATCAGTAACAGTTGGAACAGGTGCAAAGACTTTGAGTACAGGTGTTTCCTTAACTGTGAATTCAGGAGCAACGTTAGCATTGGGGGCTAATTTATTGACCCTTAATGCCAATCTCGTCAATAATAATAATGATAAGACTAAAATTACAGGATCAGGTGGGATAACATTAACTGGTACTGCCGCCCAAAGTATTGGATCTCTGACGAATACCGGAACTTTGACGTTTTCCAAAACCTCCGGAACAGCGACAATTACGGGTGATGCAACTGTAGGTCCTGTAGCTTTTCCAAGTTCAACTGCCGCTTCTCCTGTACTTGCAATAAACACAGGTGTTACTTTTACCACAGGAGCAATTACATTAAGTCGTCCGTCTAACGGATCAACAGGGGGAGTAACTCTTTCAGTGGGTTCAGGAACTTTAACCAGTACATCTATCGCCTTAAGCGGGACCACAACAACAACACGAAGTACAACAGTTTCGGTTTCGACCGGAACGATTAATTTAACCGGTGATTTAACCTCAGCCGGAACTGTATCAAACCTCACATTTACTGGTGCCGGAACTTTAAATGCAGGTGGTACATTTATGAGTGGTACGGCAGGTACCTTTACTGCTTCTACCGGAACGGTTAATTTCACTGCACTGGGTGCACAAAGTATTGCCCCATTTGCATACACCTTCAATAATGTTGGACTGTCGGGTTCAGGAGCCAAATCACTTGCCAACGCAACAATAGGGGGAGATCTGACAATGACCCAGGCTGCAACTGTAACCACAGCGGCTAACCTGGCAGTTGGACGAAACCTTAGTATTGGCAACGGTACCACACTGACTGTCGGACCTAACTTTACTCTGGGAGTAACCGGTACAACCTCAGTTACCGGAACGTATACGGACAATAGCACCGGCACAAAGACCTTCACCGGTGATGTTACGCTTAATAACTTAGGGATCTGGAACGAAAATGCTAATGCAGCTTATGGTTTTGCCGGAAACTTTACAAACAATGCAACTACATTTAATGCAGCCGGAAATACCACCGGTGTTCATACGTTTAGCGGTGCATCCAAGACACTTAGCGGGTCTACTACTACTGCACCTGCAATTGCAACCTTTACAAATTCAACGATTAACAGTGGCACTTTAAGTATTGGTACGGCATTCAATGTGAATGGAGCATTTACAAACAATGGTACAATAACTGCAACAACACTTCTTACAGTTGCAAACGGCATCACCTTTACAAATAATGGTACGGTCACTACAACGGCTTCGCTGGCTACTACAAGTGGATCTTCTACCTTTTTACAGGGAGCTTCAGGAGTTTTAAATCTTGCAGGAACCTGTTCAATAACCACCTTAAATGCCTCGGCTAATCCAGGAAATACAGTTCATTATAAGGGTGCCGCCCAGACTATTTTCGCAACAATTTACGACAATCTTTATCTTGAAGGCACAGGCAAAAAGACTTTCCCTTCTGCACTTAAGATAAATTCAAATCTGACACTCGATAATACAGGCGCTGCATGGATTGCTGATCTGGGGAACTTTACCCATGTGGTCAAGAATTCTCTGATATTCTTAGGTTCTGCTCCCTCAACTGCAACAACAGGAACTTTTGGTGGTATAAACTCCTCGGCAGCAACAACTGATGGAACCTATTTTGCCCCGGTTTCGACTGGTGAAATCTTTATTGGCGCTGTTCCTCCCGGTGTTTGGGATGGAGGGGATGCCACCTATCCAACAGACTGGAACACTGCAGCTAACTGGTCAGACGGTCATGTTCCAACAAGTACAGTTGACGTTACAATTCCCACTTCACCTACAGGTGGCGTTTTTCCAAAAATTGACGCTTCACTTCCAACTTCTGCCATAGCAACCTGCAAGAACCTGCTGATTCAGTCAGGTGCTTCACTTACAATACTTGGAACAAATACATTAGCAGTAGCCGGTAACTGGACCAATTCAGGCACATTCACTGACGATCCGGTAGCGACAACAACAATCAGCATAAGTGGAAACCTGAATAACACAGGTGGTATTTTCACTACAGGTACAGGTGAGACATTGTCATTTAACGGTGCTGCCCAGTCTGTTACAGGTGCAGCGATTGTATTTAACAATGTCACCATTGGAGGTACCGGTACAAAGACGATTACTACTGCCAATTTTACTGTCAATAATACCCTTTCAATGGAAGGGAGTTCAGCTGCAACATTGTCTGCAGCTCCAACCTTTAGTGCTACGGGATCTCCTGTTTTACAATATAATACAGGCGGAACATTTACTAGCGGTCCGGAATTTATCACTCCATTTATTGCAGCAGGTGGTGTTATTGTTAAGGGGGCCGGCACCAATGTTACCCTGTCAGGTGCAAAACAAATTGGAGATGCAACCCATAATGTTCCTTTGAATATTAATTCAGGAGCAACCCTGTCGACAAATAATGCAGGTCTTACTTTCTATGGTAATTTTATAAATCCAACTTTGGCAGGATTGGCTGCCGGGACATCCAATATTACGATCACGGGTGCCAATACTCAATCCATTGATGGTTTTACTACCGGAGGTACCGTCTCGATGACCAAGACCGGAGGTACAACAGCTACCCTTACGGGAGATGTTTCAGGAGTTGGGCTGACAATAAATGGCGGTGCCGGTGGAGGAACACTAAACCTTGGCGGTTCCGGCCTCACGCACACATTTTCTGGTGCCATAGCTCTGTCGTCGGGAACTTTGGACGGAGGTTCGGCTACTCTTCAATTAAGTCAGGCTGGCACTCCTGTATCCATAACCGGTGGATCCTTCACCGCAAATCTGGGTACAGTTAATTTCTCTGGCTCCTCTGCACAAACTATTGCCAATGTTTTATACTACAACCTTACCTTGTCGGCTTCTGGGGGACCAATTCCAACTTTAAAAACATTTCCAGCTGCGATAACAATCAGTAATAATCTTACTTTAAATAGTCCGGCTCAGGCGGATCTGGCCAGTTTCGCATCAAATAAAGCCGGGTTCCTCTTTTATGAAGCCACAGATCAGGGCTCCGGAGTTTTTGGATCCACTGCTTCACCCGCTCCGGCACCGAATCAAAACTCAACTTATTTTGGATCCACGGCGGTAGGACTTATCTATGTTGGTTCTGCCACTTCAATACCGGGGACATGGACCGGCCTTGCCGGGGATGGCAAATGGAGTACTCCAGGGAACTGGAGTGCGTTACCAATTCCTGATGCAACAATAGATGTTGTGATTCCGTCGTCAGCAACCTCCTTTCCTACACTCGATATCGATGCATCCTGTGCCAGCCTTACAATTCAGCCGGGAGCTTCTTTTGATGGCGGAACAGGAGCAAATACTTTAACTGTTATTGGCAACTGGACCAATGGCGGTACCTTCACCGGAAATACCGGAACAGTTCATTTCACTGGAGCAGCACCTGTCCTGACAGGTACAAATGGTTTTAATAGCCTAACCTTCTCAGGAGCTGGCGCAGTTAATTTTAGCACTGGCAGCTCAGTAGGAGGCAATCTTACTTTAAATGGAACGTCTGCTCTTACCACTGTAGCCGCAATGACTATTGGGGGAAATCTTTCAATTGGCGATGGATCCACGTTTACGGCGGCAGGCTTTCCTTTGACAGTAACCGGAAGCACAACAGTTGGTGCCGGAGTAAGTGGCACTTTGACTATCTCATCAGCAACCGGATCAAAAACATTTGATGGTGATTTCACAGTTAACACGGGAGCTACTTTTACTAATACAGCATCCAATTCGCCTGTGACAATTGGTGGAAACCTTTCAAGTCCGGGCGTAATTAATGCAGGAACCGGTGTTTATACACTTAACGGAGCAGGAAAAATTATTAATGGAACAATAGCGATTCCTTCACTTGCCATAACCGGGACCTATACGAACACAGGAACGCTGACAGTTGCAACTGCCTTGTCCGGCGCAGGGTCGCTGACCAATGGGGATGGTACAACGGGTACACTTAACCTTGGAGGGACATCCGGTATTACAGGTCTTACAGCCAGTGCAACAGGTAATGCTGTTAATTATACCGGAACAGCACAAACGGCACATGTGAATTCTTATTATCACTTAGGTCTGAGCGGAAGTGGTGCGAAGACATTAACCGGAACATCTGTTTTGGGCAATTTTACAATGAGCGGTACTTGTACTGTTGCACTTCCTACCCCTTACACAATCGGTGGTAACCTGACTTTAAGTACCTCAGGCGGGACAGGTCTTACTTTGGCATCAGGCAGTACAACTACTGTTACAGGGAATGTTTCCGGCACAGGAACAATAACCGGTGGAGCAACAAGGTCAATTCTCGTTGGAGGAAACTGGACGTTTAACGGAACCTCAACACAGGCTATATCGCTGACGCTTAATGGAACTGGAGCCCAGACCCTTTCGGGTGTGATTTCCACAGCAACTTCCAATGCTCCTGGTCTGACAGTCAATAAATCGGGTGGAACCGTAACGCTTGGCAGTGCAATTACATTAGGGACATCGAGCGTATTTACAATGACTTCCGGAACACTAGACCCTACAACATTCTTATTGACAGCAGCTTCTGCCACATTAACTGCTGGAACACTAAGGGTAGGTACCACGACGTGGGGAGGGAATTATTCCTTTACTTCCACTCCCGCTGCAGGATTTACGATTGAATATTATAATGCAAATCCAACAATAAACGGCTCGTTTACCTATCAGAACCTTCACTTTAGCGGATCAGGGACTGCCGGAGTAAGTGCGGCTTTGACAGTTCAAGGAGATCTTGCAAATACTGGCGGAGGTACACTGAATTTTGGTGCGAATAATGTAACTATCAGTGGAACAGCTACTCAAGGTATTGCAGGCTTTACAACTACAGGAAACGTTTCGGTGACTAAGACAGGCACAAATATTGCCACACTTAACGGTCTTGTGAATGGAAATAACCTTACTATAAGTAATACCGGACCTATTTTTAGTCTGGGTACAGGGTTAACCCATCTTTTCAATACACTTACATTAGGTGTAGCTGGTCAGGGTTCGGGTTTCTATGGAGGAACAGGATCAAGTGCAACTTATATCCTTCCAACTTACTTTGCGGATGCAACAGGAATAGTAAATATTGGTGCATCCTCGCAGTCAAGCACAGGTACAGTTTTCCTTCAAAATACACTCACCCAGGCTGGAACAGGAACCTCCGGTACACCACGTGTTTATGATCTTGCCAACCTTCAGGGTGCGGCTGGTACAGCTGCATCTCCAACAGCAGCACTTGGTAATAACACTGAGGTACTCGCATTTACGATCACTAACAGTAGCTTAACCAGTCAGATTTCAGGAAACAGCTTCCCTGTTTCGTTGTCCGTAAGTGCCATATCCGTAACTGGGGGCTCTGCACGATTTAGGTTACAGAGGGTAAACTCGGGTGGTACGGTTCAGGCTTCCACAGGATATTCCGCTACCTTCACTACTACGGGCACCAAGACCGCGACTCTTAGTTTTACCCCGTCACAGACCTGGGCATCCGGTGACCGTTTACGACTTTCGATCGAAGTAACCGGATTAGCCGCTAATATTACTGCAAATACCGGGAATGTTGCGTCTTATATTCAGTATCCATATGCCGGAGTGACACGAAATATAGTTTCAACCGCAACTGGTGGTGCATGGAATACTGGAAGCTCATGGGTCGGAGGAGTTGCTCCGGCGGGTGGAGACAATGTGCAAATTGTCAGTGGAGCAACCATAACAGTCGATTCAAATACTGCAAACATCGGGAACCTCCAGCTTGATGGTAATCTGGACAACAGCTTAAATACAGTAAAAGGAACCGGAACGTTTACAGTATCCGCGACCGGATCACTCCTGGTTGGTGGTACTTTCCCTGCCTTTGGCGGTACTAACACCTTTGCCTCAGGAAGCACTGTTAACTTCAATGGTTCAGGTTCACAAACTATACCTGCATTTAATTTTGGCAATCTGACCAGTTCCAGCACCGGAGCAAGGGTATTTGCATCCTCGGGAACTGTCGGAATTTCGGGAACCTTTACACCGGGAACAAACGGTTATACCTTCACAGGAAGTACGATCAGCTTCAACGGATCGGGTCAGACTGTACCGGCATTTAATTATAACAACCTGAATCTAAGCTCAGCAACAACTGCAATAACTCTTGCAAGTGGCACTATAGGTATCTCAGGGACATTTACGGGTCCGGGAGCAATCACCCAGACTGCGACAGGAAATACAGTACAATTCAGAGGTTCCAGCCAGACTGTACCGGCATTTAATTATAACAACCTTGATCTAAGTACTGCCACCACTGCTATTACATTAGCAAATAGCGGTACTATCGGGATTGCCGGTTTATTTACTGTTCCTGGAGCGATAACCCAGACAGTTACTGGAAGCACTATTCGTTTTAATGGTGATAGTCAGACTGTTCCCGCATTTAATTATAATAATCTTAATCTTGGTTCTGCTACAACATCCATTACGCTGGCGAACACTGGAACTATTGGAATTGCGGGTACCTTTGCGGCTCCAGGGGCAATAACTCAAAACATTACAGGCAGCACGATCAACTTTAATGGAGCAGGTGCCCAGACTATTCCTGCCTTTAACTACTATAATCTTACAAGTACAAGCGGAAGCAGGACCCTTGGTTCAGGAGTGATAGTAGTTTCCGGAATTTTCACACCTGGTGCCACCGCCTATACATCAGTCACAGGAAGTACTGTGTCCTTTAATGGTGATAGCCAAAGTGTTCCGGTGTTTAATTATTTTAATCTTAATCTTGGTTCAGCCACGACTGGTATTACCTTTCCAAGCAGTGGAAACATTGCTATTGCTGGCGTATTTACTGTTCCTTCGGTTCCTGCAACAATGACAGGAAGTACAATTCAGTTCAATGGTGCGAGCCAAACAGTTCCGGCATTTAATTATGTCAATCTTAATCTTGGTTCTGCAACTACTGCCATCACACTTGGCAACGGAATTATTAGTGTTTCAGGAACATTTACTGCCCCTGCAGCCGTGATAACCGAGGGTTCAACCGGAAATACATTCCAGTTTACAGGAACAAGCCAAACTGTTCCGGCATTTAATTATGGAAATCTTGATTTAAGTGGTGCACAAACTTCAATTACATTATCTTCAACAGGAGTAATAGGTATTGGAGGTACAATTACATTACCAGGATTTACTCCGGCAATTACAGGAACTACGATTGACTTTAATGGTTCCGGTGCTCAAAGCATCCCATTATTGGCATATAATAACCTCAATCTCTCCAATTCCGGAGTAAAGACTTTTCCTGCTTCCCTGAATATCATCGGGTCATTTGATATTTCGGGCAGTGCTATTGCCGATTTAGGTTCTTACTCCTCATCAGCCAATGCCTTCTTAACTGCCGGCTCTTTAATGCCTGCCGGAGATTATGGCAGCGGCACTTCACTACATGCAACGATTAAAAATGACAGTTGGTTCCAGAACGGTTCAACCGGAGATATTCAGTTTACTACTGGTTGCCCGAATCCGGGTTCATGGACCGGAGCTACAAGTACTGACTGGAATACAGGTTCCAACTGGTGTGGTGGTTTACCAAATGCTACTTCGAATGTTACTATTCCGTCAGGTGGCAGGCAACCCGTAATAAGTTCTGCTGCTGCATGTAACAGTATTACGATTTTGAGTGGAGCCAGTGTTACAATTTCAGGTGCTAACACTCTTTCTGTATCCGGCGACTGGTCCAATAGCGGTACCTTTACTCCAGGTACAGGTGGAACAGTGAATTTTACAGGTTCGTCACCTCAGGCCATCCTAAACAGCAGTGGTACTGCTACTTTTAATAATGTCACATTCACAGGTTCAGGTTTAAAAACCTTAAGCTCTGCACTTGTCGTAAATGGGGCACTCACACTAAATGGTGCTACTTTGTCAACAGCAAATCTTGCTGTAACTCTAAACGGGAATTTCGTAAGCACCGGAACCTTGTCAGCAGGAAGTTCTTCTGTTACAATCGGAGGTGCGGGCACACAAAATATTGCAGGGTTCACGACAACAGGAAATGTTCTCATGACCAAAACTGCCGGGGTTGCGACATTAACAGGAAATGTTGATGGTTCGGGTCTTTCTTTGACCGGAGCAGGAACCTTAAACTTGGGTTCCAGCATGACGCACACCATTAGTGGTGACTGGACCAGGACAAGCGGAACTTTGCAGGGGAATTCAAGTACCCTGATCATCGGGGGTAATCCGGTAGGTAGCGGAGGAACGTTTACTGCAAATACCTCTACTCTTAAGTACAATAATGCCGGTTCACAAACCGTTGCAGCCTTGGTTTATAACAACCTTACCTTAGCAGGCTCAGGGGCCAAAACAACTACAGGTGTCACAGTAAATGGAATTCTGTCCCTTGAAGGAACAGCTACCTTAACGGCTGTCCCAACTTATGGTCCTGCTTCGGGACTTGAATACAATGGAAGTGCTGCTCAGGTTACAGATATTGAATTTCCCGCAACATGGGCTGGCACAGGAGGACTTATTATCGCGAATACTTCGGGGTCTGTAACCCTAAGCGGAGCCAAAGTGGTTAATGGTCCGGTTAATATCAATAATATCTCAGCCTCTCTAAATACAAATAATTATGCTCTAACGTTTGGTGGAAGCTTTTTGAACAGCGGATCATTTACTGCCGGGAGTTCACCTATAACCATTGCCGGTTTAGCGGCTCAAAATATTGCCGGTTTCACCACAACAGGAAATGTAGTTGTATCAAATAGTGGTGCAAATATTGCAACTCTCACGGGGGCAATAAGTGGTAACAATTTGACAATTAACAATACAGGACCGGTACTGAATCTGGGGAATGGACTGGCACATACATTTAATACGCTAACTTTTGGCACTTTAGGTCAGGATTCTGGTATTTATGGTGGAACCGGAGCCACGGCCGATTATAATGTACCGACCTATTTCGGAACATCTACAGGAACATTAACTGTATCCGGATCGAGTTGTACGGCAGGAACCTGGCTGGGAAATGTAAGTACAGACTGGAATATTGCCAATAACTGGTGTGGTCATGCCGTACCGGTGGCGGGAACTAATGTTATTATACCTGCCGGTGGAAATCAGCCTGTTATTGGGATTGCAGGAGCAGTATGTAATAATATTACGATCAGTTCAGGAGCCACCCTAACAATGAACGGACCATTGACCGTAAGCGGAACAATAAGCAATGCAGGAACAATTGCTGCAAATTCAAGTACCTTATCTGTCGCAGGAACCTTCAACAATTCAGGCACTTTCAATTACGGAACTGGTACAGTAGTGTTTAACGGTGCCGGAGTGCAGACCTACTCCGGGATTCAAACATTCTTTAACCTTACTCTTGGCGGAACTTCACAATTTGCTCCTGTTGCTGCACTTGCAATCAATGGAAATCTTATTGTGGGAGGAGGAACATCATTTGCAGTTGGAACCTTTAGTCTTACCGCTGGCGGGCTTGTAACAATTGACGCTGGTGGAACCTGGGATAATTCAGTGAATAATTCGCCGGTAACTTTCCGTGGCGGCATTACAAATAACGGCACTTTTAATGCAGGGACCGGGATCCAAACCTTTGATACAAACAACCAGGGACTAACCGGAATTTTTAATATTCCCAATGTTTCTGTTACGGGTATTACACTCACCAACTTTGGAACCCTGACCTCCGGAACCACATTGTCCGGAACTGGCACGTTTACTCAGGGGCCGTCTGCAATATTATTATTAAACGGAACAATAAGCATTAATGCTCTTAATGCCACATCAACGGGGAACACTGTTAATTATTCCGGATCCTCTCAAACAGTTTATACAACTTCGTATGCTAATCTAGCCTTCACAGGTACCGGGACAAAAACAATAACCTCGAGTATAAACATTAGTGGGGATGTGTCTACGATTACGGGTGTACTGATTGATCTAGGGGGCTTCAATCCTCTCTGTACTACTTATACACTGGATGGCACTCTGCAGGCGACAAACACATCGTACGGAGGAACCAGCTCGGCAGCAGCGGTTACTGCAGCAAACTTCGTGGCATCAAGTCCTGGTATTTTATATGTTGGTAACGCCTGTATTCCAGGAACATGGATTGGTGGAGGACCGGGAGGTGCCGGAGGTGACTCAGACTGGAACAATCCCAACAACTGGTCATGCGGCATTTTACCAACTGCGATCAGCGATGTTATTATCCCTGACAGTACTACTACCTATAACAATTACCCAATCCTTCTGTCGGCAACAGCGTGTCACAGCATAACTATTGGTACTAAAGGAAAACTTGTTATAAGTGGTCCAAATACCTTGATTGTTAGCGGTAACTGGCATAATAGTGGTATTTTCCTTGACAATTCAGGAACGGTTAATTTTAGTGGTACTTCCCCGTCTATTACGGGTGCGACCACCTTTAATAACCTGACTTTCTCCGGTACAGGAGTGGTTAATTTTGTCAACGTACCATCAGTGAATGGTGTGCTATCGATGGAGGGGACTGTTACCGTTCCTAGTGCACTAACCTACGGACCTGCAGCAACACTGCAATATAATACGACTACAGCGAGAACTGCCCGCGTAGAATGGCTGAATCCATTTGTGGCTTCGGGTGGAGTAATCATCGCCAATACAGGAGCAATTACAATGAATGCCGCCAAAGTATTCAGTACTGGAATACCATTGACGATAAGCAGTGGAGCAACTTTAATTACCCAAAATCTTACCACAACGTTTGGTGGGAATTATGTCAACAACGGCGGCACATTTACAGCTGGAAGCTCACCCATTATCATTAATGGAACTATGTCGACCCAAAGTATCGCCGGTTATACAACGACCGGTCTTACTACAATGTCCAAGACCGGTGGTGTGGCAACGTTCACAGGTAATGTAAACGGTGCAGGATTGACGATTAATGGTTCAGGAGGAACATTAAATCTGGGAAGTTCCTTAACTCATACTTTTACTGGTGCAGTAGCACTTACATCAGGTACTCTGAATGGCGGTTCGAGCATTCTAAATGAGAATTTTACAGGTTCGGCCTGGACAGGAACAGGTTCGAATTTCCAGCGGGGAACAGGAACAGTCGTTTTTGGAGGTGTTGCACAAACATTGTCTACTCCGACTTCTTTCTTTAATCTGACCTTTACAGGAACGGGTGCTGCTATAAAAACTTTAACTGGCTCACCGACGATCAATAATGTATTCTCAATGGAAGGGACTGCTACAGTTTCTGCAGCTCCAACTTATCTGGCAACGTCTACACTTCAGTATAATAAGTCGGCTTCATTCTCAGCCGGAGTAGAGTGGATAAATTCGTTGCCAGGCAATTTACTTATCACAAATACGGGTCTGATCACATCACCGACAGGGGCTAGTCTGACTGTTGCCGGTACATTTACAGTTAATAGTCTGGCCTCTGTTAATATAATGAGGAATTTAACCGTAACGGGAGCCACAAATATTTCTGGTTCAGTAAACTGGTCCTCAGCGACAAACGGTACTGCTATGACTATGAATCTCAACGGAGATGTCACGTTAAATAGTGGTGCCGTGTGGACTGAAGTATCTAATACGGCAAATGATGTTTTCAATTTTGCAGGAAATTTCACAAATAACGCAACTACATTTACCGCTACAAGCACTGGAGCACATACTTTTACAGGTTCAGGGAAGGTCCTGAATGGATCAAATACGTCCTCAATTCTGAATGCAGTGTTCACAGGCACCTACACGAATAATGGTAACTTTGGTGTGGGTACAGCTCTTACCGGCTCAGGAATATTAACCAATGGTGCCACAGGTTTGCTCAATCTTCAGGGTACAGCCTCAGCGACTACGCTTGTAGCTTCAGTAGTTGGAAACAGGGTTAATTATAATGGAACGGCCCAGACCATTGCCAATATCCTTTATGATAATCTTAAGGTTTCGGGCAGCGGAGTAAAAACGTTTACTACGGCGATGACTGTCAATGATAGTCTCTCCATTCAAAACACGCCGGGTCCAACTGTTCTGGACCTTGGAGCATTTACTCATAAGGCCAATATCCTCAGTCTTGATGCGTTAAACTACATTTCCGGTTCATGGGGATCGACCGGATCATCAGCTGCCAGCACAAGTGATACTTACTTTGTGAAGGCCTCAAGTGGGATTGTATTTTTGGGTGGAACCTGTATTCCTGGCACCTGGACCGGATTGTCTTTATCCTCTCCAACAGCCTGGGAAGATAATACAAACTGGTCATGTAATACACTGCCGGACGCAACAACCAACGTAATAATCGGGTTAAATGCATTGTCCAACTATCCGGTCATCAATTCTGCAGCAGTAAGCAAAACAGTTACAATTCAGACGGGAGCTTCGCTTACAATTAGTGGTTCGAATTCCCTGGCTGTAGCAGGGAACTATACAAATGCAGGAACCTTTAATGCGGGTTCGGGTGATTTAACTGTCGGAGGAAATCTTACAAGCACCGGGATCTTTAATGCCGGTACAGGTAAGGTGATAATGAACGGTGCTACTCCCGTTATTGGTGGTGGTACTACGTTTAATAACCTCACACTTCAAACAACAGGAGGTGTAACTTTTGGTACTGGGAATACAACAGTAAATGGCATTCTGTCTATTGAGAATGGAACAAGTGCAAACACTTTTACCGGAACGCTTACTTACGGACCAGCTGCAACACTTCAATACAATGCCGGGGCGTCTGCCCGTACGGCTTCTACAAGTGAATGGCCCAGCCCGTTTACTGGTACCGGCGGTGTTATTATTGGGGGAACAGGTACAGTTACAGTTACTACAGCCAAAGTTTTAAATACGGGTGTTCCTTTAACTTTAGGAAGCGGGGCATCTTTAAATATGTCTGCGAATTTACTGACCCTCAATGGTAACCTTGTAAATAATGGGGCAGTCACTCTTGGATCCGGTGGTCTGACTTTAAACGGAACTTCCGATCAAAGTATCGGATCGTTCTCTACAACAGGACCGATATCTGTAATTAAAACTGGTGGGACGGCTACTTTAACAGGAAACCTAACCAGTGGCAGCACTCTTACAATAAACGGAACCGGTGGAACATTGAACCTCGGATCAGCACTGAGTCATTCATTTACCTCCGTTGTTCTTACTGCAGGTACGTTAAATGGAGGTACAAGTAATCTTGCACTGACGGCAACAACACCAATCACAGGAACTCTTACAAACTTTATAACAAATTCCGGAACGATTGAGTATACCGCTTTGGCACCTCAAAATATTGTCACACTTCCATACTCGGGTGGAAACTCTACGAATACTTACTATAATCTTAAACTTTCAGGTTCAGGATTAAAAACATTCCTGGGAACAACAACTATCAGTAACGATGTCAACATTATTTCCAATGGTACACCCGGGTCAACCTCGGCTGTTCTTGGAACGTTTACACATACCGCACTCTCACTGCATTTTAATGATGTCCTTCAGGCTACTGGATCATGGGGATCGACAGTTTCACCGGCTACAAATCAGGATCCAACACGCTTTGGTACAAGTGCACCTGGTGTTCTCAATGTTGGATCATCCTGTACACCAGGTACCTGGACTGGGTTAGCCAGCAGTGACTGGAATTCTATTGGAAACTGGTCATGTAATATTGTGCCGGATGGTACGACAGATGTTGTAATTCCGGCCGGTTTATCTGTGTATCCGACCATATCTTCTCTTACAATTGCATCTGCAGCTGTCAAGAGTCTTACAATTCAAACGGGTGCTTCGGTAACGATTGATCCGCTAAATCCGGTGAATTTAACTGTCAGCGGAGGGTGGACGATCAACGGTACCGGAACCTTTAATCCTGGTACAGCGACTGTAATCTTCAGTGGTGCAGCACAGACTATCACAGGAACCTCCATATTTAATAATGTAATTTTTGATGGAAGTGCCGTGAAAACGGTTTCCAGTGGTATGACAATTAATGGGATACTTACAGTCAGGGGATCCTGTACAGTTTCCGGCTCTCCTACTTACGGGACGTCTGCTACACTTCAGTATGACCGCACCAATGCATTAACTACGGGTGGCGAATGGGTGACTCCTTTTACAGGAACAGGTGGTGTTGTGGTTTCAAATATTGCTGAAATCACGATGAGCGGCGCTAAGGTGTTTAACTCCGGTATTCCTTTGACTATAAACTCAGGTGCCATACTTACACCTGGTTCAAATCTATTAACACTTGGAGGTAATTTTACGAATAACGGTACCCTGACGCCTGGAACCGGAGGAGTGACTATTGCCAATACAATGTTAGCTCAAACAATATCCGGATTTACGACCACAGGTGCTGTTTCTATGACTAAAACAGCCGGTATTGCAACTTTCACCGGAAATGTATCCGGTGCAGGCCTCACGATTAATGGAACCGGTGGAACTTTAAACCTGGGTACATCATTAACACACACATTTAGTGGTACGTGGACAAGGACAAATGGCACACTTGATGGCGGATCCAGTATTATCAATTTCACAGCTTCAGGAACAGTATTTTCCGGAACAGGAGGTACATTTACTTCAAATGCCGGAACTGTTGCTTTCTCGCTTACCGGGAATCAGACAGCACCTGCATTAACCTTCAATAACCTTACACTATCAGGCAGCGGTACAAAAACCTTTGCAACGACTCCAACCGTGAATGGGATTCTCTCGATGGAAGGAACTGCTGGTGTAGTTGTAACAACTGGTGTAGTGACTTATGGCCCGGCTGCGACATTGCAATATAATACTCCAACGGCAAGAACTGCCACAACAGAAGAATGGATAACTCCGTTTACTTCGACCGGAGGTGTAATCATTGCCAATACAGGATTAATCAATCCAGGGGCAGCAAAGGTCTTCAACGCAGGCTCACTTTTAACACTAAATAGCGGGTCACAACTTGACATGTCGACCTATTTATTGACTTTAAATGGTAATCTTGTAAACAACGGAGCAGCCTCAATACTCGGTTCAGGAGGTCTTGTACTTACCGGAACCAGTGTCCAGTCAATTGGTGCTTTTAGTACCACTGGTCTTGTCTCAATGACTAAAACCAGCGCTACGGCAACATTGACAGGCAATTTGACAGGAGCCGGACTTACAATAAATGGTGCGGGGGGAACTCTGGACCTTGGTGGAGCCTCGTTAAACCATACAATCACCGGAAATGTTACTCTCACGGCAGGTACACTAAATGGGAATGCTGCAGTGTTAAATGTAACCTCGGTGAGTCCGGCTGCGTGGAGCGGAACCTCTTCTGTGTTCAATCCTGCGGCGGGAACTGTTGTCTTTGGCGCATCGGGTGATCAGACAATTACTTCTGCTACACCTACTTTCTATAATCTTACTATTGCAGGGGCAGGGACCAAGACTTTCAGCAGTTCAATTGTTGTCAATAATGTGGTTTCAATAAGTCCGTCCAATACAGGGGCTCAGCTGGCACTTCAAAACAATTCGACATCGGCCTCATTGCTTTTGGGTGGTTTAGCTTCTGTGCCTGCCACTGGATCATGGGGTGGTACGCCCGGATCCGGCGCAACAAACACAAATAACACATATTTCTTATCCACTGCACCGGGTGTTCTGAATGTAGGTGGTGGGGCGCTGCCAGGTACCTGGATCGGAGGAGTCAGCTCAAGCTGGATCGATCCTCTTAACTGGAGCCTCGGCGTACCAACTTCAACGACGAGTGTGACAATCCCCCCATTATCCGGTACTACACTCTATCAGCCAATAATTATTGACACCGATCCAACTCCGGTGTGTAATAATATTACAATTAATTCAGGCGCCTCACTGACAATTTCAGGATCAAATACATTAACCGTCAGTGGTAACTGGATCAATGGGAATGCAACAGGAGGTTTTAATGCAGGTAGTGGAAAAGTTATTTTTAATGGTGCGGCAACAACAATCACCGGAATTAATACTTTCAATAAATTAACACTTGCTACTTCCGGAGCCGTTACATTCTCAGGAACTACTACAACCATCAATGATGTTTTCTCGGTTGAAAATGGGATCAGTGCAGTGACTTTTGGAGGATCCGGAACACCAGTTTATGGACCAAATGCAACTCTTCAGTATAATTCAGGCTCATCAGCCAGGACAGTAGGCAATGAATGGCCTGTCACTCAGACTGTAAACACTCTGGGTGGTGGTGTAATAGTGGGAGGTACAGGCGTAATCACTTTATCTTCAGCACGTACCTTTACGTCGACAGGTATTAATCTGACGCTGAATTCCGGTGCCCAGTTTGCTTCAAATGGCTTACTTACGCTTACTGGTAACCTTGTTAATTCCGGAGCTACAACAAGTGGTTCCGGCGGGTTAACATTTACCGGTACTGCAGCCCAGAATATTGGTGCATTCACTACTACCGGAACAGTTACAATGTCGAAAACCGGGGGTGTAGCAACATTTACAGGTAATTTGTCAGCAGGACCACTGACGATTAACGGATTAGGTGGAAGCCTGAACCTGGATTCCGGAGTCACCGGACTGACTCATACCTTTAGTGGTGTGGTAACCCTTATTACAGGAACTTTAAACGGCGGGTTAAGTACCCTGAACGAAAACGCAACGAGTACAACTGCCTGGAATGGGACCGGGACACTCTTTAATGCCGGTACCGGTACCGTGGTTTTTGGCGGAGTTGCTCAGACACTGGCTACTTCATCTACATTTTATAACCTGACCTTCACAGGAACAGGAACTGCAACGAAGACATTAACTGGTGTACCTGTCGTTAATAATATACTATCGATGGAAGGTGCTGCAACTGCAAATGTTGCCCCAACTTACGGTCCGGCGGCTACATTGCAGTACAACACTGCAACGGCTAGAACAGCCGGAGCCGAATGGATTTCAACATTTATCGCAACGGGCGGTGTCGTGATTAAAAATTCGGGTGTTATAACCCTGAATGCGGCTAAACAGTTTGGTAACAATACAAATGTTCCTTTAAACATCAATCCGGGAGCGACTCTTAGTACATCAGGAACCAATTACGGGCTTACTTTCCATGGTGATTTTGTAAATGGTGGAACGTTAAGTGCTGGAAGCTCAGTTATTACAATTGCAGGAACTACTCTTGTCCAGAATATTGGAGGGCTCACAACTACAGGAAACGGGACATCTACCGGTTTGGTTGTGATGGCCAAGACTGCAGGTACTGCCACACTGACCGGAAATATTTCGGGAACAGGCTTAACATTGAACGGCGTTGGTGGGACACTTGACATGGGAGCCGGGTTAACACATACTATTTCGGGTCCATGGATCCGTACTGCCGGCACATTACTCGGTAATTCAAGCACCTTAAAAATTGGAGGTTCTGTCACAAACACAGGCGGAACCTTTACGCCTGCTTCAGGCGTTGTTAACTATTATGGTGCAGGAAATCAGACCATTGCCAATGTTCAATATAACAATCTGATCCTCTCGGGAAGTGGGAATAAGACCTTCCCTGCAGCTCTGGCTATAACAGGTTACCTGAACATTATCCCGTCAGCAGTAGCAGACCTAGGCAATTTTACACATACAGCCAATAGTTTACAATTTAATTCGATAGCCTCTGTCCCAACTTCAGGTTCATGGGGTTCAACAGCTGCATCAGGTGCTGGTAACATTGATCCTGCAAATTTCTTACCTGCCTCGAATGGTATTATTTATGTTGGCGGTGTTTGTGTACCTGGTACATGGACAGGTGTTGCGGGAGATGGTGATTGGAATAACATATTAAACTGGTCTTGCCCCTCTGTACCCGCTGCTACTACAAATGTAATCATTCCAGGTGGTCTTAGCTTCCCTTATCCGGTTATCGGATTAACAGAGAAAGCCTATTGTAAGGATATCACAATCCAGCCGGGTGCTGCATTAACCAACAGCGATTCATTGTTTGTAAGTGGCAACTGGATTAATAATGGTGGTACCTTCACAGATAATTCAGGGGTTGTAATTTTTAACGGAACCACAGAATCAATAGGTGGATTGGCTTCCACAACCTTCAATAATGTTTTACTCAAGGGTACTGCAAACGTAACAACTGGAATTGCTGCAACGATAAGTAAAAACCTGACTATTGGTGACGGGACAACCTTCACAGCAGGAGTCAACGTACTTACAATAGGCAGAACCAATGTAGGAACAGGTGTAAGTGGAATTTTGACTGTCAACAGTCTTGTAAATCCGGTAACCCTGGGTGTGATTTCGGTTCGTAGCGGAGGTTTGGTAAGCATGCTTGCCGGAACAAATATTGTCGCCGACAGTTTAGGAATCAGTTCAGGTGGTACGTGGAGCAGTACAAGTGCTATCGCTGCCGTTACAATAAATGGTAATTTGACAAATGCCGGAACCTTTACGAATGCTGTTAACACAAACTATACGATTGGTGGTAACGTTACAAATAACGGTGCCACATTTACTGCTGCTGCAGGAAGTTATCATCTTACCGGTACAACCAAAACAATTGGCGGTACCCAGCCTTTAAGTATTCCTGGTTTAACGGTAAGTGGTTCCTATACCAACACAGGGATTTTAACCTGCTCAACATTGCTGACTGTAAGCGGAACACTTACAAATAATGGCACTATCACAGCTACTACCGCGCTTTCAGGAACTGGTGGATTAGCTCAGGGTACCACAGGGATATTAAATCTCAGCGGTATCTCCGATATTACAGGCTTTACTGCGTCTGCCACAGGCAATGTTGTGAACTATTCCGGAGCAGCTCAAACTGTCAGGGGTGTCACCTATTATGACCTTAATTTATTGGGAAGCGGTGCGAAAACGCTGACGTCCGGAACTGCTGTCCTGCATAACCTTAATCTGTCTGGAACAGCAACTACTTCTACTCTTGGAAGTCTGACAATTGGAAACAATCTTGCGATAGGTGATGCCACAACGTTTACTGTTGGAGCTTTCCCATTAACAGTGACTGGAACAACGACTGTTGGTGGAGGAATAAGCGGAAGCATGTTGATCAGCAATGCGGCAGGGATCCTGGATTTTACAGGACTTGTTACAGTTTCTGCAGGTGCAACATGGAACAACTCTGGAAATGCACCGGCCACTTTCCGGAACAGTATTACTTTGCTGGGCAATGCGATCTTTACTGCTGGAACGGGAAATCATACGTTTAGCAATAATAACCAGACTCTTACAGGTGTCTTTGCAATTCCAAATGTCACAGTTTCGGGTATTAATCTTAATAACCCGGGCACTTTAACGATATCCGGATCACTTCAGGGATTAGGTTCATTAATACAAGGTGCCGGGTCGACACTTAATCTGAACTTTGCAGGTCCTGCGACTATTAATACTATTGATGCAACGGCAACCGGAAACATAGTCAATTATGGACTTGCGGGTAATCAGTCTGTTTTCCCGACCCCTTATCAGAATCTGACTTTAAGTGGAAGCGGTACAAAGACCTTCCTGACTCAGGAGGCAATCTCAGGAACTTTAACAATTTCAGGTTCTGCGTTAGCTGGTCTCGGAGGTTTTGGTGGGAATACAGCAAATATTTTATTCCTCGGTACTACTCCAAAGAGTGCAGGAAGTTATGGAGGAACCGGGGCATCAGTTCCTGCAGGGAATATCATACCTGGATCATTTGGGCCGGGTACAGGTATATTGGTTGTAAATTCACTGGGTACATGTATACCCGGATCGTGGCTTGGAGGAACGACTGATTGGAATACTCCATCCAACTGGTGTGGTGGAGCAGTACCAACAGCCTCTACTGATGTTATTATTAACTCAGGTGGTATTATCAATTTCCCTGTTATCAGTGCAGATGCTGCTTGTAACAATATATCGATTGGCACAGGAGCAACACTTACAGTTTCAGGATCTTCCAATTTGACTGTAAGTGGGAGCTGGACAAATAGTAATGGCGCATCTGGATTTGTTTCTGGAAGCGGAACAGTTATTTTAAATGGCGGAACTCAGACGATTACGACTACAGGAACAGGTGTTATAAATTTTAATAATCTGACTCTGAGTGGTTCAGGATTAGTTACTTTAACTTCAACTGTACCAATTGTAAACGGAATCCTATCGATGGAAGGTGCTGCTACTGTTTCAGCAGCCCCGACTTTTGGTGCTGCGGCTACACTGCGCTACAACAAGGTTACAGGTCCAAATCCTTCAGGACCGGAATGGATCACACCTTTCGCCGCGACAGGTGGTGTCGTCATTGCCAACACAGGGGAAATTACACTTAGCAGTGCTAAAGTCTTTGGAACAGGTGTTCCACTAACGATAAACACAGGTGCTATTTTAACACCTGGTGCCAATCTTTTAACCCTTGGAGGTAACTTCATTAAAAATGGTGTGCTTACAAGCGGATCAGGTGGTCTGACGATTGCCGGCACTATGGTAACTCAGAGCATTGGCGGATTTACAACAACAGGTACTGTAACAGTGACAAAGACTTCCGGTACTGCTACCTTTACGGATAATGTTAATGGTGGCGGACTTACCTTAAGCGGAAGTGGAGGAACACTTAACCTTGGGACCGGATTGACAAATACCTTTACTGGAGCGTTGTCGATTGCCTCAGGAGCAAATCTAAATGCCGGATCCGGAACGTTGCTGGTAGCCGGAAACTGGACCAACAGTAATGGTACAGCAGGTTTCACCTCAGGAGCGGGTACAGTTATTTTAAACGGTGGTACTCAAACAATTGCCACCTCCGGAACAGGATCAACGACATTCAATAACCTCACCCTTGCAGGGACAGGTCTGGTGACTTTGACAACTGCAGTAACAGGTGTTTCCGGAACCCTTTCCATGGAAGGGACTGCAACAGTTTCTGCCCCTCCAACTTATGGTGCGGCAGCGACTCTTCAGTATAATAAACATGCCGGCCCGTTTGCAGCCGGTCCTGAATGGATCACTCCTTTTGCTGCTACAGGTGGTATTGTCATTGCCAACACAGGAGCGATTACTATTGCAGTACCAAAAGTATTTAATGCAAGTGTTCCTTTAACTATTAATTTGAATGCAGTCCTTACGCCCGGAGTAAATCTGCTGACGTTTGGCGGCAATTTTATCAATAATGGTACACTTACGAGTGGATCTGGTGGTGTGACAATAGCGGGGACCATGACCAGTCAGAGTATTGGCGGGTTTACAACTTTGGGCCCCGTGTCGATGACAAAGACTTCGGGTACGGCAACCTTTACAGGTAACGTAGGCGGAGCTGGCATCACATTAAACGGTCCGGGCGGAACGCTTGATCTTGGTGCAGGGTTAACTCACACCTTCACAGGGGCATGGACCAGGACAGCAGGTACACTGGCCGGTAATACAAGTACATTAAACATAGCGGGTACTACGACTAACACTGCCGGAACATTTACCCCGGGCAAGAGCACAATTAACTTTAACGGTGCAGGGCAGACAATTGCAAATGTCACGTATTACAATCTGTTCCTGTCGGGAACCGGAACAAAAACGTTCCCTGCTGCAATAACATCCACCTACGTGAATATAAATAACGGTTCGGGTGCCATAGCTGACCTTCAGTCATTTAATCATACTACTGACAGCTTATATTTTAATTCTGCCCTGCAGGTTTTGGGAAGTTGGGGTTCAACGGCATCCCCTGCCAGTCATACAGATAATTCAAATTTCTTATCCCCTTCTACAGGTATTTTATATGTTAGTACAACAATCCCAGGTACCTGGATTGGTGGATCAACAGCAAGTGCTCCGTCCACTAAATCACTGACAGATTGGAATGATCCTTTAAACTGGTCGGGTAATGTAATACCTCTGCCTACAACCAATGTTACAATAGCTCCAACAACCTATCAGCCTGTGATATACGCAGATGGTGTACCTAAAACGTGTAATAATGTTACACTAAGTAGCGGAGCGTCGCTAACCTTTGATGCGACTGGAACCAATTCACTTACAGCGAGTGGAAACTTTTTAAGTGGAGGTACAGTAACTTCGAATGACGGGACATTAACTATATCCGGCAATTTGACGAACACGGGTACATTCTCTACCGGTACGAGTACATTAACTGTTGGCGGAAACCTGACAAACACGGGTGGTACATTTACAACTGCTTCCGGCAATACTGTTATTTTGAACGGCGGAACAGTATCAGTTACTCCGGGTCAGGTCTTTAATAACCTGACTCTTGCCGGAACAGGTCCGGTTACTTTCACCTCTGCAACAACAGTAAATGGCATTCTTTCGATTGAAAACGGAACTAATACCAACACATTTACCGGAGGGCTTTCTTATGGATCCAATGCTACGCTTCAGTATAATGTTGGAACTTCTTCAAGGACAGTATCAACAGAATGGCCTGCCACCTTTACCGGACTGGGAATTATAATTAAGGGAACTAATCCGGGAACCATCACGCTCAATACACCTGCAAGGGTGCTGGGTGACGCAACTCATCCTACTTACCTGAATATCAATTCAGGAGGTACGCTGGCGACTGGAAATTTTGGGCTTACATTCTGGGGAGATTTTGTCAACGGCAGTACAATTACTGCCGGTAGTTCACCAGTTACGATAACAGGACCAGTAGTATCACAAAATATTGGGGCATTCTCAACAACTGGTGCGGTCGCAATGACAAAAACAGCCGGTACTGCACTCTTCACAGGGAACATCAACGGGGGAAGTCTTACGATTAACGGAACATCCGGTGGTACACTGGATCTTGGATCCAGAACCCATACTTTTACAGGTGATGTGACTTTAACTGCCGGTTCACTTCTTGGCAATTCGGCTACACTGAATGTCAACTCTTCAACACCGACGGCTTGGAATGGAACAGCTCTTATCTTCACTCCCCAAACCGGTACAGTAGTCTTTGGAGGTGGTGCTCAGGGCATCACTACAACAGAATCCTATTTTAATAACCTGACACTCAACGGCACAGGAACTGAGCTGAAGACATTTAGTAATCCTACCAATGTCAAAGGTTTGTTAACTATTACCGGAGCACGGGCTTCGTTGCCTAACCTGACTAATTCGCTGACAACAGCGCTGACTTTGGGTGCAGTTTCACAGGCTTCAGGGAAAAGCTATGGTTCGTCGGGTACTACTGCTGCAGGAACTCCTGCAAATGTTATTAATGATAGTTATTTTGATTCTGCATCTTCAGGAATTCTAAATGTTGGTACGTGTAATCCTGGATTCTGGTTAGGGGTAACTTCTGACTGGAATGATTCAAATAACTGGTGTGGAGGATTACCTGGTGCTTCGACAGATGTAGTGATTTCTTCGGGTGCAGGTATCGTTCAGCCTGAAATATCTGGTGCAATTCCTGCAGCACTTTGTCATAATATAACAATTAATGCCAATGCAACGCTTACAGTCACTGGTGCAAATAGTTTAACCGTTTATGGTAAATGGAGTAATAACGCAGGAATTACCGGATTTTCAGATGCATTTGGAACCGTTATTTTTAACGGAGCTGGCACCAATGCTGCGCAGACGATTGCTGGAAGTACAACTTTCAACAATCTGACATTAGCAGGTACTGCAGGAGTTGTAACTTTTGGGTCAATTGCAGGAGACGTTCTGACAGTCAACGGGACACTCACAATTGGGAATGGCGGTTTTGGAAATATTTTCACAGGAACGCTGGCTTATGGTGGATCTGCCTATGCACTTGTTTACAACCAGGGTGGTTCGACAAGAACAGCATCGAGTGAATGGCCTGCCACATTTGCCGGTTCAGGAGGAATTACCCTGAACGGTTCGGGAATGATTACTGCTAACGGGAACAAATCACTTGCTGCGGGTAGCAACCTTACACTCAACAGTGCGAATTTGAATATGTCGACCTATTCACTGACTTTAAATGGCGACCTGATCAACAACAGTTCCACAACTGCAAGTACTGCAGCTTCTGGACTTACAATTACCGGGGCAGCCACTAACCAGAATATAGGTTCTTTCAACACAACCGGAACAGTGACAATGTCAAAAACTGCCGGTACAGCAACCATAAACGGGAATATAACAGGAGGTGCACTAACAGTAGCCGGATCTGCCGGTACTGCACTGGTTTTGGATAATGGTACTGCATTAACCCATTCTTTCACAGGCGCAGTGACTCTTACATCCGGAACCTTGAATGGCGGGTTAAGCACTCTGAATGAAAATACCACCGGAACTGCCTGGTCTGGTACAGGTTCAAACTTTGTGGCAGGTACAGGAACAGTTATTTTTGGTGGGAATGGCGCTCAGACACTTACAGCTGCCTCTACGTTCTATAACCTTACGTTTACAGGTGCTGGTACCAAAACCCTGACTGGCCAGCCTAATGTTACCCATGTTCTTTCCATGGAAGGAACTGCCTCTGTTTCTGCCGCTCCATCCTACGGGACCGCAGCCAGACTTCAGTACAATAAACCTGCAAACTTTACTGCAGGTGCCGAATGGATAAGTCCATTCTTAGCTACAGGTGGAGTACTTGTTGAAAATACAGGTGTCATTACCCTGAATGCACTCAAACAGCTGGGAGATGCAGCAACCGATGTTCCATTAACAATCAATTCGGGTTCGGCACTTGCAACATCTAATTTTGGAGTAACTTTCTTTGGAAGTTTCATAAATAACGGAACATTCACAGGTGGAAGTTCTCCAGTTGTCATTGCAGGTACAATCGCCCAGAATATTGGAACCTTTACTACCACAGGGCTGGTGTCGATGATAAAAACAAATGGAACAGCAGTTCTTACAGGCAGCGTCAATGGTGGAGGACTGACCGTCAATGGTTCAGGTACAGGGACACTCGACCTCGGTACGGGTCCGAATACTTTTACAGGTAATCTTACACTTTCGGCCGGGACATTATTAGGTAATTCAGGTAACCTGAATATCGGTGGCAACTCAACTGTTACAACCGGGGTATTTAATGCCCAAACCGGAACTGTTACTTACAATAATCTATCTGCTAATCAGTCGTTAGCAAGTTTACCTTATAACAATCTGGCTTTCACTGGAAATAGTGGCAGCAAATTGTTTACAGCCAACACTGCAATCGGTGGCAATCTGTCGAGTGTTAATAGTGTGTTTATGAACCTGGGCTCATTTAATCATACAGCCAAGACATTCTCTCTCAATGGTACACCGCAGACTGTGGATACTTCCTATGGAGGAACGGGTTCTTCGGCTACCGTGATTAATACTGTCAACTTTGCGCCTGCAACAGGTATTCTTTATGTCGGTAATGCGCCTTGTATTCCAGGTCAATGGCTTGGAACAACATCTTCTGACTGGGCTGACCCGACCAACTGGTCTTGTAATACACTGCCAAATCCTTCGACTGATGTTGTGATTAACCCTGTTGTCATTTCAGGTGTACCTGTTCAACCGGTTATTAATGCCGATGGTACCCAAAAATATTGTAATACAATTACAATCAATTCAGGTGCATCACTCTCTTTTGCAGGAGCTAACACACTTAATGTTGCCAGAAGCTGGACCAATAATAACGGATCATCAGGATTCCTTGATGCAATAGGTACTGTTAATTTGAATGGTGTGACCCAAACAATAGCAGGAAGCACAACATTCAATAACCTTACTTTAGGCGGAACAGGTGTTGTAACTTTTGGATCAGTTGCAGGTGATGCAACGACAGTGAACGGTATACTTTCGGTTGCAAACGGAGCGAATGTGAATGTTTTCACCGGAACACTTATTTATGGAGCAAATGCTACCCTTCAGTATAATGCGGGTGCTTCATTAAGGACAGTATCTTCCGAATGGCCTGCAACATTCAACGGGCTTGGAGGCATAGTTATCGGAGGAACAGGTGCGGTTTCGTTAAACGGTGATAAAGTTTTGGGAGATGGTGTTCCTTTAACAATCAATGCAGGTGCGACTTTAACCCGTGGGGCAAACCTTTTAACTCTGGGAGGTAATCTGACAATTACTCCTACAGGCACGTTAACAAGTGGAACAGGTGGCATATCCTTTGCCGGCGCTTTGGATCAAAGTATTTCAGGTTTTACCACAACAGGAACCATATCGATGATAAAGACATCAGGTACCGCTACCTTAATCGGTCCGGTTAATGGTGCCGGACTAACGATCAATGGTTCCGGTGGTACACTGAGCCTCGGTAATACATTATCGCATACATTCTCGGGCACATGGACCAACACAGCTGGTACCCTTGACGGAGGCACAGGATCGACACTCAATCTTACTTCACCGGGTGTCGTTGTATCAGGAAACACTGGTATATTTAATCCTGGCACGAGTACTGTCGTTTATCCATTGGCAGTTGCACAAACTGTTGGTGGGGTAAATTACTACAACCTGACCTTGTCGGGAGCCGGAGTGAAAACATTTCTGGCAGGAACAACCTCTGTTTCTGGTAATTTAACACTTAGTGGCGGAGCTTCTTCTACAGCTACAGCATCCGGTTTGACAATTGGTGGCAACCTTTCTGTTGGAAACAGTTCTTCTTTAACTTTAGGAGGTTTCCCTCTGCTTGTAACCGGAACCACAACCGTGGGTGGAGGAACAAGCGGAAGCCTTATTATTAACAATGTTGGCGCAACACCGGTCTTTTCAGGTCTTGTTTCGATCGCATCAGGTGCAACATGGAATAATTCAGGAAACTCACCGGTTAACTTCCAAAATGGAATTACGCTGCTGGGTACAGGATCAATGACTGCAGGTGCAGGAATTCAAACATTTGATACTAATAATCAGACGCTTACTGGTACGTTTACAATCCCTGCTGTCACAGTGAACGGGATTACGCTGACGAATGGCAAGACTTTGACAATCGCCACGGATCTTACCGGTACAGGTAAACTTTTGCAGGCCACGGGAGCTACTCTTGATCTTAACTTCGCTGGCCCTGCTACAATTTCGGTTATTGATGCTGCCACGAATAATAATGATGTAGCCTATGGGCTTGCAGGAGCTCAGACTATCTATCAGACTAAATACCAAAATCTGGATCTTGTTGGGACCGGAGTAAAATCGTTTACGGCAAACGATACAATAGTGAACATCCTTACTATTAATGGATCGTCTGCTGATCTTGGTTCATTTACACATCGTTCTCAGAGTCTTGTTCTGGGTAATTTACCGCAGGCAGCAAACTTATATGGGGGAACGGCTTCGATATTGGCAATAGTGAAAAACTCAACCTATTTTGGTACTACAGCTACCGGAGTTTTGAATGTCAATACAACTACATGTCTCCCTGGAACCTGGCTTGGTGCGATTAGTACAGACTGGAATAATGGAGCGAACTGGTGTAGTGGGATCATTCCTACAGCCACAACAGATGTTATCATACCGTCTGTGGCTATTACTAATTTCCCGGTAATCACCTCTGCTGCTCTGTGCGATACAATTACAATCCAATCTGGTGCAAACCTTACTATTTCGGGTACAAATACATTGACAGTTAACGGTTTGTGGAATAACCAGGCTGGAATTGGAGGATTGATCCCTGGTACAGGAACAGTCATTTTCAGTGGTCCTGCACAAAACATATTAGGTGCAACAAATTTTAGTAATGTAACATTAGGCGGTACGGGCACAAAGACGATCACAACGGCTAATTTCTCAGTCAGTGGTATTCTTTCTATGGAAGGTGATAATTCATTAGCAGTTTCTGCGGCGCCAACCTATGGAACGAATGCGATACTTCAGTACAATTCCACATCACCAATGACTGCTGGTGCTGAATGGTTGCCAATATTTACGGCAACCGGAGGAGTTCACATCATGAATACAGGTACCGTAACACTTGGTGCAGCTAAACAAGTGGGTAACAATACAAGTGTCCCATTAACTATTGATCCATCAGCTACTCTTTCCACAAATAATCTTGGACTGACGTTGCATGGTGATTTTATCAATAATGGTACCCTGGCAGCAGGAACTTCCAATATTACTATAACCGGAACTACTGCAGTTCAAAGTATTGGAGGCTTTACAACGGCTGGAGCGGTAGCTATGACAAAGGCTTCGGGTACAGCAACCTTAACAGCAAATGTTTCGGGTGTAGGCCTCACTATTGGTACGGGATCTTCGACAGGAACATTAAATCTTGGTGCAGGGTTGACACATACTTTCAGTGGTACATTGACAAGAAATGCAGGTGTACTAAATGGTGGTTCAAGTGTGCTTAATTTAACTGCTCCGGGAGCCGTTGTATCCGGAACCGGAGGAACTTTTACCGCTGGTCTGGGAACTGTGAATTATGCCGGTGCTGCGCAGACTATGGGCTTGCTAAGCTACAATAAACTTATCTTGTCGGGTACCGGGATAAAATCTTTACCTGGTGGAACAGGAGGAGTACAGGTTGGTGATACTCTATCGATTGAGAATGGTTCAAATACAAATAACTTTATTGGAATATTAACCTTTGGACCAAATGCAACACTACAATATAATGCAGGATCCAGCAATCGTACAGTGATATCCGGTGAATGGCCTGCTACTTTCAATGCTTTGGGTGGTGTCGTTATAAAGGGAACCGGTACAATCGCGTTAAATTCAGCCAAGCAGCTGGGTAACAACACAAATGTACCTTTAAAAATCATGTCCGGAGCCAATCTTGTCACCGCAGGCTTTGGTATTACATTCCATGGTGATTTCATTAACAATAATGCAAGTCAGTGGAATGCTGGCACATCCTCCGTTACTTTGGCAGGATCTACTGTCAATCAAAACATTGGAGGATTCACGACCACTGGGTTGGTTTCAATGACCAAGAGTGCAGGAACGGCAATTCTTACAGGAAATACAGGCGGAGCCGGGTTCACACTAAATGGTGCCGGGACTCTGGATCTGGGGATCGGGATGACTCATACCTATACGGGAGCATGGACAAGAACAGCTGGTTCGCTGCTGGGTAATTCAAGTACCCTGATTATTGGAGGAACAACAACAAATACAGCCGGTTCCTTCACTCCCGGGACAAGCACTGTTCAGTATAATGCAAATGGTGTTCAGACGATTGCCAGTATCCCATATAATAATCTGATCCTTTCGGGGAGTGGTGCAAAAACATTCCCTGCTGCTATAATTAGTAATGCTGTGACGATTGACACACTGGCTATTGCCAATCTGGGAACCTTTACCCATACGGCTAATATCCTGAATCGTAATGGATTGGTCAAGTTAAGTAATGCAACTGGTGTCTTTGGTGGTAAATATTGTATCACCGCTGGAGCAACTATTGACTCGGTCTATTTTGCTTCAGCTTCACCAGCTTCAACAGGAGCATTATACATCAGTACGTGTATTGGTCCAACATGGATCGGCGCAGGTGCCGATCATCTTTGGAGCAATCCGGCTAACTGGAATTGTGGTGTTATTCCTGACGCGACTTCTGACGTTATCATTCCAACAATCCTTCCTGGTGGTAACCAGCCGGTGATCGACGCCAATGCGTTCTGCCGAAGTATAACTATTGCAACGGGTGATACTCTGGCTATTACAGGTACACCTACATTAACAGTTAGTGGAAACTGGAATAACAGCGGTAAGTTTAATGCGGGAACAGGCACAGTAATTCTGAATGGTGGATCTCAGTCTGTTTCAGGTGGGACTACTTTCTACAACCTGACGCTTAGCGGAACCGGGGTTGTGACATTTGGAAATCAGGGATTCACAACGGTTAACAATATTTACTCAGTTGGGAATGGCGCTAACAAGAATGTTTATGCCTCCAATATTCAATATGGACCGAACGCCGGACTTCAGTATAACTCAACGAGAATGGTTAGCAGTGCTGAATGGCCGGGTACATTTACAGGTCTGGGTGGAATAACGATAAACAGTGGAATTGTCACACTCGACCCTCTGGAGGGTCCTAAGATTATCGGACAAAATACAAAGGTCGATTTCACAATTGCCTCAGGAGCAACGCTTATTACAAACAGTAAAGATATCACCCTCAATGGTAATTTCTTTAACCCGGGAACAGATCCGACTGCAGGATTGCAGGCAGGAAGTTCAAATATAATACTTGCCGGAACACTGGCGGCTCAGAGTATCGCAGGATTTACTACAGGTGGGGTCATATCAATGACAAAAACAGCGGGAACTGCAACCTTCACGGGTAATGTCACTGGTTTGAATCTGATTATTAACGGTACCGGTGGTACACTTAACCTTGGTGCGGTCGGACTGAATCATACCTTTACGGGAACCTGGACAAGTACCTCCGGTACGCTCGATGGTGGCTCAGCTACGATTAACTTCAGTTCACTGACTGTTCCATTCTATACCTATACCGGAGGGGCTTTCTCACCCAATACAGGTACAGTTAATTATACTGGTACGGGTGATCAAAGGATTGCTAATGTAACCTATTACAATCTGGTTCTCAAGGGAACTGGTGTAAAATCGTTTACAGTAAATACAAGTATTCTGAATAATGTGACTATCAATAACAGTCCTGCAGGAACCGGGGCATCTGCTGATCTGGGAACTTCGTTAAGTCACACGGCTAATTCACTTAATCTCGACAGTACTCCATATTTGACAGGTATATTTGGATCAACAGTGTCGAATGCATCAACATTAATGGATGCAAACTATTTTGGCAGTACCGCTACAGGACTTCTGAATGTAGGTGGGACATGTATCCAGAATAACTGGATCGGTGGATCAATTACAAATCTGCCAGCATCACTTACAGACTGGAATGATCCGTTAAACTGGTGTAGTGGAGCGGTGCCGGATAAAAATTCGAGTGTCGTGATTCCAATTTTGGTCACAAATAATTACCCGATTATTAATGCTGCTGACACCTGTAAGGATATAACAATCAATCCAGGAGCAAGCCTTACAATTGCAGGATCGGTTGCCCCGGCTGTAAATTCTCTTTCTGTCTGGGGAAACTGGACGACTACCGGTGCTACATTTACTCCTAACCAAAGTGAAGTTAGTTTCGATGGAGGTGCGCAGACAATAGTAGGAAATTCAACATTCTACAAGCTTACTCTTGCCGGTACAGGAACTCTGACTTTAAACTCTACAATAACCGTAAATGACACACTTTCCATCGAAAACGGAACAAGTGCCATAGCCACAGGTCCGAGCGGATTATTGCAGTTTGGTCCCGCTGCGACACTTCAGTACAACGCAGGAGCCGCCAGCAGAACCGCTAATTTCGAATGGCCTCCAATATTTACAGCCGCAGGTGGTGTTGTAATCAGAGGTTCAGGTACAATAACCCTGAACACAAACAAACAATTGGGCGATCTTACTCATAGTGCTCCGTTGAACATTGTTTCAGGAACACTTAGTACCTCTGCCAGTAATTATGGATTAAACTTCTATGGTGACTTCATAAAGACAGGTATCCTAAGTGCAGGTGCCTCTGCTATTAATGTTTCGGGTACTGCTGCCACACAAAATATTGCCGGATTCACAACGATTGGTGATGGTATAACTACAGGTATCATATCCATGCTGAAAACAGGTGGAATAGCCACATTGTCAGGTAATTTTAAGGGTAGTGCCCTTATATTGAACGGTTCAGGCGGAGCTATGAATCTGGGTACGAACTTCACGGATACAATCACAGGTAACCTGACAAGGACAAATGGAACCATTGATCTTGGAACAAGTAAGTTATTCATCGGCGGGAATACAACGAATACTGCGGGAACATTTACAGCTGGTGTTGGAACTCTTGTTAATTATTATGGTGCTGCTCAAACAGTAGCAAATACATCTTATTATAATCTGACCCTATCGGGATCCGGTGCAAAGACTACAACAGGAGTAACAGTTGCGGATACTCTTTCAATGGAAGGAACTGCGACAGCCACTGTCTTACCTGTTTATGGGGTGGCTGCAGCGCTGCAATACAAAGGTAGTGCCAACCAAACAACCGGTGTTGAGTTCCCTGCGACGTTTAGCGGAACCGGGGGTCTGATCATTAATGATTCTCTCGGCGTTACACTGGGTACTGCAAGTAAAATAGTCACTGGTCCATTAACCCTGACAAACGGAGTTCTGGCCACAACGGCAGCTTATACACTCACTGTAAATGGTGCAATAACCCGGACAAAAGGATGGGTGAACGGAAGATTAACAGTACCAGTAACCACAGGAGCCCAAACCAAACTCTTCCCGATAGGCGATTTAACAACCAATTACGCTCCAGTCACAGTCGATTTTACAAGTGTAGGTACGTCCGGAAACTTAACGGCCTCAACCTATGCGGGTCCGTATGCTAATTTTGCTGCTTCAGGGTTAGATCCTACATGGTGTATCAAGCGCTACTGGACGCTGACACCAGGTGGCGGACTTGCGTCCTTTGTTTCGAATACTACATTTAACTGGGTACCAACAGATACGATCAGGGCCAAGAATTCAAATACTTTCTCAGTAGCCAAGTTTCTCTCGCCAAGCTGGTTCTATCCTAATTATAACCCACCGGCAGCAACATCTATCACAGCTACCGGGGTGGCTTCGTTCGGTGATTTCCTCGTTGGGACAATCAAGGCAACTACGGGTACAGGTATTATTACAACCACTGGCCCTGGCACGTTTACTGTACCAGTTGGTGTAAACTCAATAGATGTTTATGTCTGGGGTGCAGGTGGTGGCGGCGGTGGTCGTCTGCTGCGTAATTTCTATGCCGGTGGCGGTGGAGGCGGCGGAGGCTTCTCCAAAGTCAGGCTTGCAGTCACACCAGGACAGGTTTATAACTATAATATTGGTGCAGGAGGAACAGGCAGCTCGACAGTTGCAGGAACAGCCGGCCAGAATACAACATTCACCGGACCTAACGGTGCTTCCACAATTACGGTTACTGCCGGTGGTGGTAAAGGTGGAGGTCTCGGGGTAACACCTAATTATGGTGTCGGCGGAGCAGGCGGCATAGGGTCATCCTCTGGTGCAGGTATTACCTTACCGGCGACCTTCTCGGGTGGTGCCGGGGCAACAGGATGCTGTGGTACTAAAACAGGTGCTGCTCCGGCTACTGGTGCAGGCGGTGGTGGCGGTGCCGGAGATTCCGGTAATGGCTACGTCGGCGTCGGCGGTCTGAATCCGGTCGGAGGTGCCGGTGGTACAGGATCCGTTCCCGGATACGCCGGTGGTGGTGGTTCAGGTTCACTCTCCGCTACAGCAGCAGGTCTGCCAGGTTCAACTCCTGGTGGCGGCGGTGGCGGTGTGAGCGACATCCTAATGGCATATCAGACATCCGGTGGTAGTGGCGGTGGTGGACAGATGGCAATCCTGTGGACTTGTGTCCAGGTTGACATTTCAAACCTGAGTATCACATCACCAGGTCCTTTAACGTTATGTCAGGGTACTACTGCAGCAATTACAATCAGTTCAACGACTATTAGTCCACTAAAAGCCGGAGCATTTTATATCACTTACACACTCAATGGCGCCGGTTCATATACTGTACCACTGACAATGAATGCAGATAATACAGGTTCATTTACTACACTTCCTATTACCCTGACAGGTTCAGTGACTTTGGCAGTATCTTCAGTCGATTGTTCCCCGGTTCCTAATGGAGTAACTTATGCGATGACTGTAAATGCTTCTCCTACACCGACTATCACTTCATCTGCAGGAGCAGTAACCTGTACTAATGTGCCTATTACTTATAAGACTCAGGCCGGCATGACAAATTATGCCTGGACGATCTCAGGTGTGGCAGGTACTGACTATTCGATTGTTTCGGGTGGTGCAGGTGCCGATTCTGTCGTCGTAAACTGGCTGGTCTCTGCTCCTGACTCTGTTAAGGTTAACTATACCGGAACTAATGGATGTAACAGCTACATTCCTGGTAAGTCAAACTTCATTGTGTATACGGCCCCTGATAAAGCGGGAGCAATAACAAGTAATGTAGTCTCAGGCACTGCTGCTTCAGTATGTTCAGGGTCAAGTTATATATTTAATGTACCTGTAATTAATGGTGCTTCATCTTACCTCTGGACTTATACCGGTACAGGTGTAACATTTGCAAATCAAACTACAAATGCGCTAACGATGACCTTCCCGGCAGGTTCAACGGGTGGAAAACTCTTTGTACAGGGAGTCAGCAACTGCGGTCCGGGACTTGCAGATTCTATAACAGTGACAGTTAATACCGGACCAGGGGCAGCCGGAACAATTTCCGGCCCGGCATTTATTTGCCGTGGCGTTGGTGTTGTCAAATATAAGGTTCCTCAGATAACAAATGCGACAGGTTATACATGGGCATACACTGGTACAGCATCATCAATAGTTGCTACATCCGACAGTATTACAATTGATTTTACAACAGGAACTTCCGGAACCCTTTCGGTATTTGGAACCAATAGTTGTGGAAACGGAACCACAGCTTCTCTGCCGATCGTCGTAACTACTGTTCCCGTCGCGGCATTCTCTGGTTCTCCGACAACTATTAACCCTGGTGACCCTGTTACTTTCACAGACGCTTCTACAAATGCTACATCATGGGCATGGACATTTACAGGCGGAAACCCATCAACAAGCATTCTTAAGAATCCTGTTGTATATTTCAATAATCCGGGTGTTTACGATGTAGCCCTTACGGCTAAGGATACGTGCGGAACGAGCACCCTGACCAAGACAGGTTATATTACAGTAAATAGTCCTATCGTTTCAAGAGCAGGAGATACAATATTCACGGTTCCTGCCTGTGTTACCCAGATTACAGTTCAGGTTTGGGGAGCCGGGGGTGCAGGTGGCTCCGGAACAGCTGCCCAGGCCAGAGGTGGCGGCGGCGGTGGTGCTTATACAGAAGAAGTTCTTTCTGTTATTCCCGGAACCATTTATAATTATCACATTGGTGCTGGTGGAGTACCTACTGCATCCGCAACAGCTCCTTCGGTTGCAAGCGATAGTTATTTTGGAAATACATCTCCTGGAAATTCAACGGGCAGTATTGCTGTGGCTAAAGCAGGCGGTTATGGTGGAACAGGAACCGGTGGTACAGGCGGAACAGCGAGTACAATAACACCATCTTCAGTTATTCTTAGCGGAGTATCCTATAATGGCGGATCTGGCTCAATCAATGCAGGTTCCAATGGTGGTGCCGGGGGTGGCTCCGGTGGCTCAGGCGGCGTTGGAGGAAATGGTACAGGTACAGTCGGTGGAATAGCCGGTCTGGCATCGGCTCCTCTGCTTGGTGGTGCCGTTGGCGGATCCGGCGGAATTGCCGCATCAGGATTTAATGGATTCGTACCTGGCGGTGGCGGTGGCGGTAAAGGCGTCGGAGGAACAATTTCCGGATCCGGTGCAAATGGCAGGGTTGTCATAACCTATGCTGCCGTAACCTTGCTTGATCTTACTAATTTCAGCTCATCTGCAACAAGCGTATGTAAGGGTACATCGTCGACAGTTTCAGTAACAGCTCCAAATCTTCCAAATGCTACTTATACTGTAACTTACGGACTTAGCGGAGCAAATGTTACCGCTACAGATACAACCGCATCAATAACAATAGCCAGTGGAAAGGCAACATTCTTAACCCGGAAATTAGCAAATGCTGGTGCGACTACTGTCACTATTCATTTTGTCGATTGTACAGGTATCAGTACCGGCAATGTTTCAACTTTCACTGTTAATCCTCTACCCGTTCCAACAATTGCACCTACAACAGCCATTTGTGCTAACTCAACAGGCAATGTTTATACTACCCAGAAAAACATGACTGCATACGTCTGGAGTGTTACCGGCGGAACAATTTCTACCGGAGGTACAGCGGCAGATAGTACTGTTACTGTTGCGTGGGGAAATGCCGGGACAGGGCATATTTTGATTAACTATACTAATGCAAATGGCTGTACAGCAACAAGCTCTACAAACCAGAGCATTATTATAAATGCTTTGCCTCAGGGAAGTTTAACATCGAACGGACCATTCTGTGTTACAGGTGCCGGACAATTAACCTGGACTGCAACATCCGGAATAGGACCATTCACAATAGTCTATAATGATGGTACAGCTAACAGAACTGCTTCAGGAGTTGTCAGCGGAACACCTTTTGCTGTTGCTACTACACCGGTTACTACTACAACGACCTACACAATCGTTTCAGTAACTGATGTCAATGGTTGCGTTGAAACAACCGGATTCACTGTTGGAAGTGCAACAATAACAATTAATCCTTTGCCGGTTATTAGTGGTGGTCTAAGTATTTGCGGCACAGGAAATACTCAACTTGCTGGGACTGGAACTCCTGCTGCAACTAATCCTTGGGTATCTGCCTCAACTGGTGTTGCCACCGTCAGTACCAATGGTCTTGTGACCGGCGTAACGGCAGGGACAAGTTTAATTACATATACAGACATTAATGGGTGCAGCATATCAACTACGGTAACGGTACTTCAAGATCCGTCTATCACAGGGACGTTAAGCGTTTGCGGCACGGGCCAGACCACGCTTGCAGGCTCTGGGACTCCGGCTGCGACTACTCCATGGGTATCGGCTACAACAGCTGTCGCAACGGTGGATAACGTGGGTCTTGTGACTGGCGTAACAGCAGGAACAAGTTTGATTACCTATACCGATTCGAATGGTTGCAGCACTACTGCCACTGTTACGGTCTCGTTTCCATCTATTACCGGCACGCTGAGTGTTTGCGGCACGGGTCAGACCACGCTTGCAGGCTCGGGGACTCCGGCTGCGGGTACTCCTTGGGTATCAGCCACACCGGGTGTTGCCACGGTGGATAACGCAGGTGTTGTTACCGGTGTTACCGCAGGGACAAGTTTAATCACCTATACTGACAGCAACGGTTGTACCGCCACTGCCACTGTAACTGTTCTTTCGGGAGCTTCTGTTACCGGCACGCTGAGTGTTTGCGGCACGGGTCAGACTACGCTTGCAGGCTCGGGGACTCCGGCTGCGGGTACTCCTTGGGTATCGGCCACACCGGGTGTTGCCACGGTGGATAACGCAGGTGTTGTTACGGGTGTTACCGCAGGTACAAGTTTAATCACCTATACTGACAGCAACGGTTGTACCGCCACTGCCACGGTAACTGTTCTTTCGGGAGCGTCTGTTACCGGCACGCTGAGTGTATGCGGCACGGGCCAGACCACGCT
>CAINLJ010000146.1 GCA_903850335.1 uncultured Bacteroidia bacterium | reverse complement strand
GTCGCATAAGACTCAACGGACAAATCACCTTTTGTTTTGCCTGCACGATGGCATTGTGCACATTTTTTATTCAAAATTGGCTGTACAATGTCTTCGAATAACAGCGCTTCATCCGCAGATGTGGGGTTTTTCGAAATCCCCTGATTTAGATTTCCAAGGGATAGATAATCGCCTCCATGGGTAAGTGAGCCCCCCAGGTGACCAGTATAACTCACGACAAAAAAAAGAGCCAGGCAGCAGACTGTAAAAATTCGCCGGTATTGTGTAATACGCTTTTTAAACGGTTTTGTTGTTGCCAGAAATAATAGTCCTGAAATTATTGTCAGTATGATACCACCCATTTTATGATTTTCAAGAGTCTGAAGATCATAATCTCCATTGAGTGACAAGAGATACCCAAAAACAGATGCTGCAAAGGCAGATAAAAACCCGACAAACAACGAAATTGAAACAGCCTGCCTGAGTTGCTGATATTGTTTGAAATACGAAAGCATTTCAAACAATACAGCAAGCAATAAAAATCCGATTGGAAGATGTACAATTACCGGATGAAGATGCCCCAAAAGTGTTGTTAAGCCGGAAATCATAAATTAAACCCGGGTTAATTTGATCGGAGGTGTTTGATTTGCATTCCACTGACAGATATAAATATTTTTATCGTCATCGACGCAAACATCATGACAATGCTGGAACGGGAGACCGGGAGCCTGAAGTGTAGGTTGCAAATCATTATTTTTATAAAGAGGAGCATTACCACCAGGGTTTGAAATGACTTTATTTTGATGATCGAGTATTGTAACGAAGCCGCTGGCACTCCCAATCATCTTACCTTCAGCATCTTTCGACCAGCATACGCCAGCGTAGATATTGTTGTCGTTCAATACCGGGCGACAGACATACATTCCGGGAGTATCGATACGATGGAGGAACTTCCCATCAAGTGTAAAGACTTTAAAACAATTTTCTTCCCTTGAAGTGACAATCAGAGTTGGGTTCTTCTTATCTCTCAAATCAACAGCAACACCATGGGCACAATGGAAATTCAAATCAGGATTACTGTTGTTATGGCCTCCAAAATGACGGATATATTCACCCTTAGCGCTGTACTGAATCACATAGTCAGAGCCGTATCCATCTGCGACATAAATATCACCATTAGGTGCAATGGCCGTTTCTGTTGGCATGAATTTCTCATTATCCTTATAAATGCCTATTGTTCGTGGGTGACCAATTGTAAAAATAATACGGCCTGTCAGGTCGGTTTTCACAACTTGTCCAGCCTGTGGTGTCCAGTTCCCAGCCCTGTCCTGATACCATCCGCAATCGACGATAAATAAAAATTCATCTCCTCCTTCGTTTGATAATGATAACCCATGACCACCTGGCCAGGCAGTTCCCCAGTAGTCGAGAAGCTTTCCCGACTTGTCGAAAATCAGAATATTGTTATGGATATTATCTCCAAGCATAATGAGCCGGCCTTTGCTGTCCTGAACCATCTCGTGGCAATTAAATAAAGGATTACTGTTGATGCTGATCTTTGCCCACCCTTTATCTACCTTGTACCTGAACTCTCCATGTCCGATAAGTTCATCTGCTCCCTTCGCGCTTCCTGGTAATATTGAAAACCCGGCAGAAGGAATGGCTGCTGCAACAGTCGAAGTGATCGCCGCATTTTTAAGAAAATCTCTTCTTGAAGTCATTGTATTTGTATTTATTGGTTAATTCTTAATTCTTCAGATAACACATGAACCTGCCCCGGTGTTCCGGGTACCCGGCTATTTTTAGTCTCTGTTCACCGGAAGTTAATTCCTTCAGGGTACAACGGAGTTTTCTTAAGCCAAAATATCTCTTACTACGTTCCCTTTTACATCGGTCAGCCGGAAGCGTCTTCCCTGGAATTTAAAGGTCAGACGTTCATGGTCAATTCCCATAATATGCATCAGTGTAGCCTGAAAATCATGAACGTGCACTGGGTTTTTCACTACATTATAGCTGAAATCATCCGTTTCGCCATAGCTTAGACCTGCCTTAACTCCTGCACCAGCCATCCACATCGTAAAACACCGCGGGTGATGGTCGCGGCCATAATCGTCAGTCTGCAGCTTACCCTGGGAATACACTGTTCTTCCAAACTCACCACCCCATATAACGAGCGTTTCTTCGAGTAATCCTCTTCTTTTGAGGTCTTTAATCAATGCAGCAGTCGCCTGATCGGTATCTTTACATTGCCTCACGATACCTTTTGGTAACCCACCGTGGTGGTCCCATCCCTGATGATAAAGCTGAATAAATTTAACATCCTTCTCAAGCAGTTTACGAGCCAGAAGGCAGTTGGCGGCAAAAGTTCCGGGATCACGACTGTCGGGACCATAAAGATCAAAGACTTCTGACGTTTCTGAGGATGTATCCATAACTTCCGGCACAGAGGTCTGCATCCTGAAAGCCATTTCATACTGGGCAATTCGCGCCTGAACTTCAGGATCACCATAGGGCTCATTCTGGAGCTTATTTAATTTCGAAAGATAAGCAAGCATCTCCTTCCGGTCCTTCCCGTCATAACCCTCGGGATTATCAAGAAACAACACTGCATCTTTACCTGATCTAAACTGCACTCCCTGATGTTCAGAAGGAAGGAATCCGTTACCCCATAGCCTTGAATATAAGGGCTGGTCTTTAACTGCATTTTTTGAAACAAGTACGATGAAAGCGGGCAGGTTCTTATTGTCGGAACCTAACCCATAGCTAATCCAGGAACCTATTGAAGGCCTGCCCGGCAACTGTGTCCCTGTCTGAAAAAAGGTAATAGCGGGATCGTGGTTGATAGCCTCTGAATATATTGATTTAATAATACATAAATCATCAGTAACCTGAGCGGTATGGGGAAGCAATTCACTTATCCAGGTTCGGGACTCACCAAACTGATTAAATTTAAACGCCGAAGGGGCAATGGGTAAAATACTCTGATTGGCACTCATGCTTGTGAGCCGCTGACCCTGGCGGACAGATTCCGGCAGAGGCTGTCCAAACATGGTGCTTAGTTTAGGTTTATAATCAAATGTTTCAAACTGGGAAGGTCCGCCTGCCATAAAAAGATAAACCACACGCTTTGCCTTGGGAGCAAAATGAGGAATAGCCCGTAAAATTTCATCTTCCAGGGTTGGTGCAGGACTTTTCCCAACTTCTTTACCAGGCAGTTTACCAAACAGGTTATTTCCCATCAGCGAACCCAAAGCCAGGGCACCAAGGCCAAGCGATGTTTTAGTCAGGAAATTGCGACGGTCAATTCCACGGTTCAAATGATTAAATTCCGGTGAATGAATTTTAAATGACTCCTTATGATTATCTTCCATCGTTCAGCGTTTTGTTAAGGTAGCATCCGAGTTTAGGATCACATTGGCAACTACCGCATTAGCAGCTATTAAAGCAGGTTCCAAAGATTTATCAGTCTCATATTGACCGGCAGATAACCAGCCTTTAACCTTTTTAGAATCTGCTCTGAATTTATCGAGTTCACTTTTTTGAAGCTCTTTTAACAACCCAATTTCTGCTTTTGAAGGAACTATCCCTGTTAATTTCCTGTAAATTTCAGTGATTCCTTTCTCCGGGTCATTTGCTTTTGCAATTTCTTCACCCATTACCCTTGAGGCTTCAAGAAAGGTCGGATCATTCAAGGTAACCAATGCCTGAAGGGGTGTATTTGTTTTTTGTCTTCTCACAACGCAATAACTGCGTGAAGTTGCATCGAATGTTGCCAGGGTAGGATTGGGAACGGATCGCTTTATCAAGATATACAGGCTTCTTCTGTAAACATCATCACCCTTATCGCGTTGATAGGTCGTATTGTTAATTTCCCATAAACCGTCTGGCTGATAGGGTTTGATACTCTTTCCACCAATTTTATTATTAAGCAAACCACTTGCCATCAAAGCGTTATCACGTATCATCTCAGCCGACATTCGATTGGAAGGCCCATGTGATAATAACCTGTTTTCCGGGTCTGAGGCAAGAATTGAATTTTCGGCCCTTGAATCCTGCCTGTAGGTAGATGACATCACGATAAGTTTACACATTTTCTTAATATCCCATCCGCTTTCTCTGAATGTTACAGCCAGCCAGTCCAAAAGTTCAGGATGACTGGGCAATTCACCCTGATTACCGAAATCTTCCGATGTTTTAACTAATCCTGTGCCAAAGAAATTCTGCCACAAACGGTTTACCGCCACCCTTGACGTCAGTGGATGGTTCGGATGCGTGAGCCACAAAGCAAGTCCATAGCGGTTTTTAGGCAATTCTTTAGGAAAAGGTAAGATCGATTCAGGTGCATTTGGAAATACCTCATCTCCAAAGGAATCGTAATTACCTCTCTTAAGAACATATGTTTTCCCCGGTTTTGGCATATCCTGCATTACGCTTAACTCGGGAATATCTGAGGTTGAATCGGCACAAGCAGCACGGATCTGTTGCAACTTCCTTTGTTCGGCAAGGATTTCAGGATCAATAACAGATCTGTAATAATTACTTAGTGCGGCGATATCGCCGGCAGACATCTGTTCGGGTTGCTTAAATGTGATGGATGACCATGAAGTCTTCCCAGCGATGACCTTTATCTCAAAATCAGTAAGGACACGGCTATAGACAAGTAAGTCGTCGACTTTCCCTCCTTTAAATCCGAGGCCCCGATCCCAGGCCCCAATTTGAAGTCCCGGTTGATCCTTTGAATTCATGAGAATGTCTTTATTAAGCTGATCCATAGTGGTTTCCAGATCCAGTTCGTCCCCATCCTGAAATAATCGTAAACCCATTGCCTTTGAAGATCCGTCATAGGTCATTGCTAATTGAATCCATTTATTACGGGGAACCGGTTTTTGCGAAATTCTGGAGATTGCATTGGATGGGGCTGTATGCGATAAGTTGACAGTTAACCTATTATCCTTGAGGTACAAATGGTAACCCCGGTAATTATATAATCTTTCCGCGATGCATTTATGAAAAATCACTCCCTCTTTAAAATCTTCCGGGATAAACAGTTTAAGGCTTATTGTGAAGGGATCAGATTTTCTGAAAATTCCGACCGGGCTAACATCAAGCCATTCGTCTCCTTTAAGTAAAAGAGCCTTGCCATTTTCCCTGACCTCAAACAAAGGTTTGTCACCGGCAGAGCTACCCATTCCACGTTTCATGGAAGCTATGTGCTGAGGCTTAACACCATTTATTAAAGCACCGTTATCAAAACTAAACTGTCCCTGAAGGCTGGTGAGAGGAATTTTTTCCTTTTCAATTTGTTTATATTTCTTGGCAGATAGCCAGTTTTTGAAGCCCAACAACGAATTTTGTGTTATTTGTTCCAATTTCTCCTCCTGAGATTTAATCTGTTTATTCAACCTCTCAATCGTTACTTCTTTTTCTTTTGAAGGCAGAAGAATTGATGGTGATGGCGTTGCGTCATCCCAGGAGATTTGGCCCGCTTCCTTAACCCGATTAAAAAAGCTGAACATTTCGTAATAATTTTTCTGTGAAACCGGATCAAACTTATGATCGTGACATTTTGCACAGCCTATTGTAAGACCCATAATTGCCACTCCTGTCGTGTTAACCCTGTCGATAACATATTCAGCCTGAAATTCTTCCTCTATAATTCCCCCTTCCATATTCTGCTGATGCAAACGGTTAAAAGCAGTCGCTATGAGCATCTCCTTCCCGGGATTTGGCATCAGATCACCGGCAAGCTGCCAATGAAGGAATTTATTGTATGGCATATTTTCATTATAGGCCTTTATAACCCAATCACGATAGGGGGACATATCGCGCACCCTGTCAACTGTATATCCATAGGAGTCTGCAAAACGAGCCAAATCAAGCCAGTCTACTGCCATCTTTTCGCCATAGTGAGGTGAATTGATTAATCTGTCAACCTGTTTTTCATAGGCATTTGAAGACGAATCCCTGAGAAATTCGTCCATTTCGGCTATTGTGGCTGGAAGACCGGTTAAATCCAGGGATACTCTCCTAAGCAGTAACTCTTTTGATGCTTGTTGTGAAGGGTTGATTTTTTCATTTTCGAGGTTATGCAAAACAAAATTGTCGATTTCATTTATGGCCTTATTCTTCTGTTTTATTTCCGGAACCTCTCCCTTCGAAGGTTTCACAAATGCCCAGTGAGGTTTATATCCTGCTCCCTGTTCAATCCATTTTATCAGTGTGGCTTTTTCCTTTGCAGAAAGGGTAAGGTTAGTTTTGCCGGAAGGCATTTTATAATCGGCATCATCAGAAATAATCCTGTGAAATACCTCACTTCCATTCAAGCTTCCAGGGTCTATGGCAACCTTACCCTGACTTTCAGGAAGCTTGCCATAGGCGAAAGATTGAACGTCCAGTCGTAAACCAGCTTTTTGCTTCGCCTTGTCGGGTCCATGACACGAAAAACATTTATCAGATAATATTGGCTTTACATGAATATTATAATCTATTTTATCCGGCAGAGCCTTATAAGCAGCCAAGACATCATTGGGAAGCTTTGGGGAACAGGAAAAAAGACTTAGACCTGCATATACGGAGGCCAGAACAATATGTCGTTTAAGAATAAAAATCATCCGAATATATTCTTTCAAAGGTTTTCTTCGTTTAAATAATAAAACACTATTTTATTACCGGTGCTTTTAGAACTGTTGTATCGCTATCAAGCTTAGGGACTTCAAACCCACCTGTTTCTATGTAAGTTTTGGGAAATAACCTTTTTAATTTTGTTAAATCATCCCCTGATATGGCTGTCTGATAAAGAAATAGCTGTCGTAGATTCTTAAGTCCACTCAACTGTTCCACCCCTTTCACTGTAACATTTGTTGCTCCCAGATTCAGATATTGGAGTTCTGAAAGATTGCTCAGAGATTTTATCCCCTGATCACCTATTTTTGTTTTTTGAAGGTGTAACATCCTCAGCTGGAAGAGTTTCCCTATGGCCTCAAGATTTGAATCTGTCAAACCAAGATTTCCCAGATTGAGCCAAATCAATTGTTTTTTGACAGATTCAAGCATTTGAAGGTCATTACCCGTAAAAGATTCAACGGCTACGAAGTTTGCCGACAGGTAGTTGCCGTTTTGTGCGATGGGTACAATGGCAACTCCCCTGTCATGTAATTTCTTTATCGCAGCTTCGGAGGCTTTTTCAACATTTTGTTCCGGTAAGAATGAGGTGACAGTCACTACAGTTGTTTTGCCGGATTCCAATGATTTTAAGATCGATTTAATTTTATCATTTTGCTCAAGATCCTTTACCTGACGATCGAAATCGACTCCTGATGCTATCCACCAACTAAGTAAATCAATTTCACGTGCATTAAGCTGGGGTTTCTCTATGGGCGGCATGTGGTCTTTATTATCTTTTCTAAGGATAATTCTCTTGATTACCATACTTTCCATAGGCTTACCCGGCACTATTGTGAGGCCATTTTCACCTCCTTTTAGAATAAACTCTGGTTCATCCAGTCTTACTTTCCCTTTTTGTTTATTAGGACCATGACAGGCAACACATCGTGCATCGAGAATTGGTTTAATCACATCCTTAAAGGCGTGGGACTCCTGCACATTCAATATGGGGTTACCATAAGCTTCCCCACCCTTCGAAGTTCCCGATGTAAATGCCTTTGTAAGAAAGTCGGATCCATGCGTTATGGACCCCCCAAGATGTCCTGTGATCATTATAAGTATAACAATCATGCCTGCAATCCATTCCGTCCTTCTGTTCTTCAGGTGAAGAAAAAATGCCACAACGGAGATAAGGGCTGTCGAAACTGCAAACCACTGGTGTTTAAACAAGAGAGCAGGCTCATAACTTTCTGTTTTAGACAGCAGGAAACCAGTAACGCATGAAGCGATTGCACTTAACGCTCCCAGAAACAGTGAAATAGTGATAGCTTCTCTCAGAGATTGAAATCTCTCAAATTTAGAAAGGATGATGAAAAGTGCAGCAAGCAATAAGATCCCGACCGGTAAGTGAACCAGAACAGGATGAAATCGACCTGCAAATTCTGTTATGTTAATGGATAATAAACTCATGTGAGTAAATTGGAGTAATTCAGGAGTATCTTTTTCTAAGTAATTGCATAATATACAAATTGATAGTTTATCAGGCCAGAATTTCAGTTATTACTTTGCCACTTAAGTCAGTAAGCCGAAAATTCCGGCCTTGCGATTCGTAGGTAAGTTTCTCATGATCGAAACCTAGCTGATTTAATATAGTGGCCTGAATATCATACGGTTCAGTTTTCCCACTTACGATGTTGTAGCCTATCTCATCGGTTTCTCCAAAGGAAATGCCTCGCTTTATTCCGCCTCCGGCCATCCACATATTAAAGGCTGCTGAATGGTGATCTCTTCCTTTAAAAGGCATTTTTTTCCCTTCGCGGTTTTCCTGCATTGGAGTACGCCCAAATTCCTGACCCCAGATCACAAGTGTTTCATCCAGCAATCCCCTCTGTTTGAGGTCAAGCAAAAGGGCAGTAATTGGTCTGTCCACTTTCCGGCATTTATTTACAAGCCCTATATCGACAGCATTCCCCGCAGAATCACCATGTGTATCCCATCCCCAGTCAAAGAGCTGGACAAAACGGACTCCTTTTTCAACGAGTTTCCTGGCAAGTAATACATTATTTGCAAAACTTGTCTTTCCGGGCTGGGTGCCATACATCTCATGGATATATTGAGGTTCGTCGTTGATATTCATAACATCAGGCACTGAGATCTGCATCTTGTATGCCATTTCATACTGAGATATGCGGGAAAGGATTTCAGGATCCTTGTATTCGGTATATTCTTCCTGGTTGACCTTATTGATTGCCTCAATTGAGGCCTTGCGCAGATCCCGGTCCATACCTTGCGGGTCTTTTAAAAAAAGTACCGGATCACCCTCGCTCCTACATTGAACACCTTGATAAACACTGGGGAGGAACCCGCTACCCCAAACGCTTTTACCGGCATCCGGATTATTACCACCTGATGTTAAGACTACAAATCCTGGCAAATTCTTGTTTTCCGTACCCATTCCGTAGGTCACCCATGAACCGATGCTCGGTCGTCCAAGTCTTGCTGAACCGGTATGCATGAGCAATTGGGCGGGTGCGTGGTTGAACTGATCTGTTGTGACAGCATTTAGCATGGCTATCTCATCAGCTACCGTTGCCAGATGGGGCAAATTATCAGATAGCCACAAGCCGCTTTCCCCCCTTTGTTTGAAAACTGCCTGTGGTCCCAGCATCTTTGGGACACCACGGATAAAAGCGAATTTTTTTCCTTCCAGCAGAGATTGAGGGCAATCCAAACCATCAAGTTTAGCAAGTTCCGGTTTGAAACTGAATAGTTCAAGCTGTGAGGGTGCACCTGCCATGTGGAGAAAAATAACAGATTTTGCCTTTCCAGGAAACATTGGCGGCCTGGATGCAAGGGGATTAGCCGGATCAATGAGGCTGTCTGACGATTTTTTAGAACCTGTCCAGCAACTGCTTAATAATGAGCTTAATGCCAATGCACCAATCCCCATTGCCCCGTATCTGAGAAAGTGACGGCGTGTATATTGTTGCAGAACTGCATGCTCTGCCTCCTTCAGCAATTGAATGTTAAACTTTTCATCTTTCATCAGCCTTAATTTTTATTCAACCACTCATCCATGTTCAGCATTGCACTGGCAACAATCACAAGGGAGGCAGATTGGGCTTCATCACCATTTTCCGTAATGCCTGTAATCTGCCTGCCTGACTTAGTATCCTTTTTATATCTCGT
>CAINLJ010000145.1 GCA_903850335.1 uncultured Bacteroidia bacterium | reverse complement strand
GTACAATCGAGTGTCCATTCGCGCAGGTGTTTGGCACACTGCTCAAGGTCGCAGTCGTTGCCGGTTATCCCGCCATAGGTAAAATTAAACCAGGGGATATGTTCCATTCTTTTAACTTCGTACGACCGTTCAAGACTTCGCAGATAAATTGAGCGCAGCATTGGATCTGTTGTATATCGAAGCAAGGTGTTATAACTTTCGAAAGCCAGGTTATCATCCCACGGGGCCAGCGTAGCCGGAGGGAACGTATTTTTCTGACGTATTGTGTTCGTGGCATATCCCAGATCAACAAGCTGCTGAAGCCCCTTATTGAATTTTACATCCCCTGTAACGGCATAGGCCGATTGCATAAAAGCCAGAATCTCGAGACCATTAACACCCCGGTCATTGTACCCATAAGGACGTAAAAGATATTCAGGATTCCAGCGGCCCCAACGTGTTGGTTTTCCATCAAGGTCCGGGAAGACATAACCACTCTTCAGAATATAACCTGCGATTCTGTTCAGGTGTTCCCGTGCCAAAACTTTCTCGTCACCCTCGGCCACGAGATCATAAAACAACGAGACCGCATAAAAATGAGAGGTTACCTCATCGCTGGAAGTGTCACCTTTCCAAAACCATTTGCCATCTTTTGTAGGGTACCACCGGGCAGGCAAGCCACCCGACCCACGTGTGCTGCGTTCATCTTTATCGGCAGTTGCCGACCAGATTGCCCGGGCAAAAAATCCCCGGATGGGGGTAATCCTCTCCAGCCATAGCAATGCTTTAAAGGAGGCAACCGCCTCTTTTCGTGCCGTTTTATCGCCTGTAACCGCGTATTTATAGCACATTGCAGCCAGGTATGGTGCCGTATTCCCACCGTCATTATCACTTACCTCGCGAACCCACTCCCCATTCTTTTTATAGATTGTATGAATAAAACCAAGACGTTTATGACCCCATTCGTCGATATGACGTTCGTAAAACACAGCTTTTTTCAACAACGTATAAGGTTCATAAGAGATGATTCCAACACCTCTATCTGTAGCGATATACACTTTATGACCGGCTACAGCAATTCCATTTACATGATCTCCGGGCAACCAGTGACTGGCGCCAAAATAATGCCAGTCATTTTTAAGCATGCGAACTGCTCCTCTCGAGGTTCCAATCCACATATCTTCATCAAATCCCTTCGCAAGACAGGTGGTATTCTCAACCGGAAGTCCGTCTTTGCCTTTCAGAACCGTCAGTGCTGCCCCCCGCAGCACACCCAAACCCTTGTCGGTACCAATAATCAACCGGCTGCCTAAACTGAGCAGGTCTGTCGTTGTTTGTGACGGAAGTCTTCCCCAGTCGATAAAATCCTGATTTACGACCAATCCATCGAAGACAATGAGCCTCCCGGGCTGAAGGACGTAAAATGTGCCGCTGTAGGAAGCAATTCGTGAAATAGGGCCAAGTCTTACCGGATCGGCATGAATCTGTGAACCGTCCTCCATAATCATCGTAATATCACTCGAATAATATCCGCCCTTTGGCTTAATCGATACGAAATGATCGTTTTCAAAACGAAAAATTTCCTCATTCGTAGCGCCATATACTTTACCCAGATGAAGACATAAATCGACATATTCCTGATTATCAACCTTCAGCCAACTATTGTCTTGCATCCTGTAAATTCCATCCTGTGCAAGAGCCCAAAGATTCTCCCCTATTGTCATTATCCTTTTCACACCTGCCGGACTAGATTTCCCGGGTGTGAATGCGTCATTTACAAGAAGAAAAATCCTCCCTCCAATAATTGTATAGCATTGATTATTAAATACTGCTATACCCTGAACAGGATCAGAAGATTGTATTTTACTGGATACCTCCTGAAGAAAGACATCATCCTTCTGAGCACTCCAGAATTTTTGAGCGGGCGAGGAGTTATTTTGCGCAATTGCAGAATTAATGAGTAGACTCGCGAGGATAAAAGTTTTCACAGAAGAAATAATTGCGTTCATCGTTATCTGTTAATTTGAGAATTGAAAAACCACGTAAAGTATCACTAATGAAAAAGAACAACTAAGAAATCCTATTTTTTAAGTATAAATGAATCCGGAAATGCGCATTCAAGAACTTTCTTACCTCCAGTTTCCCTGATCCAGGTATCAAACTGACGCTTTCCCTCTTTCATTAAGATCACCCGTCCACCGGCGATTGGGTCATCCGCATCTTTCATTTTCTTTGTAACCCTACCATAAGCAAGGGCAATATTCTGATAAACCGCGATGTAGTCATTGATATGATCATGTCCGACGAAGGTTCCCATAACGTCTCCGCCTAGCACCATCGCCGCGAACATCCCCGTGTTGAGTGCCTGAGAGGACTCATCTTCGTTCCGGACCCCAAACGCTTTGGATGATTTGTTATTCCAGCCTAGCGTATACTCCTGCAATGGGATATGGAAAAATGCGAGGGAAGGAAGAGGCTTTCCATTGTTTGCCTGAGTATATACCGCGCTGCTATTCCTGTACCATTCAACCTGCGAGAAATTAAGCCAGCCGTAACCCTCTACTGCTGGTTTGAGCGTGCTGTATGAATTCGAATCCATGCAATAAAGCAACGTGGCAGGTTTCTTGTCTTTTCCAATAACGGGAAGTATAAAATTCGAATTTCCCTGAATTGTGCGAATGTCATTATTAAGACACATGGGAAGGCTGAAAAGGAAATCAGCAAGCTGTTTACGGCTGAAATTATGCTCTGAATCATGATTCCCAAACACAACGGCCCAGGGGGTATGGGCATCTTCGAAAATCTGAGCCAGATTACGATAGGCCTGCTGTGGATCATCTTCAGTAATTATGTCTCCGGTAAGGATAATCATGTCAGGCTTTTCAATACTGATGACCTCCTTTATTGTTGTAAATACTTCAAGATTAGACGCATTTTTTAGATTTATATGCGTATCCGTAAATTGTACTATTTTAAATTCTCCTTTACCATTAAATTTCAGGTTCGAATTGGGTCCTGCCAGAATCTGGAGGATCAATGTAAATAGCAGAAGAATAGACATTAGAGTTCTTTTCATAGGAAATTGTTCATGTACTATTTATTAGTTGTAAACGAATCAATGACCTTATTGTCGCCATTTATGGAGACAAAAGTCAGCTTATTTCCATTTATTTTCACATTCTGAAACAGCGGACCTTCATTATTACGCACAGCGGCATAGGGTTCATCAGTCATATTGCGTGCATGCGCCGGAATTCCAATAGAAATTAAATAGGCTGTTCCGTTGTGATACGAATCGACAACTTTTCCTGCCTTCATAGGTTTAGAGCGCATATAATAATGTATATGGCCACCAATGACCATATCGACATGATACTTATCAAATATGGGAACCCAGGCCTTTTGTATATTATAATAGGGCTCCTCCCAGTTGTATGGCGGGAAATGGAACATCGCAAATTTCCAGGTTGCGTCGGTATGCGCCAGCTGATTCTCAATCCAGACATTTTGGGTATCTATGGGTGAAGTGGCATCAATCATGAGAAACAGTGCATTCTTATATTTAAACGAATAGGTATGTTCTTTCTCCACACCGGCCGGTGCATTTTTGGGATAGCTAAACAGTTCGCGGTACATAAGAGCTCCAAGACCACTCCTGTTATCATGGTTTCCAAGTACAGACATCATGGGTTTCCTTGAAATAGCCGGTTTTGAGAACTCAAAGAGATCATCCCACTGATCACGGTTCAACCCGTCACTGATCATATCGCCTGCAATAGAGAAAAAAGCAGCATCCGGATAGTCCTTTTCAGATAGTTTAAGTATTTCTCCATACTTCGGTGAGTGATGTGTGTCGCCAAACCAGTTGAAAGAGAATGAATTGTCAGGTGCAGGAGTGGAAAATGTGCGATCAGCAGACCAGTCATTTTGTGGAATAATCTGATATTCATAGGTTGTGCCTGACTTCAGATTACGAAGTTCCGCTGTAAACCGGTTTATATAACGGTCATTCATCAAAACACGATCCTCCATCCGGTACCGTGAAGCCTTTACAGTACTTTCCTGTGTACTTCCTTTCTCCCTGAATTTCACTGTTCCTTCGGCTACTGTTGTATCTGTACGCCACTGGATATCCATAGTTGTCGATGGATCAGCACTCCAGGTCAGCATCGCCTGGTCCGGACTTGACGAGGATGGGTAGGAAGTCGATCTGAAAGCCCCAATAAGATAGGACTCGTCTCCACGACCGCGTATAGTTGTTAAAAGTTTCTCCCCTTTCATGGTTGCCGGAACGTCTTTGAGTACAAGTTCATCCCAGTCGTGGTAGGTAAAAGCACCATCCTGAAGAACTCCTACATGCTGATTTACAGGAAAAAACCCGGATAATTCAAGATTGTCCTGCTTATTCTGTGGCGCTACTGATACAAAGTAATGCAGCATATAGTTTTCAAATCCGTTGACCCCAAGGCCGACCTTTCCTGCCGGAAAACTTTTTTGCCATACTTCGTAGGTGGTCTGCTCATTTTTAATTGTCATATCGGTCTTTGCAAAACCACTTTTCTCCAGCCAGAAGGGAATAGTCTTTTGCTCATTGCTTCGCATCACCGAAACAACAACCGGCACGCTAGCCGTAAACATCCAGTGACGTGTGGACAAGACTTCTTTCTCCTCATCCGAAAAGAGCGCCATAACCTTGTCATTGTCCAGGTTACGCAATTCTTTGGCACCCATTGTCTTGTACAACCTTGTAATGGTTTTGTCCATCACATCTTTTACAGTCCTGTCACTGACCTGATGTGAGCATGACAATATCAGGCTTAAACCGGGAATAAGCATCAGGCCAATGCAAATCCTGCTAAATTGAATTCGTTTCATATGAATATTGTCAACTTATGATTTAACTTATTAAATAAAATAAAAGAATTGCCACTAAAGCACCTAAACACCAAAGTTCACCAACGTTTAATGAATTTGAATGACTCTGCAGTTAATGAAGTATAGCATTTGTTCCTTCATTATTCCTGACCGGTGCACTGATAATATTCAGGTAACGTCCTATCCAGTAAGGCAATAACCAGATGTCTCCTGCACTGTACTCAGCACGTCCTCCACCCCGTTCCCTCATGTCAAAACGATTGCCGTTGTGTCTGGAGATCCGTAGCTCATCCGGAGGGAGTACCTCGCTTATAGTTTGTCTCCTGAAATTTGGCTCAATTTTCTCAATGTCTTTACGTTGGTCTGCATCAATACTCCAATCGATCAGGTCGAGCGGATATTCCCGGAGATACCAGATTGCCTCTTTCAGGTCGATATTTTTAGTGCCGGTTATTGCTGTCATGATATTCCAAAGGCCTTCTTTCTCGGGACGTTCAATTTCCCAATGGTCGATAATTGCAGCCTTAAACTTAGACTTCAGCGTATCATTTAACGCATAACGATAAAGTCCCCAGTAACCACAAAAATACATCTCGTCGTCCGAATGGTTCCATCCGTCAGAAAGTTCCCTGCTTAACAGATCTGCCTCAGCAGGAGCATGGCCTACCTCTTTCATAGGTTTCATCAGATTCTCAAGATAGCCATGTTTTTGCATCAGGTAGAAAGCAGCATCCTTATACTTTGTCTTTTTTGTAAAGTGATAGGCTGTCTGGAGCATGGCGATGATGTTTGAAGAATTAATCTTACGGTCACCAACCATTTTGGGACGGGCATTCACATACTCTGGGTTCCATTTCCCCCAGCGGGTAGGTTTGCCATTCCAGTCGATCATATAAAAATCATTCTTTACAATATGCGACATTAGCGTATCAATCAACATGATTGCCTGATTCTTTATTTGCGGGTCGGCTATAAGTTCTGCAATGGCCCCAAATGCAAAGATATGTCCAATCGCTTCGTCGCTGCTCGTTGTCGATTTCCAGTCCCACTCAGGATCTTCAGTTGGCCGCCAGGGTTCACTGGTTTTATTATACCCTGCCCTTTCGAACGAACGGGATGGAAAACCGGAATGTAATGGGTTAATTGTATAAAGTCTTTCCAGAGCATCCAGCGACTCACGTACATTTTGCAGTGCCTCCTTTGATTTAGTCACCGCATATCTGAAAGTCTCACCCGCCAGGTACATCGAAGTCCAGAGACCATCGTTATCAGAGTTCTCAAGGCTGCCTGATGTATAATCACCATCTGTCATCCCTGAGATCGTGGCATTAAAACCAACACGGATATGACGGTCACGAACCTGTTTTTCATAGAACATCGCCTTTTCATACAATGTCATGGAATCAAAGGAGATCTTAGCCAATCCATTACTTGCGAGAATCAGCACAGAATTTTCGGGTCCTTTTGAAATGTCGACTATCGAATCTGAAGGAACCCAACGTTTTGAATCATAATAATTGAATTTGCCATCTTCACGTAACATCATTGCACCGAGTGTGGATCCGAACCAGATCTTGCCATTAATTTCATTGACCGTTGTCAAATCAGTCCAGGGCATTTTCCGGTGAACTTCTCCTAATTGTTTCTTTGTTTTGGCATCAACTTCAAAGTAACCATCTGTAGTTCCTGCAATCAGTTTTCCATGAGCAGGTGTAAGACAGGTAAGATTTTTGTCCTCGAGAATCTTTATAATTTCTTTCTTATCCGGAGAGAATACATTTATTGATGATTTCCCGAGGATCCAGAAGATTGAGTTGGCACTATCGTACTTGATATCTCTGACGATATCTCCTCCAAGTGCACCTTCCCAGATTATTTTAGAATCTTTGAGCAGGTTTAGTGATTTACCGTCTGAAATTAAAAAAGTAAAATCCTTACCTCCTGCAAAAATCCTTGTCTCAGGCATTGAATGTCGTGAGAATAATTTTCCCGCCCATGCATTGGCGAGTACAGCCTTATCATCGACATAAACAATCTGGTCATCATAGATGCCGATCCCTGCAATTTTTTTATCCGAAGTTGGCCGGTCCTGACGGTCTGTGACAAGCGTTCCAGGGAATAGAAACCGGCCATTTCTGGGTCTGAGTAATCCCTTTGAAGATAGGATTTGAATATATCCGTCCCTGTCAGAGACAACCTTATTAAGCCTGATATTCTTATCGGCCAGGGTGTATTTAATACTGTAATCCTGAATAAAGGGGCTGTCCTGGTGCTTTGTTGCATCCTGAGCCATTGAATTCGTTACAGAAAAAATAAGGGTTACTGCACAAAATATCTGTAGAATACGCCTTGTCGATGTTTTCATTTTATTGTTTACTTTGTTGTTTTACACACATGAGGTTGGGCTCTCTTTTTTGATTTTGCATTTTTCATTTTGCTCTTTGCATTTTTTCCGGTGCACTGATCACGCCCAGATATCTCCCCATCCAGTAAGGTAAAAGCCAGATATCACCTGCACTCTCCTCACCTGTGCCATTACCCCCTTTTTTGTCAATATTGAACATATTTCCATTGTGTCGTTGAACGGGTCTTTCATCAGGTGGCAGCACTTCCCTCAGGGTCTGTTGTCTGAAATTGGGAGCTATTGGCTCGATATCCTTACGATGACTGTTCATGATATCCCAGTTTATCAGATCAAGTGGATGTTTCTGAAGGTACCATATTGCCTCATTAAGATCAAATTCATTGGTTGTCATCGAGGTAACAATATTCCAGGCTCCCTCCTTTTCAGGACGTTCGATCTCCCAATGGTCAATTATAGACTCCTTAAATTTAGCCTTAAGTTCATCGTTTAAAGCATACCGGTATAAGCCCCAATAGCCCAGAAAATACATCTCATCGTCTGAATGGTTCCATCCATTTGATAATTCTCTGCTTAAGAGGTCAGCATCTGCAGGGGCCATCCCAATTGTCTTCATAGGACGCATAAGATTTTCGAGGAATCCGTTTTTATACAACAATTCCAGTGCCTTCTTCTTATAGATCTCCTTGTGGGTAAAACGATAAGCAGTCTGAAGCATCGAGGTGATATTTGATGAACAGATTTTCCTGTCGCCGACCATCACCGGCCGGGCATTCACATATTCGGGATTCCATCGGCCCCATGTCGTAGGTTTACCATCGAAATCAATAAGATACATATCGTGGTCGACAATATGTTGCATAAGAATATCAATCAGGTGGATTGCTCTTGATTTCATGGGCTCCACACCAATAAGTTCTGCCATCGCCCCAAGGGCGAATATATGTCCGATAGCCTCGTCACTGCTTGTCGTAGCTTTCCAGTCCCATTCCGGATCTTTGGCATGTCGCCACCTGTCGTGGTCAGATAATCGTGACATATCACCGCGTCGCTCAAACGATCTGGACGGAAATCCCACCTGATTTGAATTGATTGTGTAAAGCCGTTCAATGGCGTCGAGTGATTCATAGCAATTTTGCAGGGCCTCAGGTGATTTCGTTACAGCATATCTGAAAACCTCACCGCCAAGGTACATCGAGGTCCATAGACCGTCGTTGTCAGAATCGCGGACATATCCTGTCGAAATATTGCCGTCTTTCATCCCTTCTATTGACGAGTTAAATCCATTTCGGATATGGCGGTCCCTAACTTGTTTTTCGAAGTAATCAGCCTTATCTTCGAGCGTCATTTGTTTGAAACAGATCTGACCAAGTCCGTTATTAGTTAAAATCAGAACCGAATTTTCGGGACCTTCCGAAATATGTTTAACATTGTCACCAGGTAACCAGCGCTCACCATTATAATACTTGAACTTCCCGTCGTCGCATAGCATAAATGCCCCGAAAGTGGAACCAAACCAAACCTTACCATTGATTACTGTTACGCTTGTGATCTCAGTGCAAGGGAGTTTTGTATGGACAGATCCAATTTGTTTTCCTGTACTATTATTTACTTCAAGATAGCCATTCCTTGTTCCAATAATTGCCTTTGAACCCTTGTCGTTCAGGTCAAAGGCAGTAAGGCCTGCCCCTTCAAATACAGTAGTCAGTTTTTTTTCTTTGGAGGAGAATGATAAGAGTGAATTGCCTGTAAGTATCCAGAATAATCCTGTTTCATCTGCATATCTGATATCGATTACAGCATTATCTGTTTTACCCGTCCATAGTGTTTGGGAATCTTTAAGATACTTAAGATCTGCTCCTGCCGCAACGAGAGAGGTGAAATCAGCGCCTACTGAAAATGCAGTCGCATTGGGTAGTTCATGTTTAGAATAAAAGGATCCTGCCCATGCATTACTAAAAACAGCATGGTCATCAAGGTAGACAAACTGATGATCACAGATACCGATCCCGGCAATTTTTTTGTCTCCCATAGGACGATAGAGGCCATCTTTTACGAGTGTACCGGGGAACAGGAAAGCCCCTGAATAGGGTTTTAATAAACCTTCGGCAGATAATATCTGAATATAGTTATTACGGTCAGAAAATACTTTTACAGGCTGTTTCAGTCCGGCAGGTAAATAATATTTAATACTATAGTCTTGATTATATGGCACATCCTTATAAACAGGTCTAATAGCATTTCCTTTTTCGGCCATCAATAATTTAGGTGCCATAAGAGAAATGACAACCAATAATAAGATTATTTTCTTCATTGTAATTTTATCTGTAAATTATAATTGTGCGCAAGCTCGAAGAGGTCAGTTCCTTGTATAAATTCTTTCGAAAAAAAGCCATTTGAACCTGCAATTAATAAAAAGGGTGCTGTCAAATGAATCAACAGCACCCTTATAAATATTAATGTAATTTTGAATAGTTATTGCAATAACCACATTTTAGACCATGAATCGTCGTTGCCTGTCTGACCTGTATTAGGAGTAGGAACTAATTTACCAACAGCAACAGCGGCATTATCGCCATTGATATTCAACTCGGTAAGGTCATATTTGAAACGAAGAGGTAATGTATTTCTATATCCGGAGTTTCCGATTGTAATCACTGGAAGCCCGGTTCTTCTCCAGTCGAACCATGTTTCCTGAGCATTCATGAAACCGGCGATGTATTTTTGCTGGATAAGCTGGCTTAGAGTACCATCATAAGCAACTCCTGGCATAGTAATATAAGAAGAATATGCACCTCCTACACCCCAGGTAGTTAATGAAGCCTGAATACCATTGTTATACCAGGTCTGTTGTGAGCCGCCTGCATTATAACCTCTCTGGGCTGCTTCGGCAAGAATAAAACAAACCTCTGCGTAGGTCATTGCACGTGCCTTCAGCATTGGACTTGTTTTCAGGCTAAACATATCTGTAAGAGCAGATACGTGCTGATTGGCACCACCCTGAAGCGGAGATGGGTTCAGGTTATAGGTAAATGGTTCTGCTTTACCAATAGCTAGTGGAATACCAACATATTTAGCTGTGTCGATAAGGATTTTGCCTGTTATTGCAGAAGGTGTAGCTGAAACCCATGTGGTTGGGTTATAAATCTGATAACCTTTTGCAGCTATCTGAGCCGGGGTAATATACCTCTTATTTCCGATTGTTACGTCACCACCTTCACCGGCATGAGCATCAGTAACAACGATCTGAACATCCACAGGTTTAAACCAAACCGGCAAACGTGGGTCGTTTACGCTAACCAATACATCGCGAAATGCGGCGCAAAGTTGCAGGCGGGTATAGTTTCCCTGAGCAACGGTTCCGTCCCATGCAACTGCAGTAGACCATGAATCGCTCGAAGACAGACCGGGATAAGCCATTAACGCATCGTCAGCAGTTGACGTGAAAATCGGGTAAGTTGAGGCATTACTCATGATCTCCTCAATACCAGCCTTTGCAATTGCAGGGCTTTTTACAGACAAACGCATGTAGAAACGTAACATCAAAGAGTTTGCAAGTTTCTGCCATTTAAGTGCATTTCCAGCATAAATTACGTCAGCTGTAGGATTGATGTTTGTGGAAGGTTTGGCCAACAGGGCGTTTGCAGATTTAAGATCGGCAATAATTCCCTTAAAAATATCCTCCTGAGCATCAAATTTTGGTTTTGTATTAGCGGCACCCAGACCGGCATCACTATATGGAGCATCACCCCATAAAGATGTAATGAGACCATATTCAAAGCTTTTAAGTACCAGACCAACACCTGCATGGAAAGGAGAAGATGCATTTGTAGGATCTTTTTTATCCCAGCCTGCTCTTGCGAGTAAAAGATTGATGTCCCGGAAATCACCATAGTTACCGGCCCATGAACGCGGATCTGACCAGTTGAAATAGGTTAATCCACTTCCCCAGCCACTCTTCTGAAGGTATGACATCACTCCGGCGCAGTCGCCATTGTAGTTGTCGTCCTGATAAGGTTTAACTACCTCAACAATAGAGGTTGTCATCATAAAGTTTGGATCAACAGTGACCTGACTGATCGTATTAGGATCTATGTTTAAATTGGTAAGGTTTCTGCATGATGATGCAAAAGCAACCAATATTAAAACCAGAATTATGTTATATAATGCTTTCATATATTTAATGAATTTTAATAGTTCAATATCAGAAACTTACATTCAGTTTGAATCCAATAGGAATCGTCCATGGGGTTACATTGTCACGTTCAATACCCTGAGCGAACTGACCAATGCCTACGTTTGCACTTCCAAGACTGTTGTTAAAAGCAGTTTCAGGATCAATACCAATTTTTGCTTTTGTCCAAAGAACAACGTTGCTTGTATAGATTGCTATAGATGCACTCTGAATTCCAATTGATTTTAAGCCTGGAAGCTGATATGCAATTGAAAGATCTCTAAGTTTAACGAAATCTGCATCAAAAGTAGCAGTCTTAGTAAGGCTCCATCCGTAGTAGTCCCCGTAGTAATCAGTAGATTGAGAAAGGAACTCCTGATCCAGAGTGAATTTACCGTTTGTTTCAGTTCCGCTTACACCTGGCATGAACACACCGTCGTTTAAAGTAATACCACCATCGCTGTATGAACCACCGCCGTAATCAGCAGTTGGGCCTCCAACAACAGGGAATGCAGTTCCGTTAGGACCAAACAGGCTGGCATGGGCCTTTAACCAGGTTGGAACGTCTACGCCTTTTGGAGGATGGATGAATGTACCTAAGATACGTGATCCATGAAGGTCAGATTCATTATAGCGAAGGGTCTGAGAAACAAACTGTCCGCCTTTTCTGTAATCAATTGCAGCACTAAGTGTCCAGCGTTTGTATTTAAGTGAAGTCTGGAAGCCCATCATATAATCAGGGAAGAAGTTACCAATAATCGGTGAATTTCTCTTTCCATTAATTTCGTTCACACCTTTAACCTGTTCGAAACCGTCGCTATCGAGTAGAGGATATCCGTAATAGGGTGAAGATTTATCAGTTACACGAAGCATTGAAGCATCAACAATGTTACCGATTTTTTCGCCTACCCAGGTCTCAGCACCACCTTTTGCATTGGTCCATAAGATGATATGAGAAACTCCCGGAGCAAGGGTCTTTAATGTTATAGAGTTGGTTGACCAGAGTACATTAACATCCCAGCTAAGATCCTTTGTTCTGATTGGAGTACCTCCCAAAGAAAACTCAAGTCCCTGACTAGTTACCAATCCTGCATTAAATTGCTGGCTGCTATATGCTGAAGAAGGAGACAGCTGGTTACCCAGGATCTGGTTTCTGTTGTCGGCTGTATAATAGGTTCCTTCGAATTTCAAACGGTTGTCAAATAATCCAAGATTAAGACCAATTTCCTTAGAGGTTTTGATCTCAGGTTTCAAAGTTGGATTCTTCAGGCCACTGGGAACAGAAAATGTTGTCTGACCATTCCATGATCCAGGGCTAAGACCGGCAAGTAACTGGTAAGGACTGGTGTCATTACCAACCTGTGCGATACCCCCTCTTAATTTAGCAAGAGAAACAGAAGGACCTAAATCAAACATTTTATTCAACAGCAAACTAAGAGATGCTGATGGGTAGAAATAAGAACGGTTTTGAGATGGAAGCGTACTTGACCAGTCATTTCTGGCAGTAAGATCAAGGTATGCCATATCCTTGAATCCAAGAGAAGCAAGTGCATACAGTGAATATACAGCTTTCTGCGAAGATCCTGAGCCAACCTGAAGGTTACTCTGTAATGTATTTGTAATTGCAAAGATGCCCGGAACGATTAAACCTGTTCCACCATTTTTTGTTTGCATGTAACTATCCTGGGTAAAGAAATATCTTGCATTACCACCGGCAGAAGCTGTTAAGCTGAAATCAGAGATTTTTTTATCATATGTGAAAAGGAAGTCTGAGTTGTTCTCAGTCCTGTTCATATTTTGCAAACCATAGAAACCATTCTTTTCACTTGTGTAACTCTTGGCAATTTTTGCATCTCTGAACTCACGGTAAGTATCGAGTGAGTAACGGGCAAAGAAGCTAAGGTTTTTAAGGATCTGAATATCCAGTCTTACGTCTCCGTAGACACGGTCTCTTTTAAAACTATTGTTTACCTCATGAGCAACGAAGTATGGGTTATTCACATAACTACCTGTATTGCCAAGTCTGTAAGGGCTGTTTTGCATGATTCCAACCTGACCTGGTTTCCACCATGTTTTTAGGTCATTGCCATTGATCTGGTTGTTGATCTCATACATCGCCTGCATTGGGTTAGTACCATTGCCAATTGCCGGACGGTTACCTGCATTTGAATTCGCATAATTTAACATCGCACTTACCTTAATTTTATCAGTCAGTTTAACTGTTGAATTAAAGGAGATTGTTTTACGGTGTAAATCAGAGTTGGGGATAAGACCCTTATTTTCCATGTCATTGAAAGACAACCTGTAGGTAGTCTTATCAGTTGAGTTGGCTATTTCAATATTGTTTGTAGAGGTGAAACCAGTCTGGAAGAAGTTCTTAACATTGTTTTTATGGTTAACCAAAGGGGTTGCAACTACATTACCACTGGCATCAGTAAGGTAAGGCCATTGATAAGCCATTGTTCCCTGATCAAGTGCAGGACCATTCCATGCAGACTGGGTAGGGTCACTGTCCATGTAAGGTTTACCATTATTAGGACGCATATCCTGGGTGTAAGGACGTGGACCATATCCCCAGCCATTATTCAGATAATCAAGATATTTATAAGGATTTTCGACTACAGTATTCGAACTAACAGTAACGCCTAAACCTTTTTTGCCACCTTTCCCGGATTTGGTTGTAATTAAAATTACACCATTACCTGCGCGTGAACCATAAAGAGCTGCGGCACTAGGTCCTTTTAATACTGAAACAGACTCAATATCATCAGCATTCACGTCTGAGATCGCACTACCATAGTCTACTGTATTGCCGTTACCCAAACTTGACATGTTACTCAGTGAGTTGTTTAACGGGATACCATCAACGACATAAAGTGGTTGGTTATCACTTGTCAAAGAAGAAGCTCCACGAATTACAACGCTAACTGAAGAACCTGCTGCACCTGTTGAACTAATCTGAACCCCGGATACCTTACCGGCAAGAGAGTTCAAAGCATTAGCATTTGCTGTGCGTTGCATTTCATCACCTTTAACTTCGGCAACAGCATAACCAAGAGATTTTTGCTGTCTTGTAATACCTAAAGCCGTTACAACAACCTCTTCAACACTTACAGAGGTTGGGGCCAGTGTGAAATTAATGGCAGATTTTCCATTAACTGCAATTTGCTGGGTTTCCATACCTACAAAAGAGACAACCAGAGTTGATTGGGCGGTTGGAACAGTGATATTGTATTGACCATCAGCGTCGGTCACAACACCATTTGTTGTTCCCTTGACCACGATAGTCGCCCCCGGAAGCACTTCACCGGAAGAACCCTTAACAACACCACTCACTTTAACCTGGGCAAATGCGGCACTTGTAAAGAGCACACAAATCCCTAGTAGGAGCATTTGAAAGATTTTTCTTTTCATAGTTAATTAATTTATTTATTAATAAAAACAAATACAAAAACCCACTTCTATTAATGAAGTTAGTCTATTAGTACCATCTAAAACAAAGATTTCAAAAAAAAAAACGACATTGCTTGTAGAATTTTACTCATTTTACATCATATATTAACATTCTGCATGAAATATTAACATATCAATTTTTGCTAAACCGATTTAACTTGTAAATGAAGTTAAGATTTAATTACAAAAATGTTAAATTTTAACAATAATACCACAAAGGGCGGTTTCAATGTGAATTTGAAGAGTTCAAATTCAGGTTCAGTTTAAAAAATCTGATATCAGCCAAGGAATACCTATAAGATTGGTATCAATTGCATCCAAAAATAACTAAAATATTAAAAAATAAAAAAATGCAAATGTTAATTCCATCTGATATTCTGGCTGTCAGAAAAGACAATAAAAAGCTTCATCCCGGCTTTATTCAACTAAGGTAGTACCACAGACTTTCAGCACAGAAATATACTTATTGAGCAATAAATTATCTTCAATAAACTTTAATAAAAAAGGGTGCTGCCTGATTGAAATCAGCAGCACCCTTTAAATATTAAGCCCGCAGAGGCTTATTGTATACAAATTACTGGAGTAACCACATTTTAGAGAATTGGTCATCTAAAGCTGGCGACAATGTAGCAACCCCTTTATTATAGGCTTGTACATTTTGGCCAGGTTCATTCCCCGGATAACGATACCGTAGCGGAAACTGGAAGTTCCCTAAGTTACCTTTTGTAAAGATATTGGGCAACAGGGTCCTTCTAAGATTAAGATATGCTTCCGAGGCGACGGAGAAGAGAGCGATCCATTTCTGTTCGGCAATTTTAGCCAGTTTACCCGGATTATCAGAAGGAAGGGCAATACTGGATTGAGCCAGATATCCTGAAATATCGGAGGCCCCTATTCCCCATCGTTGCATAGAGGCAGTTATACCGGCTCTGTAATAATTATCAGCATTCCCGGAGATAAAACCTTTAACTGCAGCCTCTGCAAGGTTAAAATTTACCTCATCCTTGTTCATTATCTGAGCCCTTATCAAAGCATGGGCATTTTGCTGAAACAACTGAGAATACTTGGAGACCTTAAAATTGCCTACAACTCCACCCGCTGCTACATCATAATGACCATTACCATTTTTCCAGTCACCTAACATCCCGGCAATAAATCCTACATAAACCTTGTCTTTGTCGAGAATGTTTGGCACCTGATCCGAAATAAGCGAGTTGGTTAAATCGACATATTCCCAGGTTGATGTATAGGTAAATCCGTTTGGATCCGTAGTACTGAAAGAAAGACCATCTTTGGCCGGATCGGCTGTCCATGGTTTTTCAACAGGTGCAAACCAAACTTCGGCACGCGGATCGTTATAGGAAGCCAGAATATCAACAAAGGTCTTGCAAGGTCTTCGTCTGTCGAATTCCTGACTTGGAACACCCCAGTTATTTGGACCGCCAACCCAGGAGTTAGCTGCATTCGTTCCTACATATGCAATTGAAGCGTTCTGGTCTGAAGCATCCGATAATAAAGGAAGTGCAGCGGCGGCGGAGATCTTTGCAGAAGCATCGGACAATTTTGCAGATTCGTGAATTAATAAACGTAATCTCAGAGAATTACAAAACTTAAGCCACTGGCCCTTATCACCGCCAAACATAAGATCATAGGTCGCACTGATTGGTTCTGTACCCGAAGAAATATTCGCACCTGCTCCATCAAGTTCTTTAAGCAGCCCTGAATAAATATCAGCCTGCTTATCATATTCAGGATATAAAATACCTTCACGCCCCTTCAAAGCCTGACTATAGTAAACATCACCATAAAAATCGGTCATAAAGGAAAACAACAAAACCCGGAAAGTGGTGAAAATGCCCACATGGGTCTTGGATCCGCGACTATCTGCCAGTTTTATCGAAGCATCAATAAACTTCAAAATATCCATTGCACTGTACAAATCAGTAGGAAGCTGCTTAAAACCCTGGTAGGTATTGTCGCCGCCCTGAAAATTACGCTCGGTATACTGTACGGCGCCAGGTAACATTGTGCTTCCCCAATTCATATTCTGATAAAACAAAGTTGTCTTTGTCAGGATTGAGGATAAAAGATATGGGTCATTCAAAGACTCAACGGCATTTTTCTGCTGAAGCGCGTCATATTGCCGTAAATCATCTTTACTGCAGGAAACGACTCCCAGGAGTAAGAAAAGTGCAATCGCTTTTGTGAGATATGATTTCATATTATTTCTTTTTTTAGATGAAAGTCAACGATTAAAAATCAAAACCTAGCTTAAACCCAATTGAACGGATACTAGGTAAAGTTCCCCTTAAGATACCCTGATTTACGCCGACACCCGAGAAAGCAGATTCCGGATCTTCATTACGGCCTGAAGCATTCCACTGGAAGACATTCCTTCCAATCAATGAAATATTCACATTATTAATCTTTAACTTACTTGTCAATGAATTTGGAAGCGAGTAAGTCAATGACGCTTCTCTAAGCTTAAAGTTTGTAGCATCATAAGTCCTTGTGGCTGCAAAATCCCAGATACAGTCACCATAACTGTTGTATGGGAAATTATAAAGGGTGTTATTTGGATCTGCCCCGTTAACAATATAGTCCGCGTCAGTTGGAGTTCCTCCATCAAAATCCGGCCTGATAAATACTCCCTTTGCATAACTTGCATCAGCTACTAAATCGGTACGCTGGTCATCATTCCATGAATTAATTGATTCATATTTACTTGACCCAGCTGCTGGCCATGGATGACCGCCATAGGCTGCTGTCCGTCCTCCACTCCACCATGGATTATTTTTTCCGGAGCCCAAAGTTGTTACAGCTTTACCGTTTGATTCCATATATTGCTGGTTAACTGAAACGTACTTTCCTCCTAATCTGAAAGCACCAACCAAATTCAGCGACACCCTTTTGTAACGCAGTGTTGTGTTGAAACCGACAAGGTATTTGGGATTATAGTTACCCAATTGTCCTCTGTCTTTCTCATTCGACGACTTTTGGAATTCGCCTCCATCACTATCCAGAAGATACATCCCGGCATATTTGCCTGTTTTAACTTTCATGATAGGATTTTGTTCATATATATTTCCAATCTCTTCACCTTCAGCGATTTTTACCACTGTTTTTCCATCATACCCAGCGAAAATATAACCTGCAGGAGCAAATTTAGGTGATAAACGCTTTATGTGAGCGATGTAATGGGTTAGCGTGGCTGTGATATCCCAGTTCCAGTCTTTTGTCCTGACAGGAGTCAAAGTAATTCCACCCTCAAAGCCCTTGCTTTCAACGTCTCCGACATTTGCAGTCATAGAGGTAAATCCTGTCCCCTGAACAACAGGAACACCACCAAGCTGATTATTTTGATCCTTGATGAAGTATGTGAAGTCAAATAATACTCTCTTGTTGAACATCCACACATCAACACCTGCTTCCTTTGTTATTGATGCCATAGGCTTGATATTCGGATCGACTAATGTTGCATTTATATTGGCCGTTTTTACTGTTCCGGACCAGTCAGGTACATTGAACGAATAAGTATCAACAGGACGTTGCTTTGTCAGTCCGTTACCAACATTCGCCAGTCCCAAACGAATCTTGAGCAGGTTAAAGGCATCAGGTAATTTAAAAGTCTCAGATGCCATCCATGATAGAGATACAGAAGGATAGAAATAATTTATCTTTTCTTCAGGCAGATTTCCTTTCCAGTCATTACGCCCGGTTACACCAAGAAAAAGTTGTTTATTCCATCCAATATCGGCTGTACCATAAACACTGTAAGACGGACCTGCACCCCAGCCATATCCAGCTGTTAATCTGCCTGGAAAAACATTGCCTATTGAAAACAGTCCGGGAACGGAAAGTGAACCTGCGTTAACTCCGTAAGAGCTGGAATTTCCATAAGCATAGTTAACTCCGGCAACTGCAGTGATATCAAACTTACCAACAGTTTTGTTATAACTTAAAATTGCATCAGAATTATAACTTAAACTTTTTCCCAAAGAGGTTTGAAATGATCCGTCACCCGAAGAGGTTCTGCTTCCTAATCCTGTAGCACCAAAGGATTGACGAAATTCATAGTTTTCAACAACTTGCTCCATGCCACTTCTTAACATAAACGCAAAATCTTTATTAATCTGATAATCCAGCTGAAGCTTCCCAAAGAAATTATCACGACTGAACCGGTTGATTTTTTCGTATGCCGACCACCAGGGGTTCGTCCTCTCAACATCTCCGTTATCCTTTGCCATTGCCGGATTTTCCAGGATTCCTTCAAACCCTTTCATCCAGTAATTTTTCATATCAGCAAGAGGCTGAAGGTTATTTGGAAAATCATAGATTAACATAGCCAGAACTCCATCTCCCCCAACAGAATTTGCCTTATTTGGCGAATAGGTCCTAACATAACTTGCATTTGTAGTGATCTTAACCTTATCAGTCAACTTATATTCAGAGGCGATTGTGATAGATTTCTGGTTAGTTCTTGTATTTGGCATTACACCTTCATTACCCATGTTGCTTAAAGACAACCGGAACGAACCTTTGTCATAGTTTCCGTTAATATTGATATTTGTTGTCACTGTACTCCCGGTATTGAGGAATGCCTTAATCCGGTTCTCATTCGCTGATCGCTGAGGACCATTATCCCATTTCTGAGTTTTTGTATTCCAGAAATCACTTGTAAAAGTGCCGTCGAGAGGAGGCCCCCAGGTGTCACTGTTATCATACTGCCATTCATAAGCACGTTCACCCTGTCCAACAACGTGCTGCCCATCTAGTATCTGGTAGGGAGAATCCATTGTAGCTGAAGTCGAAAATGAAACGCCAATTCCCTTTTTCCCGTTCTTACCTGATTTGGTTGTGATCATAACAACACCATTACCACCATCAGATCCGTACAAGGCACCCGCACTACCCCCTTTTAGAACTGTAACACTTTCTATATCCTCAGGATTTAACTGAGATAAAATATTACCGAAATCAACCCCGTTCTTACTTGTAAATGTCTGATTACCTACCGGTATTCCATCAATCACATACAACGGCTGGCCCTGAAGTGAAACCTGGGCATTGCCAGGAGCTGGCATGGCAGTGGTACCGCGGATATTCACCAGAACCGAAGATGTCGGATCACTGCTTAGACTTGTCAGAAATACGCCACTAACCTTACCATCAAGCGATTTCATGACATTTGTCTGCCCGCTCTTCACCAGATCTTCTGATTTTACTTCACTCACTGAATAAGCCAGTGATTTCTTGGCCTTGGTGATACCCATAGCAGTTACTACGACTTCGTCCATACCAATAGACATAGAAGTCAGGGTAACATCAAGTTTACTTTTACTGTTCACTGCTATTTGTTGGGTTTCCATCCCAATGTACGAGACAACAAGGGTAGACTGGGCGTTAGGAACTGTGATCGTGTATTGACCATCAACATTGGTCACAACGCCATTGGTGGTTCCTTTTACCACAATAGTCGCTCCGGGAAGCAATTCCCCGGAAGAACTCTTAACTACACCACTCACTTTAACCTGGGCAAATGTGCTTACAGCAAAAAGAAAACACATCCCAAGAAGGAGCATTCGAAAGATTCTTCTTTTCATAGTTAATTAATTAAAATATTAATAATTACACGCATTAATTGCACAATCTATTATGAAGGATATTAAATAGATGCGATACAGAAGTTAGCTAAATGTGGACCAGACACATCACAATTTAGTATGTATTTAATCCGGAATAATGCAAATAATCCAATTCAGTTTGAACTGTGAATAGCTCCAGTAAATTTATCAGTTTACCTGCACAGATCTAAAACAAATGTAATTAATAATTCAATTCCAAAGACAAATGGATTAAACATTTTTTAACATTTATCCAATCGGATGAATAATCCAAAGAATACCAACTGCAATAGCAAGGACAGCACCGGTGAGTGAAAACCACTTAAGAAATACCTGCTTTTCAGTAATTTCAAACCTATGTGCAACGATTCCAAGGATAAAGGCAAAACTTACCATTGTAAGTATTGTACCTGCAGCGAAAGCGATGACATATAAAATCGAAGCCCTCATTGTTGGCAACGCAAGGGATGGCAAAAGAGCAAAAAGGTGACTAAACCCGGCAAATCCATGAAAAGTGCCGATAAGGAAAGCCGATAAAGCATTTTGTTTTACCTTGCCGGAATGAACATGTCCATGCCCGAAATCCGTAACATGGCTATGATGATTGTCATGACCCACCTCATGATTGTGATCATGATCGTGTCCGTGACCATGATGGTTCGTAAGGTCTTTATGATCATGCGAGTGGCTTCTCCGGTCATGTATTTGAACATGAGGATCATAAAAAGGAATATGCAGATCAGTTGAATGATCATGCCCGTCATGTGTGTGGTCTTGCGGATGCATATGTGAATGAGAATGATCATCGGGGTGATCATAAACTAATGGAACAGTGTGCGTATGTTTATGAATATGAGGATAAAGAAACGGTTTTGTGTGAAAATGTGCATGCGGAATATTTCCATGAGTATGCCGCCGGTAAATCCGAATCAATGCCCAGCTACCGATACAAATCAGCAGAAATCCAATTACTGTATCACTGTGCTTAGAGATAGCCTCAACGGGAAGGAATTCTTTGAAAAGAACGAATAATGCCCCAATCATCAGCATTCCAAAAGTATGACCCAAACCCCACGAAAATCCTATTATCCATGATTTTTTCCGGGTATCTATTGCCAGAGGTGTGACGGCTGCCAAGTGATCAGGCCCAGTTGCCACGTGCGCAACACTGGCGATAAATCCGGTCAGAAAGGTTAACATAGTGTTTGATTTTGGGGTAAATATAAATACAAATATTTTTACTTTTACAAGAACTAATAAGAAAGCTGCCTTGATAAATAAATCTTTTCATATAGAAGTCACTGGACTCGTCCAGGGCGTTGGCTTCCGCCCCTTTGTATTCCGTATCGCGACCGGATTTAATCTTACCGGATGGGTCCAGAATACTAATGAAAATATTAAAATCGTTGTTTCCGGTAACGAAGAGAAAATCAAGTTATTCATTGAGACAATCAGGCAAGAGGCTCCCCCTGCGGCAATCATTGACGAGATATCATCAAAGGAGATAGATTTAATTGATTTTAAGTTATTTACAATTAAGAAAAGTGATAACATATCGGAGAACATTACAGAAATCAGCCCCGATATTGCAGTTTGCAGCGAATGTCTTCAAGATATTGAAGAAGATGGGACCAGGTTCATTTATCCATTCGTTAACTGTACTAACTGCGGACCGCGGTTCACAATAATTAAAGATCTTCCTTACGACAGAGCCAAAACAACAATGCAATCTTTTATCATGTGCCCGGATTGCAGGAAAGAATATGAAACAATAACCGACAGGAGATTTCATGCCCAACCAACAGCATGCTCGCATTGTGGCCCTCACTACGAATTGTTTTCGGGCCTTGAAAAAGTAAGTGAAAACACAGTTGAAATTGTGAATTATGTATGTCAATGCATTGAAGATGGAGGAGTTGTATTAATTAAGGGTCTTGGTGGCATGCATCTGGCATGCGACGCCTTCAATGAGAAGGCGGTTATGAAACTCCGCCGGATAAAAAACCGTGACGGCAAACCATTTGCTGTAATGTTTAGGGATATTGAAACTTTAAGACATTACACAGAAATAAATAATCAGGAGGAAAAGTCATTGATGTCCTGGCGAAAGCCTATTGTTTTGCTTGAGAAGAAAAAGATAGCTATAATGCCGGAACTGTCTGATCCTCTGAACGCCGGATTAGCCGTTGTGGGCGTGATGCTTCCCTATATGCCCCTGCACCGTTTGATATTCAATCGTCTAAAGACTTCCGCTATTGTTCTTACAAGTGGAAACTTCAGCAGTGAACCTATTCTTATCGACAACACGGTTGCACTTGAACAGTTTTCACCTCATGTGACAGCTACCTTACTCTACAACCGGGATATTTATAATCGTACCGACGATTCAGTCGTAAGGATAATTGGTGGTCTTGAACGTGTTTTACGCCGTTCGAGAGGATATGTTCCTGCACCCGTAAAGACCAGCTTAAATATGGAAGGGATCATGGCTTTCGGCGCAGAACTAACCAATTGTTTCTGCGTTGGCAAGGGCCATAAGGCATTTTTAAGTCAGCATATCGGTGATCTGCAAGGCATTGAGACAGCTCTCTTTTACGAAGATACAATTGCCCGTTTCATTAAATTGTTCAGAATCGTACCAACCCTACTGGCAGTGGACATGCATCCCGGATATATCTCTACAAAAACAGGGTTAAATTATGGTGACCTGCCGGTTGTCGCAGTTCAACACCATCATGCACATATTGCTTCATGTATGACTGAGCACAATCTGGATGAAAAAGTCATTGGTATTGCACTCGATGGCACAGGCTATGGAGAAGACGGGAATACCTGGGGTAGCGAATTTATGGTATGTGATCTCGCTGATTTTGAAAGAATAACCCATTTCGAGTATCTACCAATGCCTGGAGGCGATATGGCGGCAGAAGAGCCTTGGCGGATGGCAGTCTCATATCTTTTTAAGGTTTATGGTGAAGGGTTTAACGATCTTGAACTTCCTGTTCTTGAGCAAGTTGAGCCGGATAAAATCTCCATGATCATGAGAATGATAGAACGGAAGATAAATTGTCCGTTAACATCGGGTGCAGGACGGTTATTTGATTGCGTGGCTTCATTACTTGGTCTTGTACAAATTGCCACTTTTCAGGCTGAGGGTCCGATGCGACTCGAATCATCCGTAGTTTTAGGGTGTAATGAGAACTATCCATTTAAGTTTGATGAACCAATATCTTTTGATGATACTATCCGGGCTATCGTTTCGGATATTAAAACGGAAATTAACCCTTCGATTATAGCCACGAAATTTCATAACACAATAATTTTAGTTATTTTTGAGTTTGCTAATTCAATCCGGCTAAAACTTGGGTTAAATAAAGTCGTACTCTCAGGTGGTGTTTTTCAGAACAAATATCTCCTGGAAGGGGCGATTCATATCCTGCAAAAAAATAATTTTGAAGTTTATTCACATTCGGCAGTGCCGGCTAACGACGGTGGTATAGCACTGGGTCAGCTGGCGGTGGCGTCAAAAAGAAGGGAATTAAAATGTGTTTAGCAATACCTGCCAAAGTTATCAGTGTTAATGGTGCAAGTGCTCTTGTGTCTATCGAAGATGTAGAATATACAGCGAGCCTCATACTTCTCGATAACGTGAATCCCGGAGATTATATCATGCTTCATGCCGGATTTGCTATCGAAAAGGTAGATGCAGAAGAGGCGGAGGAAACACTCCGTTTGTTGAATCAGCTGGAGCAGTTTCATCCGGAGGGGTGAGGAAAGGGCTATTCGGGTGTTCGGCTTTTAGGCTTTTAAGCTGAAGGCTTTTAGTCTCAGCGCTTTTAGTCTCAGTGCTCTTAGTCTCAGTGCTCTTAGTCTCAGCGCATTTCGGCTCAGCGCATTTCGGCTCAGTGCTTTTAGCCTCAGTGCTGGAGGATGGTAGAAGGTTTTGAATAACATATACTTAGAAAAAACTCATGAGAGATCATACAAGACTTAGAGCTTTTCACCTTGCTGATGAACTGGCGTCTTTAATTTATAAGGTTTCAACAGGCTTGCCTAAAGATGAAATTTATGGGTTATCCTCCCAAATGAGGAGATCTGCCGTCTCTGTACCCTCAAATATTGTTGAGGGGTCCGCGCGTGAGAGTCAAACCGAATACCTTAGATTTCTTGAGATTGCCTTTGGTTCACAAAAGGAATCATATTACCAGTTTACAATAGCTTCAAGATTGGGCTATGTTTGTCCTCCGGAGAGTGCAGCTTGTCAGTACCAATTTACCGGGACGGAAAAAGTTCTATCAGCTTTAATGCGTTCATTGCGTAAAAAACCTAATAGCCCAACAGCCGAACAGCCTTTTCAAATATTTACCAAACACCAAATGACCTTAAATGAAATACGTCGACGAATACCGAAATAAAGACCTGATCCTCTCCGTCTCTGAGAAGCTTAAGTCGATTTCCAGAAAAGAGATTGTTCTCATGGAAGTTTGCGGAGGTCATACAATGGCTATTCACAGGTTTGGTCTCCATGAATTACTTCCCCCAACCATACGGCTGATCTCGGGTCCGGGATGCCCTGTTTGTGTATCGAGTCAGCATTTTATCGATAAGGCCATGGCATACAGTAAAGTGCCGGGCGTGATCATCACAACATACGGTGACCTGATCCGTGTTCCTGGGTCGTCGACATCACTCGAAAAGGAACGGGCGAATGGCAGTGATGTTCGAATCGTATATTCTGTTCTTGAATCTCTGGAGATTGCCAAAGATAACCCACAGAAAAAGGTAGTCTTCCTGGGCATAGGATTTGAAACAACAGCACCATTGACTGCTGCGGCTATCCTTCAGGCTAAAAAGGAAAATATTCCAAATTTCTTTGTACTGAGTGCCCACAAGGTGATGCCGCCGGTAATGAAAGCACTTGTTGATGAGGGGGTTAAAATAGACGGATTTATAGCACCCGGCCACGTAAGTGCTATAACAGGTACGGCTATTTATGATGACCTTGCCTCGGTATGCGGATTGGGTGTTGTGATCTCTGGTTTTGAGCCAGCCGACATGATGCAGGCAGTTCTGATGTTAACTACCCAGATCGAGGCTGGTACTCCTAAAGTTGAGGTCCAGTACCAGCGTGTAGTTCAGCACGATGGAAATAAAGTAGCCAGGAAGGTTCTGGAAGATGTTTTCGAACTCAGGGACGACAGCTGGCGGGGCCTGGGGACCATTCCTCTGAGCGGATTGAAGATCCGGGAAGAATTGTCCTCCTTTGATGCTGAGATAGAGTTTAATGTTGATGTTCCTGCATCAACGGAACCAAGGGGATGTATATGCGGACAAATTTTAAGAGGTTTGAAGACCCCACTTGACTGCCCGCTGTTTGCAAGGAAGTGTACCCCCTCAGATCCGGTTGGTGCTTGTATGGTCTCAGGCGAAGGGACATGTGCAACTTATTATAAGTACCGGTCATGATACAAAAAACTGATAAAATAATGCTCAGCCACGGCAGTGGAGGCAAGATGATGCACAAGCTTATTGAAGACCTCTTTGTACACCACTTTAAAAATAATATTCTCGATGAACAAACAGATGCTGCAATTTTGCCTGTTGATACTTCTGAAATCGCCTTCACAACAGACTCCTTTGTAATTGACCCGCTCTTCTTCCCAGGTGGAAATATCGGGAAGCTCGCTGTCTGCGGAACGGTGAATGATCTGGCGGTCTCAGGAGCACAGCCTCTCTACCTGAGTGTTTCCTTTATCCTTGAGGAGGGTTTCCCGATGAATGAACTTGAAACAATCGTTAAGTCGCTGGCGGAAGAAGCAAAAAAAGCCGGCGTCCTGATTGTTACAGGTGATACTAAAGTTGTAAACAAAGGCAAATGTGATAAGCTTTTCATAAATACGGCGGGAGTCGGACAGATAAAAAAGGAGGATCGTGACATCTGTAAAGGGCTGAATATAAAGCCGGGAGATGTAATCATCATTAACGGGACAATTGGTGATCATGGAATGGCCGTGATGAACGCGCGTGAGTCCTTTAATTTTAAGGCTCATGTCGAATCTGACTGTGCATGTCTGAACCATCTTATCCGTGAAGTTCTTAATCAGTCTTCAGTAAAATTCATGCGGGATCCTACGCGCGGAGGTGTTGCGACTGTGCTCAATGAACTGGTTGGGAAAATCGGGTATGGTATTGAGATTGAAGAATCCGCCCTGCCAGTGACAAAAGGGGTAAAAGCCATGTGTGAAGTGCTTGGGTTTGATCCCCTGCATATTGCCAACGAAGGTAAAGTAGTAATCGTTGCAGACGAAAAAGAAGGGCAAAAAATTCTTGACTTATTAAGAAATAATGAGTTAGGAACACAAAGTGCTATTATTGGAAAAGTTGTTAGCGATCATTCTGGAAAGGTAGTGCTCCGGAACGAAACCGGAGGGCGACGAATTGTCGATTCATTGTCGGGTGACCAGCTCCCGCGTATCTGTTAATAATTCTGAGTATGCATGAGTTTTCTATGGCTATTGAAGTTATTCACCTGGCACAGCGTGAAGCCGGGAAAAACAATGCCGGATCTATTCAGGAGATTACAATCGAGGTTGGGGATCTTAGTGGAGTTGATGCCGATGCTTTCGACTCTGCACTTGGGTTGCTCGTTAAAGGGTCAATCCTTGATCAGGCTACCGTTACTATTTTAAGAATTCCCGGTAAAGGAAGATGTTCAGGGTGTGAAATAGATTTTGAGATGAATCACCGCATGGCTGCCTGCCCCCAATGCCAGTGTTTCCCCTCTGAAATCAGAGGTGGTGATGAATTCAGGGTGATGTCTTTAGTTATTGAATGATATAAATTAAAACTAAAATATTATGTGTGAAACATGCGGATGCAGCGAAACAGGCGAGTTCAGGATACATGACCACAATCATGAAAACGGACATCATCACCATCATGATCACAGACCTGGTCATGACCATCACCATGATCATGGAAGTGACCATGATCACCATGGACATTCTCATAATCATGAACACGAGGGAGCAGGTCACTCCCATAGTCATGATCATGCCAATCAAAAAGTCATTAATCTGAACATGGATATTCTTTCGCAGAATAACAAGCTTGCAAAACTTAACAGGAGGTTTTTTGAAGGCAGAAAGGTGCTTTGTCTGAATATGGTCAGTTCTCCAGGTTCAGGAAAAACAACTATTCTTGAAAAGACCATCCAGGCACTGATCAAGGATCACAAAATTGCAGTCATTGAAGGAGATCAGCAGACACTCCTGGATGCTGACAGGATTGAGAAATCCGGCGCTCCGGCCATACAGATAAACACCGGTTCAGGTTGCCACCTTGATGCCCGGATGATAGAGCTTGCACTTGAAAGGCTTGAAATTGAATATGGATCGATGCTGTTTATTGAGAACGTAGGTAATCTTGTCTGCCCTGCGTTGTTTGACCTTGGTGAATTTAAAAGGGTTGTAGTAATAAGTGTTACTGAGGGTGATGATAAACCTCTGAAATATCCTTATATGTTCCAGTCGTCGCACCTTTGCCTGATCAACAAATCTGATCTTCTCCCGTATGTCGATTTTGACACGGAGAAGGCTATCTCCTATACCCGTTCCCTTAACCCTTCACTCGAGTTTATCCTTGTATCTGCCAGAACTGGCGAAGGTATGGATAAGTGGTTTGACTGGCTTGTCAGACAAAGGTAGATTCGCCTAATTCATTGAATGGTTGATGTTTATTTTATATTTCCTTCCTTGTCTTGCAAAACTAGCGAGATCAGGTATGAAAAAAACTTAACCGCTGAGGTCCGCAAAGAAAAAAAGCGGTAAGGTCCGCAAAGAAAAATTAAGATGGAGATTGGTTACAGACTTGATTTGATAGTTGAGAACAAAGTAATTATTGAGATAAAATCTGTTGAAGCGTTAACAGATATACACACAGCTCAGTTTATATTTGTAGAACAGAAATTAAAATGTAGTCGGACCAGGTACAGCGTACCGCAATATCCTCTTTGATGATGTGTTTAGGAAGCACTGATATTGCGGTACTCTGTACCTCCTAACAACGCATATTCATCATTCCTACAAATCTTGCGGTACTCTGTACCTTATTATTATTTAATCATGTTCCAATGTTATCTGTTTTGAGGTTGGAGTTTCACAACTCCCGATTACTCTCCTATATAACTCTTTTTAATTGCTTGATATTGCTTGAAAAAGTTCTGCCTCATAATTTTAAATGAAAATATCTGACTTTTAACGT
>CAINLJ010000144.1 GCA_903850335.1 uncultured Bacteroidia bacterium | reverse complement strand
TTCCCAGAGACTTTAAGACACCTATCATCGTCGTCCTCTCCAGAATTAAAATCAGCAATCCACTTACCATATTGAATCCAGCCACCATAATAATTAATCCGAGTATTATCCATACGTTCATATCGAGGAGGTTAAGCCAGTCGAAGATCTGCGGATATTTTGATGTAATTGTTATTGGACGAAGTACTGTATCGTCTTCCTTTGAATATTTTAGTGTGATATTTCTGATCTTGCGGGCCATAGGGTCGAGTTCCTTAAAATCCCGGATGGCAATCTCAAAACCGCTAATCTGACCGGCACTCCAGTCATTTAATTTCCTGACATGCGAGATATCGGCAAGAACGAATAACCGGTCAAACTCCTCAAGGCTTGTACTGAAAATGCCACAGATTTTAAATTTACGCATTTTCTGGGTTTTGCTCTCCTCATTCAGAAAATAGGTGTAAAGAGGATCGCCAACTTTTAATTTAAGTAAGGATGCTACCTGGCGGGAAATTAAGACATTATCGGTTTTAATACTGTCAGATACTGTAAACAGAGTCCCTTCGATGAGATTGTCCTTAAAAAATGTCCAGTCAAAATCGGCACCAATGCCCTTTAAAACTATCCCATGGATTTCGTCATCTGTTTTTATTATTCCGGGCTTGGTGGCAAAACTTTGAACATTTTTTATGCCTGGAAGGGTACGAATCTCTTCTAACCAGGGTTGGTTTTTTGAAACGGGTACAGTTTCATAGGAGGAATTTGAATCATAGTTAACAAGCTGAATATGGGAACCAAAACCTATGACCTTATTCCTGATCTCCTTCTTAAAACCCGTTACGATCGCTACAGCAAGTATCATTACGAAAAGGCCGAAGGCTATTCCAAAAACTGCAAATGAAACTATAGAATCAGAGAACTTTCTCGAAGTTCCCCTGGCAAAGAAAATACGACGGGCAATAAACAGTTCAGTATTCAATAACGACACTTGTTCTACTTTTGCGTAAAAGTAGCGTTTTTTTGTATTTACATTTGTACTTTTGACGCAGAATCCTGGAAGCAATTGAATTTCTCATCAATCCCCGGATTAATCTTTTTCACTTAAAAAAACAAAATGTTTGTCAGACCAAAGAAGAAATTAGGTCAGCATTTCCTTACCGACAAAAATATTGCCAGGGATATAGTTAATCATCTTAAGGCTCAAAACATAGAAAAGGTCCTTGAGATTGGTCCCGGAATGGGGGTATTGACTGACTTTCTTCTTGAAAACAATGATTATGAGACCTTTGTGATTGAGATAGATCACGAATCCGTGGTTTATCTTCGTCAATATATCCCAAGGCTGGAGGGTCATATCATTGAAGGCGATTTCCTCCGTATTAATCTTGCAGAAAAAGTATCAGACAAGCCTTTTGCATTGATTGGGAACCTGCCTTATAATATTTCGTCGCAGATATTTTTTAAGGTTTTGGAGAATAAAGACCTCATTCCAGAGATTGTCTGTATGTTGCAAAAGGAGGTTGCCATGCGGATAGCTTCAGGGCCGGGGTCAAAAGTCTATGGAATTCTAAGTGTATTTCTGCAGGCCTGGTACAATGTGGAGTATTTAATTGACGTCCCGCCTCACGTTTTTGATCCTCCCCCTCAGGTACAGTCAGCGGTAATACGTCTTTCTGCCAATGGAAGGACGGAGCTTGGGTGTAATGAGAAACTGTTTTTTCGCGTTGTAAAACAAGCCTTTAATCAAAGACGTAAGATGCTGCGAAACAGTATTAAATCCTTTTCACCCCGTGTTGAAGAATTGGATTCAATCTTACTTACAAGGCGCCCGGAACAGCTTTCTGTTGAGGAATTTATTGACCTGACAAATAATATTGAACGTCTTATGACAGGCAGCCAGGAGCAGGGAGTGCTGAGCAGGGAGAATTGAGAAAGGAGAATTGAGAAAGGAGCAGGGAGAAAGGAGCTTGGAGCAATGAGTATGGAGCGTGGAGCAATGTGCAAGGAGCTTTAAGCGTAGAGCTGGAAATAAGATGCGAGCAGCGAGTCGCCAGGAACCATGAGCAAGTTGCCGGCAGCCAGTTGCAAGTAGCAAGTAGGAAGTGGCCAGACGCCAACTGCAAGCAGCAAGGACCGGGCAGCCCCTACACCGCATTCATAGCAGTGACCGGATCTAGATGAGCAGCGGCTCTGGCTGGAACCAAGCCTGCAATTAATCCAATCACTATGCTGATTGCAAGTCCGGTAACAATATTTCCAACGGACAGTACGAGATTGAAATCATATACTTTGCTAACAACAAACGTCAGAGACCAGATAATCAGGAGCCCAATAATTCCTCCAAACAAGGATAGTATACTTGCCTCAAAAAGAAATTCAAGCAGGATAAACCTGCTTTTTGCTCCCATTGCTTTTTGAAGGCCTATTATCTTGGTCCGTTCTTTCACAGAAACAAACATTATATTGGCAATTCCAAACCCCCCAACAAGAATTGCAAATCCTCCGATTATCCACCCTGCCACATTAAAAACCTTGAATAACCCATCGAGCTGTCCGGAAATAAGGCTTACTTCGTTAAGTGCAAAATCATTTTCAGCTGATGGTTTAATTCTCCTTATTGAACGCATTATACCTTCAAGTTCTTCTGAAAGCCGGTTCACCGGAACATCTGCCTTCCCTTTGACAATAATATTCTGTCCTGATTCTGTGCGTGGATCGACCATTCGGGCCGCAAACCTTGCAGGAATCAGTACCCGCTTATCCATACTTGTTCCAAAAACATCATCCCCCATTTTCTCGAATGTGCCGACAACAAACAAAGTAAATCCCTGGATCTTTATAAATTTACCTACAGGATTTCCTATTGGAAACAGGGATTCTGCAATGTCCGATCCAAGCATTACAAAATTTGTTCCCGCATTAAATTCCTGCTCTGTTATGGGTCGTCCTGCTGCAATTTTGAGGCTCCATGTCTCGATTAGACCATGTGAAGCCCCAATGATCTGAACACTCTCCGCCACATTACCTCCATTTTTAATTGTCACACTAAATCCGTAATTAAAAACGGCATATTGGGCCAGACTGGATCGCTGCAAAATATCCAGTGTCTCACTCATTTTTGGCTCCGGGCGGTTCAGATATTTCCACCACGGATACTCTGTTTCTCCCGGAGGTGCTGCCCATGGCCATTTTTGGACATAGATCACGTTACTCCCCAGTTTTGACATACTTTCTCTGACAGTTCTTTCAAGGGAATCAATAATTGTGAATACAGAGATGATACAAAAAATACCTATTGTTATACCAAGTAAAGAGAGAATAGTTCGCAATCTGTTAACTACCAATGAACTATAAGCAAACCTAAAACTCTCAATAATCAGCCGGAAAATTAACATATCATTGATTTAATACTCTTTAAAAATACTCAAAATTTGCTTCCTTCACAGCCTCCGTCAAATCAATTGAGAAAAAATGATAAGACCGGTGTAAAAATACCTGCTAAAAAATTAAAGGTTTTTATTAGCTTTGCATAAAATTATTAAGAAAGTTATAATGAGTGAATTGAAAAAGATAAAATCTGCCTTAATATCTGTATATCACAAAGATGGACTCGATGAAATTATTTCTAAACTCGATAAACTTGGTGTTAAATTATATTCTACAGGGGGCACAAAAGATTTTATTGAGAGTTTAAATGTTAGAGTTACAGCTGTTGAAGAACTTACAACTTACCCATCCATATTGGGCGGAAGAGTAAAAACTCTGCATCCAAAAGTATTTGGGGGAATACTTGCACGTCGTGAGAACGAAGGTGATTTATCCCAGCTTTCACAATATGATATACCTGAAATAGACCTCGTTATCGTTGATTTATATCCTTTTGAAGCGACTGTAGCTTCAGGAGCATCAGATGCAGAAATCATTGAAAAGATTGATATTGGAGGAATTTCCTTAATCAGGGGAGCTGCAAAGAATTTTAATGATGTTGTTATTATTTCGAATAAGGGACAATATGCTTCGCTTTCTGAATTACTTGAAACCGGAGAAGGCAATACTGGTCTTGCTGACAGAAGGAAGTTTGCCATTGAGGCCTTTGCTACCTCGTCTCATTATGATACTGCGATTTATAATTATTTTGCAGGGGAATGGCCAGCTCAGTTCAGACAAAGCTTTACAAAGTCCAAACAGCTGCGTTACGGGGAAAATCCCCATCAGAAAGGTGAGTTTTTCGGCAACTTTGAGGCTATGTTTGATCAACTGGCAGGAAAGGAAATCTCCTACAATAACCTCCTCGATATAGATGCAGCTGTTAATCTGATTGATGAGTTCAGTGAAACTACCTTTGCCATATTAAAGCATAACAATGCCTGTGGATGCGCATCACGCGAAACTGTATATGAATCTTATCTTCAGGCTTTAGCGGGCGATCCTGTATCAGCGTATGGAGGCATTTTTGTAACAAACGGCACTGTGGACCGGGCAACTGCAGAAGAAGCAGGAAAGATCTTTTTTGAGGTAATCATAGCTCCTTCCTACGATAATGAAGCGCTCGAAGTTCTTAAATCGAAGAAAAACCTGATTATTCTGGTAAGAAAAAATGTTGATTTGCCTGATATTCAATATAGGAGTGTTTTAAACGGTACCATTCTTCAAAACCGCGATCTTAAGAGAGAAACTGCTGCGGATTTACAACCTGTAACTAAGATTTCGCCCAATAACCAAATAATTAATGATTTATTGTTTGCCAATCGTTTGGTTAAACAGTCAAAATCAAATACTATTGTACTGGCAAAAGGAAAACAGTTGCTTGCAAGCGGAGTTGGACAAACTTCACGTGTGGATGCATTAAGGCAGGCTATTGAAAAGGCAAAATCTTTCGGGTTCGACCTCAATGGAGCCGTAATGGCTTCAGATGCATTCTTCCCATTTCCGGATTGTGTTGAAATTGCCAATAACGAAGGGATTAAATCGGTAATACAACCCGGAGGTTCAATTAGGGACAAGCTTTCTGTCGAGTTTTGTGATAACCATGAAATGTCCATGGTCATTACAGGATTCAGACATTTCAAACATTGATTAATAATTAAATTCAGATATAAAGAAGTTGATATGGGTTTATTTACATTCCTGACTCAGGAAATTGCTATCGACCTTGGTACGGCTAACACAATCATCATTTACAACGGGAAGGTTGTTGTTGATGAGCCTTCGGTTGTTACCATTGATATGAAAACTGACAAGCTGGTTGCTATTGGAGAAAAAGCAAGACAGATGCAGGGTAAGACACATGCCAATTTGAAGACGATCCGACCTTTGCAGGATGGTGTTATCGCAGATTTTAATGCTGCTGAGCAAATGATTCGCGGGATGATCAAGATGATCAATCCCAAAAAGAGATTCTTCTCTCCTGCACTTAAAATGGTTATTTGTATCCCTTCAGGTTCGACGGAGGTAGAAATCAGAGCGGTACGTGATTCATCGGAGCATGCTGGAGGGCGCGATGTTTATATGATTTATGAACCAATGGCAGCCGCAATTGGTATCGGACTGGATGTTGAAGCACCGGAAGGTAATATGGTTGTTGATATTGGTGGTGGGACCACTGAAATTGCAGTAATATCTCTGGGTGGTATTGTTACAAATAAGTCAATACGTATTGCAGGTGATGATTTAACTGCGGATATTCTCGAATATATGCGTCATCAGCACAATATAAAAATAGGTGAACGTACAGCAGAAGATATCAAAATCAACGTAGGTTCTGCATTGTCAGAACTTGATGATCCACCAGCGGATTATATTGTTCGCGGACCAAATCAGATGACAGCTCTTCCTATCGAGGTTCCGGTATCCTATCAGGAGATCGCTCATAGTCTTGATAAATCAATTTCAAAAATTGAAACCGCCATTATAAGTGCCCTGGAGCAGACTCCTCCTGAGCTATATGCAGATATTGTAACCCGTGGTATTTGGCTTGCCGGTGGAGGTGCATTGTTGCGTGGCCTGGATAAACGACTGTATGACAAGATAAATATTCCGTTCCATATTGCCGATGATCCATTGCGGGCAGTTGCTCGTGGTACCGGTGTTGCATTAAAGAATGTTGATAAATTCGCATTCCTGCTCCGGTAATCCAGAATAACAGAAAGGACAAATTCATCCTCCTAATTGCCAATGAAGAACTTATTTAAGCTCATCTACCGGTATCATGTTGTTTTTCTGTTTATTCTATTGGAAACGCTTACACTGTCCATGGTGGTGACTTACAATAGTTACCAACGTGCAACTTTTTTTGATTCGGGTAATTTCATTAGTGGAACGTTATTTGAGAAATTTTCATCTTTCACTCAGATATTTGAATTTAAACAGGTGAACCTTAAAATGGCTGAGGAGAATGCCGTTTTAAGAACGGCCCTTCAGGAGATGTTGCTTAAATCGAACCGTGGAAATTATAAGGCTTCAGATTCTATTTATCTTCCCCGGATTGCAAAAGACTCCTCTGTAAAGGCAGTTTACCGGTTTACAACTGCAAGGGTAGTGAATAACTCCGTAAATCAGCAGCACAACTTCTTAACACTGAACAAAGGTCGGCATGATGGGATCAAACCTGATATGGGAGTTATTGCAAATGGTCAGGTCGTTGGTCTGGTAACTAACGTATCAGAAAATTTCAGTACCGTGATTTCATTATTGAACAGTAAGTGGAAAATCAGCGCCAAGATAAAGAGAAATGACTATTTTGGTTCACTTTCATGGGATGGAAAGGATTACCGGCGGGTTCAGTTAAATGAGATGCCTTATCATGTTCCTGTGCAAAACGGAGATACAGTTGTTACCACAGGATACTCATCCAGCTTTCCTGAGGGGCTCATCATCGGTACTATTTCTGACTTCTCAATAGGAACAGGGAGTAATTTCTACAAAATAGAGGTAATGCTGGCTGCTGATTTTAAAAATCTGGTTATTGTCGGCCTTGTAGAAAACAAGCAGATGAATGAAATAAAGCAACTCGAATCACTAAATAAGTATGGTAATTAATCCGGTTAAATATATAATTATCTTCGTTGTATCTGTTATATTGCAGGTGCTGATATTTAACAAATTCCTGATTGCCAGTGTGGTTGCACCATTCATGTATATTTTATTCATCGTTCTGCTCCCTTTCGATACGCCAAGATCACTACTTCTTTTTCTCTCCTTAGGCCTGGGATTTACAGTTGATATCTTCACAAATACTCCAGGTGTACACGCCTCTGCCTGCTTACTTATTGGCTTTGTAAGACCAGGTATTCTGGGATTATTGACTTCGCGGGAGACACTTGATTCTGTAGATTCTCCAAGAGTAAAAAGTATGGGATTTAATTGGTTCGCAACCTATGTGACATTTTTAGTTGTCATACATCATCTTTTTCTTTTTTTTATTGAAGCCTTTACTTTTCAGGGATTTCTGATTACCTTGCTGCGGGTCGTTCTTAGCTCTGTATTATCCATCATTTTAATCGTACTGAGCCAGTTTTTAATTTTCCGGAACTAGTAACCTGCCCATAAATTCATCAAACCGTGGACGTCTTTAGTAAACGTAAATATCTGGTTATAGGCTTGTTCTCACTTACATTCGTGATAATAGTCCTTAGGCTGTTTTATATTCAGGTTTTGGATTCCTCTTATAAAATTTCAGCTGCAAGTAATGTTTTGCGTAGAGAAGTAAATTATCCTGCACGTGGAGTCATTTATGACAGAAACGGAAAACTAATGGTTTTTAATCAGGCCGCATACGATGTATTGATCACGCCAAGGGAAATGAAATCATTCGACACGCTTGCGTTCTGCCAAATAGTTGGTGTCGAAAAGGAGGAACTTGTGAATGAAATTATAAAGGCGAAGAATTATTCAAGGTTCAAACCATCACCGGTGATTAAACAGCTTTCCTCGCAAACCTATGCCGTATTGCAGGAACAATTATTCAAATACCCGGGATTCTATATCCAGGCACGTACATTAAGGCAGTATCCCACTAAAATAGCGGCACATGTCCTCGGGTATGTTGGTGAGGTAGATCAGAAGGCCATAGATGCCAATCATTATTACGAAAATGGTGATTATATTGGCAGAAGTGGAATTGAAAGGGCATACGAAGATGAACTTAAAGGGGTGAAGGGAATTTCCTATAAGATGGTTGATGTACACCAAATGGTGAAAGGATCTTTTGAATTAGGACGTCTTGATACTGCGGCTGTAATTGGCAAAAATCTGATATCCACACTAAATGCTGATTTGCAAGCCTATGGAGAAAGATTACTGAGCGGAAAAGTTGGAAGTATCGTTGCAATTGAGCCGTCTACAGGAGAAATTCTGATTTTGGCAAGTTCTCCTACCTTCGATCCCGGACTATTTGTAGGACGTGAGCGATCCAAAAATTATGCGAAACTTCTGAACGATCCAAATAAACCAATGTTAAACAGGGCTATTACCTCCTCCTACCCTCCCGGATCCACTTTTAAACTCGCCAATGCACTGATCGGTCTTCAGGATGGAGTACTGCAGTCTGTGCGCTATTCCTGTTCAGGGCCTGGTTCAACTCCAATCAAATGTACCCACAACCATGAAACACCTTTGGGTTTGGCATCTGCAATCCGTGAGTCCTGTAATTCATTTTTTTGGCAGGCATTCAGATCTGAGATCAATCATTTTTCAAATTCGGCGGAAGGACTTGAAGCATTCCGTAATTCGCTTCTTGAGATGGGACTAGGCAAAAAAATCGGAGGAGATCTCTATGCCGAGACTTCGGGAAGTGTTCCCTCTGTTTCCTATTACGATAAGATCTATGGTCATGGTGGATGGAATTCGATGACAATTAGATCTTTATCTATAGGTCAGGGTGAATTGCTAGTCACCCCCCTCCAGCTTTCCAATTTGGTTTCATTGATTGCAAACCGGGGTTATTATATCGACCCTCATCTTGTGAGAAGTATACAAAATTATGATGGTACACAGGATTCATTGCAATTTGATAAACATACAATAATGGCAGGAATCGAAAATTATGAGATGATTGCAGATGGAATGGAGCAGGTAGTTGAAATTGGAACTGCGCGAAGTTCTGCCAAGGTGGATAGTGTAACGATATGTGGCAAAACAGGCACAATTCAAAATCCGCATGGTGAACCTCATTCGGCATTTGTAGCCTTTGCCCCTAAAATAAATCCTAAAATTGCAATTGCAGTTTATATAGAGAATGGAGTTGTGGGAGCACGTTATGCAGCACCTATCGCGAGTCTGATCATTGAAAAATACATAAAGGGAAGAATTTCTCCTTCAAGGCAGCATTTCGAAGATGCGATGGTAAATTCTGATTTAATCTCAACAATGAAAATTGAAACCGGCGATTGAAAGCAAATAATAATATATGGTTGAACCTTGACTGGGCAACAGTCCTTCTTTACTTGTCCCTAGTTATACTTGGATGGATAAATATTTATGCCGCAGTCTATAGCGAGGAGCATCAAAGTATATTGGATATGGGCCAAAAGTATGGTAAACAGTTAATATGGATCATTGCAGGTATCGTTCTTGCCATCATGGTACTATTTGTTGACAGTAAATTCTACTCGGCATTTGCATACCATATTTATGCAGTAACAATTGTACTTCTTATCTCCGTCCTGTTCGTAGGAAAAGAGATCAATGGCGCCAGGGCTTGGTTTGAATTCGGAAATATCGCTCTTCAACCAGCAGAATTAGGAAAATTTGCGACCAATTTAGCACTGGCAAAGTGTATAAGCCAATATGAATTTAAGTTACAAAAATTTCGATCCTACATAGTACTTCTTGCGCTGACAGGGTTACCGGCCTTGCTTATAATCATGCAAAATGATACCGGTTCTGCTCTGGTTTTTGCTGTGTTTGTATTTGTTTTTTACAGGGAAGGGTTGAATGGCATGGTACTTTTTTGGGGATTCGCAGCTGCAGCACTTTTTATCCTTTCGCTTGTTCTGGACCAGTTCAAACTTTTATTGTTCCTTCTGACTATCTCTGTTGGAGCATATGGCGTTCTGCGTCAAAGCCTTAAGGAAACACTTATCGGGTACCTTGGTATAATTGGAATTTTTGGTGTTATCTGGCTTGGGAATACAATTCTGGATCTTGGTGGTGCACCACTGGAACTTCTTGTTACTACTACCGGCATAACTGCTATCCTTGTAATAATTTATGGGATACTTAAACGTATTGGAGAGGTATGGCGCATTTTGCTCTTTTTTATATTTGCAATATGTATCTCAATGTCAGTGAATTATTTCTACAAAAATGTCATGGCACCTCACCAGCGGGACAGAATAGATCAGGTGCTTGGAATAAAGATTGACAAATTAGGTAAGGGTTACAACGTTAATCAATCTAAAATTGCTATCGGTTCCGGTGGTTTTATAGGTAAAGGCTTTCTCAAGGGGACTCAGACAAAGTACAACTTTGTTCCTGAGCAGAGTACGGATTTTATATTTTGTACTGTTGGGGAAGAATGGGGTTTCCTCGGTTCGACGGTTGTCCTGGGCTTGTTTCTGTTGATTTTAACCCGAATTATTACACTTGCAGAGCGACAGCGATCCCAATTTAGCAGGGTTTATGGTTATGGTGTTGCCTGTATTCTATTCTTTCACATTGCGATCAATATATCCATGACGATAGGGATTGCTCCAGTCATTGGTATACCACTTCCTTTTTTTAGCTATGGTGGATCGTCTCTTTGGGCATTTACTATTCTGTTATTTATTTTTCTGCGTTTGGATGCAAGCAGAACGGAAAATATTAGGTAAAACAGGACGGCGAATTATGAAATCACCCTTTGCTTCTATAAAACTTACAATTTCAGGAAAAAACCTGTTAAATGCATCCCGGAAGAACAAATATTCATTCTCCAGTATTTGTATTGCTGCTTCCGTCTCTGCCGGTAACGAGGTATGTTTTGCCATGATCCGTAGAGTTTTTTCCACACCCTCCAAAGTTGCATACGACTGAAGTCTTTTGTGCTGAATTAAAAATGGGACAAAATTTCTCACCTGAGTGGGTAGCTGGAAAAAATTCGCCAAAAGTATTGCATGAAACCTTTTCGTGAATGAAGAGAGCCTCTCAAACGAGAAATCAGACCAGTTTGATGCGAGAAAATGATCAAGAAAAATATCAATCACGATTCCGGAGTACTTACCAAAAATAGGCCGTAGTTTTACGATACACTCATTTACAACAGGATGAGAGTCCGTAAAGGAGTCTATCTGCCTGTGCAAATAAATACCCCTGGCAACTTCGGATGGATAATTGAGAAACTGCTGTCCCTTTACATAATCTCCAATAAAATTCCCTAGTATAATATCTTCCGAGTCTCCTGATAAATAAATATGCGACAGATAGTTCATTTAAACTGATTTTTTTTTTGTGAAATCCGAACTAATGGTTCAAGAGACTTTAATACTGAATCGGTTGTTCAGGCCATCCGGGATTTATAATCACTGTAGCCGAAAGACCTTAATAAAGAAAATCCATCGGTCTCGTTCCAAATTCCTATTGAAGGGTGAGGAACGCCATTGAACATTGTAGTCTTGACCATTGTATAATGGATCATATCTTCGAAGATTATTTTGTCACCAGGTTTAAGTTCTGATTCGAAGGACCAATCACCCATATAATCACCTGCCAAACAGGAGTTTCCTCCCATCCGATAAGTTGGCTTTCCAATTACAGGCTCCTGAAATGCACCTCTAATTCTTGGTTTATATGGCATCTCGAGGCAATCGGGCATGTGTGCAGTAAAGGATACATTCAGTATTGCAGTTTTTATACCTTTATTTTCGACAATATCCACAACTTCGGAGACCAGGACACCTGTTTGCCAGGCAAAAGCACTTCCAGGTTCAAGGATAACCTCAAGATTATGCCACCTTTGACGGAAAGACTTCAGCGTATTGATTAACAATTGAATATCATAATCTGAACGCGTCATCAAATGACCCCCACCCATGTTTACCCATTTTATCTGATTCAGAAATTTGCCAAATTTTGATTCAAATGCATCCAATGTTTTTACCAAATCCCCTGCTCCCGATTCGCAAAGGGTATGAAAATGCAATCCTTCAACTCCTTCAGGTAACTTTTCTCCCAACTGACTGGCAATAACACCTAAACGGGCTCCTGGAGCACAAGGATTATAAAGAGCAGTCTCAACTTCCGAAAATTCAGGATTAACCCGAAGACCGACTGATATCTTTGGTGAATAATTATTAATCAAGGGTAAAAACCGCTCTAGCTGGGTCAATGAATTGAATGTGATGTGAGATGAATTATCCATGACCTCACGAAAATCTTTTTCATGGAATGCCGGAGAGTATGTATGAGCGAGTGTTTTCATCTCCCCTGCAGCTAGTTTTGCCTCATAGGCACCACTTGCCGCAGCACCGGAAATATATTCACGGATGATGGGAAAGGTACGCCACATTGAAAACCCCTTAAAAGCAAGGATAATGCTAATTCCTGCCGCTTCTTTAACAGACTGAATCAGCGAAAGATTTTTCCGAAGTAATTCTTCCTCTATGAGATAACAGGGAGTTGGTATTTTTGAGAAATCGACAGCCATATGAAATTGAATTATCAGGATAAAAAGTATTGAAAACAACAATTACAGGATCATTTTAATACGATGGATTTTACAACCCTACGGCCTATTTGTTGATTTATAGCCTGGATTATTTCATTTCGCATCATAAAAAGTTCATTACGGACGATAGAAGATTTAAGGTGCACAAACAAGGTTCCGTCTTTAATATATATAGAAGAGGTTGCCCTGGCAATTTGTCTCCCAATTATTGATTCCCACAAATTAACAGCATCAATTTCTGCAATCTTACCATCCAGTTTCTCTTCTTTAAGATATTCCTTTATCGCACTTCCAAGGGATTGAAATTCACTCCTTCTCATGTTGCTAATTAATAAATGATTACATTAATGAGATCAGTCCTGCCGAAACAAGGAAAATATTATAATCCCTACCGCCAACTTCCCTTATAATTCCATCCAGATGTTCCCTGTTGGTATCTGTAATAAAAATCTGACCGAAATTGCTATCAGAAACAAGCTTTACAATCTGGCCAACGCGTGAACTATCCAGTTTATCAAAGATATCATCCATCAATAAGATAGGTTTTACTTTATTCACATTCTGGATGAAGTCGAACTGAGCAAACTTGAGAGAGATAAGGTAAGTTTTATTCTGTCCTTGTGATCCCAGTTTTTTTATCGGGTTATCTGCGAGTTTCAAGTCCAGATCATCTTTATGAATCCCGACTGTTGTATATTGAAGTACAGAATCTTTTGCTGCAGACTCCCTAAGTAATTCTCTAAAATTCTGATTCTTAAGTTGCGATATGTATTCCAGATCTACTTTTTCGTTTCCCTCGCAAATAAAATCGTAATATCTTTGAAAAACAGGAAGTAGTTCCTGAATAAATTCGACTCTTTTTTTAAAAATCTTCTCTCCGGTAAAGATTAATTGTTCGTTCCACACCTCAAGACTGTCTGCATCGAACTGATGATTGGACGCAAAAAACTTAAGCAGGTTGTTTCGTTGCAACAATGCACGGTTATATTTTAGGAGCCAATCGAGATATTGCCGGTCATACTGGGAAATCACGCTATCCATGAACCGTCGTCTCTCCTCACTTCCACCCTGAATCAGAAAGGAATCTGCAGGAGAAATCATCACAAGAGGGATAAATCCAATGTGATCAGAGAGCCTCTCATATTCTTTTTTATTTCGTCGGAAGACTTTTTTATGTCCGGATTTAAACCCGCAATAAATATCCTCAGGCTCACCTTCATAATCATACTTACCCTGAATGACAAAGAAATCTTCATTGTGCCGAACATTTTGACTATCAGGAAGATTAAAGCAACTCTTACAAAATGAGAGATAGAATAAACAATCCAAAAGATTTGTTTTTCCGACTCCGTTATTCCCAACAAAACAATTAAGTTTAGGAGAGAATTGTAAGTCAGTCTGAATTAGGTTCTTATAATTAACAACAGTGAGATTTCTAATAAACATTTTTCAGGTTTGAAATTTCCTTTCACAAATCTAACCAATTTATTTTGTGCGACGAAAATGCAAGTCATATACTAACGTCAAAAGGTTCGTTAAAACACAATAAACCATTGAAAGATTGATATAATCACGGAAAAGAATTTTTATAATTAAAAATGGCTGTGGTTTAGTAAAAACGCTTATTTTTGCATTCGAATTGAAAAAAAGCAAAATAACAGAGAATAAATATTATGACTAAGGAAAAGACACCTAAACCGGTTGAGAATTTAGTGGAAGTTGAACATGCATTGACAACCGCAGAAAGATTCTTTGAAGCTAACTCGAAAATTATTACGATGATTTTTGGTGTAGCTGTAGTAATTGCATTACTCTTTCTTGCTACTCACCGGTTTTACTCACTTCCAAGAGAAAAGAAAGCCAAAGAGCAGATATTTGCTGCCGAACAGTATTTTGAGAAAGACTCTTTTAATCTTGCCTTAAACGGAGATGGAAACTTTCCTGGATTTTTGGATATTATCAACGATTATGGCAGGACAACGGCGGGCAATCTTGCACGGTATTATGCTGGTATTTCTAATTTACATCTTGGGAAATATAAGGAAGCGATTAACTTCCTTGAAGATTTTAAAACCAAGGATCTTCTGCTGGCTCCCGTTGCCATAGGTGCTACCGGAGATGCATACAGTGAGCTTGGGAATAAGGAAAAAGCAGTAGATTTATATATGAAGGCAGCAAAAACCAGTTCGAATGCATTTACTTCTCCGGTTTATTACCTGAAAGCAGGTATACTTTATGAGTCAATGGGAACTAAAGAAAAAGCACTCGAGGCTTATAAGGCAATTAAAGATAAATACGCCGATAGCGAGCAGGGAAGATCAATAGATAAATATATTGCACGGTTAACTGCTAATTAAGCTAAAAATACTTCATCCAGAATCCTCTTCGTGAATTCGGGGAGGATTTTTTATGAGTATAATTATACATCTTACTTTATTCCCAATTTAACAATCCAATCTTTCCAATGGTTATCGACAGAATTGAAAATGCACATCTGTATTATTCACTTGCATCCGGTATGGCTGAAGCATTCGAACACCTGAAAAACAATGACCTATCATCTGTTAAACCAGGAAGTTATCCAATCATAGAAAACAAAGTACGAATGCTTGTATTTGATTCTGAGCAAACGAATAAAGACAGGATCAAACTGGAGGGACATCGAAAAAATATCGACTTACAATATTGGGTTAGTGGTTCAGAACTAATGGGATACGCATCTCTCCGGACTCAGACTTTAATTGCTCCGTTTAATGAAGAAAAGGATTTTGGAATTTATGAAACAGATGCATCATTTACAAGGTTTGAACCCGGTATGTTTGCCATTTACTTTCCATCAGACCTCCACACTGCCATAACAGATGAGAACTGTACTTCGGCCGTTCGAAAGATCGTCTATAAGGTTAGTTTAGAATAAACCTGACTAACCTTGATTGATTCAGATACTTTGTGAAACCTTTGTTAAGGTCCTGGTGGTAATGAAAGCTTCAGCCACAAAGGCACCAAAACTCTAAAGTTCACTAAGTTAAAAATATTCATTAATTATTCAGGCTAACCAGGAATACTATTTTATCCGGAATAACTTTTTGTTTTCCAGCTCTTCAGTGGCCTTTTTTACAGCCTCTCCAAAGTTATCACAAACAAGTTCCTGACCGATTTTATCTGCAAGACCACACTCTATTAGAGTTGCTCTAACTTCGGGACGAACTCCCGAAAGGACTATGGTCACCTTTCGCATCTTAAAATCCCGTATCACCTCCTTAAATGTGAGTATCCCCGTTGAATCGATAAATGGCACGTAACGCATACGGAGTATCAAAACCTTCGAATCTTCAGCGATATCCTTCAAAGTCTCTTTATAGGATTGTGCTGCGCCGAAGAAGAACGGCCCTGTAATTTCGTAAACATCAACACCTTTTGGCAGTGACGAATAATTCTCAAGTATATCATTATCTATGTCAACTGATTCAATGTTGCTCAGCTTAGCCATACGTTGCATAAACAACATCGCAGAAAATACCATACCCACCTCAATCGCAACGGTCAGATCAACAAGGACGGTTAGCAGGAAGGCAGTTAACAGAACGAGAACATCGTACTTGGATCCTTTAAGAATATTCACGAATGAACGCCATTCACTCATATTATATGCAACAACAATTAATATTCCTGCAAGACACGGCATAGGGATTAATGTTGCCCATTTACTAAATACGAGCATGATCAACAAGAGTGTAATCGCATGAATAATCCCGGCAAATGGAGTGCGAGCTCCATTTTTAATATTTGTCGCCGTCCTGGCTATGGCTCCTGTTGCCGGAATACCTCCAAAGAATGGAGTAACAATGTTTGCTATTCCCTGAGCAACAAGTTCTGTATTTGACCGGTGGCTGCCACTTGTCATTCCATCGGCGACCACGGCTGAAAGCAACGATTCAACTGCTCCAAGTATAGCAATTGTGAAAGCCGGTTGTATGTATTCCCGAAAATTATCCCACTCAATATGAGGAAGTTGAAAACTAATTGTGTTTGGAATATCACCAAAAACAGACGCGATTGTCTGAACGGGCAATTTGAATAAAGTCACAACTAATGTAATAAAAACAATTGCAATGAATGAGCCTGGAATCTTTTTGTAAAATTTACCCGCATAAACAGCAATTAAAATAGTCGCCAGAGTTATAGCGATTGCATAATAGTTTATGTGCCCAAGATTTGAAAAATAAGTAATCCATTTGCCCGAAAAGTCTGCCGGCACCTTTGCAAGCTGAAGGCCTAACGCATCCTTAAACTGGGTAGAGAATATGATAAGGGCGATACCACTTGTAAATCCTACGACCAAAGGATGTGGAATAAATTTAATAATTACTCCCAACCTTAACAACCCAAATCCAACGAGCATCAATCCGGCCAAAACTGTCGAAATCATCAGGCCATCCAGTCCAAATTTTTGAACAATACCATAAACAATAACGATAAATGCCCCTGTTGGTCCGCCAATCTGAAACCGGCTTCCCCCAAGCACTGAGATAATCATTCCCGCTATTACGGCAGTGACAAGGCCTTTTTCCGGTGAAACACCAGAAGCAACAGCAAACGCTATTGCAAGTGGAAGTGCCACAATTCCAACAATTATACCTGCAAAGAGATCCTTCTGAAAGAGCTGTCTTGTATAACCCTGTTTAAGGACTACATATAATTTTGGCTTAAAAACTGAATTCATTACCAGTAATTTTGTTTTCACAAATTTACCGTATAACACTTAAAATAAATTTTAAATTTCAGTTATTTTTTGATTAAAATCTGTAACAGAAACAGCGCCATTTATTTGACAAATTCGTGTTCGTTTAAAAAAACTGTCAGTTAAGGCAAAAAGGTGCGGAGCAGATCCTATATTTGTAGAATTAGCTTTAAAAATATTTAAACCATCAAAAAAATTTATACAATGACCCTGATACTTGGATTAATGTTTTGCGGTATTATTACAGGCATTTTTACTGGAAAATATCCGGTAGTTACGCGATTAAATGGAAGACTCTTAAATCTTGCTATTTATATTTTATTACTACTCCTGGGAATTGGGGTTGGATCGAATGAGAAGATTATCAAGAATATATCCAGTCTGGGAAGTGAAGCAATTATCATATCACTTGGTGCAATTGCAGGAAGTGTTCTGGTTAGCCGGTTGGTCTACAGAATTTTTTTTCATCCCAGATGAGAGGGACACTGATCATTCCTGCCCTTTTTACACTAGGGGTAGCAATAGGCATTTCGGGGCATTTACCATCTTTTGCCTCCTCCTCCGACTGGAGTACCTATACATTATATTTATTGATGTTTCTGGCTGGTGTGGGCATTGGCTCAGACAGAAAGTCTTGGCAAATAATCCGCACCATTAACATTAAAATCATTCTTGTCCCGGCCGGCATCCTGGTGGGTACGTTTTCAGGGGTGGCAATAGCTTCTCTTCTCATTCCCAATCTTAGTCTCCGTGAAGTACTGGCGGTTGGAGCCGGCTTTGGATATTACAGCTTATCAAGTATTTTCATCTCCAGACTTCAGAGTGAAACACTTGGTTTAATTGCGTTACTCGCGAATATGTTCAGGGAGATATTTACACTTATTATGACACCTTATCTGGTTAAAAATTTCGGGAATCTAAGTGGCATAGCTTCCGGTGGTGCAACATCAATGGATACGACATTACCTGTTATAAGTAAGTATTCCGGTAAGGAATATGCAATAATTTCACTCTTCAGTGGAATGGTTTTGACAATTCTTGTACCTTTTCTTGTTACTCTTATACTTACCGCCCTAAAATAACGATATATAGAGCCCTAACTTAATCCGGTAAGCTTATTTAGTGTTTTAGCAATTCTGTCAACTCTGGTATCCTCTTTCTTCGCTGAATAAATCCAATCCAAATGTTCCTTTTTCTCGCTTTCGCTTAAGTCGTGAAAACGGTTAAAGGCGACCTCATCACTCTGGAGACAAAGAAGAAATTCATCAGGTATATCCGTTATGCCAATATCTTCATATAATACAATTCTTACCCAATCTCCCTCCTTTTTCCCAATCTTTTTCCTGATTTCAGCTCTTACAGGCATAAATAAGGTACCATTTCCAATTGGCATCAGGTGATAATTTTTTATTTCAAACCCATCGATTGAACCATTTACTCTTACCCATCCAAAATGGGAATGTTTATCCTGTAGAACTTCGGGTATTGCAGCAAAGGTCCATCCACCCTTGCCTGGATATTTCTCAAGCAGGTACTCTTTATTTACCAATTGCCTATCCTCTGTCATACTCAGGTTATGTTTTTAGGCTTGATTTTATCACTCAATGAAAAACGCATCTGAACCCGGATAGAAATATTCTTCAGAAGCTTTTTTTTCATTAAATAGAAAATATTTTATAACGGCTGTTGCACATATTTGTCCATTATTCCCAAGCAATTCGGTCTCGATGACAGCCATTCTTGTTCCCGACTC